>CAYTVR010000011.1:0-60516 GCA_964441245.1 uncultured Saprospiraceae bacterium | reverse complement strand
GACTTTTTCAAGAGTATGATCAGAAAACTGAGCCAACCAAATATCTTGATTAAAAGCAGAGGCAATTGGATCACTTACATTAGTGCCAGAAATGATGGAATAAATTCTTTGGAGGTAAGTCATAAATTCTTCTTCCGACAAGGTAGAAGAAAGGTCAATCCCATCTTCAAAAATAGTTTTTTCGAATTCAGGATATCCGACTCGAGTAAAATAAAGTTGAGAGCCATCTTGACTGATGCGAGGCGCAATCTCATCATAGTCGGAGGTGTTGATTTGAGGATCAAGTCTTTCCAAAATATAATCCTGAGCGCCTAGTGGTATCATCAATAACAGTAAAAAAACTGCCATTGCATATTTTAAATGTGTCATAGGTTGTTTTGTTTTCGAAAGGTAAATGCGGGAGTAGTTTCCACTGTAATGCACGATCAATATGGCCTTTATACATTGATCAAGTACAAGTGGAATTACTATAAGAAAGTTGTTTTTGAGCTTTACTTAGTTCTACGTGTTAGGGGAAAATATTTGGGTTAATCCAATAGATTTAAGTTACAGCGATGTGCTGTTTAGTTGATAGGTGAAAATGTAATTGAGATAAAAAAGGAGGGAGTTATTTTTTATATTAAAATAACATATACAAAAGTAATGGATTTTTTGACGATAGTCAATAGGAAACAAAAATTAGTAATTATTTCATAATGAAAGCGAGTATTTCTTTTTCGGTAAGTTGAGTTCGGTGGCTGTGAGCTTCGCCATTGAATCCATCTCCATGGTATTCGTATCGAACAAAATGTGGATCATCAAAATACAATTCGATAAAAAGATTAGATTGTCCATCTCGATATTTTTTGCCCTTTTTGAGCAAGTCGATCATCTTGTAGGCCATTTTTGCTTTCATGGTATTATGTATTTTGTACGCTTTTGCGCAGCAATTACTATTCCATAGCAAAAAACAATGATCTGTTAAAAAAGCCAACTAAATTAATTTGGTTCTGAAGACAAGATTGAAAAATAAAATGGTAGAGATCAATTCCTTGAATGACTAACTATGACACAAAATTTCCATCAAAGTACTGAACGGTACTACGCAATTGATGCTTGTCTTTTTCGATAATGCGTAAAGCAGGTCGATGATGATCCACTTTAAATTCTAGTTCCGTTTGGTCCATCTGGAAAAAACAAGAAGGAGTAATTTGGATCATTAAATTTTTAAAACGAAGTGTTTTTTCAATATGATAATGACCACAAAAAAGATCAATATTGGAATGATAACTAGTCAAAATATCTTGGATGGCATTGATATCTTTTAGAGCATGTTTGTTGTCCATAAAGGGAACACCAACTTTGATCGGTGGGTGATGCATAAAAATAATCAAGTCTCCAGTAGCATTTTTCAGTTGACGTTTTAGCCAGTTGAGCTGATCTTCTGAATGAAATCCTTTGGCAGAATCTAAAAAGAGACAAACAAATTTTCCAATTTTTTTAGCAAAAAAAACTTCATCACCGGTAAGTAAATGTTCTAGTTTAAAAACCTTAGCCATCAAAACAGAATCATCATGATTACCAGCAATAATGCTATAAGGGAATTCTTGAAGATCCAAGCGATTTTTGATCCATTTGTAAATCGTCGCTTCACCAATTCGATTACAGAGGTCTCCAGAGATGACCAAATGATCTGGTTGGATATCACGAACAGTTTTCAAAACTTCAATGAAATTTTTTCTGACATCAATGTTAAAAGGATACTCTCCTTTGACATCTATGTGTAAATCGGTGATTTGGACAATTTTCATAGAAACTTAATTATTCAATTTTTGTAAACAACTTCAGGTCTAAATACGAACGTCTATGATACTTTGTTTGAATTCTTTTTGCAATAATAAGAGAATATTTGTTAGGACCAACTCTCCCATATTCTTACATTTTAAAAAATCTTCATTTTTATGATGATAAGACAATTCTTCTCTGAGTTGAGTGATTTTTCTTTGATCAGAAATTTTGTCCTTGATCATGATATCCAATAATTGATTGAGTCGATTTTTTAATGATTTTGCTCTAGTGGCGATTAAACTTCTTTCCTCTAGTTGATATTGTCTAACAGTAGTTGGTTTCATATGTTCAAAACCAAGAAAAATGATTGGATTATTTTCTTTGAAATATTGAGGTAAATAAAAACTTTTTCGACCTTCATAAGATTGCTGATCAAAATCAATGGCCCGAAATCTAAATTGTGAACCTTCAATATCTGGAGTAATATCTACCACATAATTATAAGCGCGCATATCTCCCAATAATCGAACAAAACAACGCTCATTGAATTTTACAAATTCTTTGGCAATTCGAATTTGATTAAAAACGGTATCATCTAGATTTTTTTCCATGAAAATGTCTCCAGGAATTCCCGCAACATGTTCCTCAATCAAAGTACTTCCATCGACTAGATACATAATACGATTGGGAGAGAGGATATGTTCCAACTCTAAACCGTAGACTCTAGAGGCGTCCGCCTTTTTTACATAAAAATGGTCGTAATTATCATTTAGACGATTAATGATTCGAATTCGAAACGGATGAGTATTGCCAAAAGTACAATAGTCAATACGTGCTACAGAAAGGTGTTCCATGACTTCGGTATCACCATCTGTTTTTAATAATGCATAGATTTGAGTGAGTGCAGTATTCAGTTCATTCGTATCTATTTCGCTATAGTAAACGGTTTCCCATAAAGTGTCATTTCCATCATTATCTAATAAAGAGTTAGACATGGTAAAATGCATTAAATCTTGATACTGAATCGGCAGGTCAATAGCCCGATTGTATTTCTTCATGTACGATTTTAAATCGTCATTGATCTTAAATAAAATTTTCTTTTTAGAAGGGACGTCTCCTTTCATTTGTGCTATTTTTTAATTGATTGAGTGCTGCGATACGCTGTATTTACTTATTTTCGGGTAACCTTATTGATTGTCAAATCGATCACTCCAACCAAAAAGGGATTCGCGTATATTCTACGTCGTTTAAAATTTCGTCTACATCATCATACTCTTTACGAGTAACTTTTATTTCATTTTTACCTTTCGGTAAATGTTGAATAGAGAGCATGGTTTGTATCCCTTTTTCATCCATGATAGGTTGACTATAATAGTAGAATTCAGGATTGATCACCAATGAATCATTCAAATAGATGGTATAAAGTTGACTTAAACAATTCAATAGTTTTTCAGGGTTTTTTTCTTCAACATATGGAGTTGAAAGATTAATTCCATTGTGTGAAATTTTAATACCGGAAATAATACCAACTGATTTACTCGGTTGGTAATCGGTACAGAGTTGCTGTATCGTTTCATTATCTCCAATATTATACCGAATAAAAAGAGGAAGAAAATTTTGATCAATATTCATTGATGGAATACTGGCATATTTGATATAATGTTGGTCTTGTCGGCGATCGTCATATCTATTTTGATAGAGTTTGTTGTTCGTTTCATTATCTGGATAAAAAGGATATTGTTCATATTTGTGCATAGGATAAAGCGCGAATAGAAGTACATAAGCAATTAATAACATCATGACAATTCGTTTAGAAAAACGACTCGCTAAGTGGTAATAAATGCCTCTATAAATCCCCGATAAAGTAATATAACCATAAAAAACATAGATGGGATAATAGATTTTTTGAAACCACTTTTGTCTTTTAAAAAAGCCTAAACTCAAAGTGTCAATCAAGTAGATAGTACTGGTTAAAAGAATTAGCATGAAAAGTATGCTCATAAAAACATCGAACACATAATGGTAGTCAGCACCTACGAAATTTTCTATTGTGGAGTAAAGAGTATCGACTACAGCAATAAATAATATGTATAAGAAGACAGAAAAAAACATAAAAATCACTAAAAAAGTAAAAGAGAAGATAACACTACATATCGTATCTAATCTAACTAATAGGTCGTCTAAATTCAGTACCTTTTTTTTGAGCTTTTCAGTGAAAAAAGGAGTGTATTTTAATTTTTCAAAATTAGTTTTTTCTTGGACTGAACGTAAGCCAATTGTCCCAATCCAGAATCCACGTAAAAAAACATGTATGATCAAATTGATGGTCAAAACAATGGTTGCTAAATAAGTAATGCCCAATGATGCTATCATTAAGCTATTTGATCCATTATTTTGATCGGAATGTAAATCAAAATACTCCATAAGATCAATAATATGTTCTCCAGCATTCATCAATAAAAAGATGGAAAAACCTGAAATCAACAATTCCAGATTCCAACTTTCTTGCTGCAATTGAGTCAACCACTTAGAAACAACATTTTTTTCTTTCTCCATTTTTTAAAATTAATGGCGATCCAAATTTATTTGATCCACCTTATTTTTTAAGTACAAAACCCGTAGCGAAACGAAAATCTCATCCCACAGAAAGGTGGCAACAAGCGAAGGTCGCGACACCATAAGATTACTAGTTAACCGACAAAGCATAAACCGCAAAACTAGCCAACCAATGTCCACCCTCATAATGTTCACTAGCTATATTCGGAATGGTAGCTAATAAATGTCGATTAGCCGCTTCAGTCAAAATTCGTTTCTTTTTCTTTTGATCAATAGCAGGTAAGATGCTATACATGCACCATGCTCGGCTTAAATTCAATCCATCCAAGTGAACGATTTTAGGATCAGACCGATCTGAAACATCAGCAGGGTAGAGTAGTCCTTTTATTTTTTTCTTTGGCAGAAATTTTTTAAACCAATTGTTGAAAGTTTTTCGAGGTAATATCCGTTGCATCAGGTTAGCTTCTTCCAAACAAGCTGATAAAAAATCTTCACCACTAGGTTCCCAATCAGTAGGACAGTCTGTATCATTTAAATAATAATCCTTTGCACGTTTTTCAATCAATTGTTGAAGCGAAGTATGTCCAGTAGTATGTGCATAATCCCAAGCGAAGGAAAGCCCAAAAGCAGTGTTTGGATGTACACCCGTTCGAACAGGATACACTTGGCCCGGTAAAAATTGTTGATATTTTTCAATAACCAAATCAGTAAGCAGTTGTAAATGCTTAGCCCACTTTTGGCCATCTTGATCTTTTAACAGATAAACTTCTTCAGCTAACTTCAGTAACCAACTCCAACCATACATTCGTTCCCAAGACTTTGAAGCAGCTTTTAAATAAACGACTTCTCCCTCAATGTTTTCGGCTGTTAAATTTTCATTGAGCTTTTTTCTAATTTCATCCCTTTCGGGTAAATCAGGGAAATTTCTAAGTAATCGCACCAGCATCCAATGTCCATGCACAGAGGAATGCCAATCAAAGCAACCATAAAAAGCAGGATGCAAAATCTTTGGTGATTTCAATTGAGTATCGTCAGACAATACTTGATTCAATTTATTGGGATACTCTCTTTGCATACAATCTAAAGCCAAACGTGCAAAATGTGAAGCGCCTTTAGTGGTCAATTGTAATGGACCATGATCTCTTTGATGTAAGAAAGGATTATTCATCATTTGAGCATTGAGTGGTAAAATGGAAATCAAGAAAAAGGATAAAATTGAAAATATAGATTTCATATATGGCTACTTGATATTGAAAAAATCAATTCGTTTAAAATGATATTCAATTCGGTTTTCTCCTACAAAATATACATTTTTACTGAAATTAATTTCAGACTAAGGAATATGCAATTAATAATTTGTAACAAAGATGAGAATTTGTTTTTTCTTTAATCAAGGCAAAAAACATAGACGATGCAGGGCATCGGCGAGGCTTTTTAACGCTGAGTAAAGGAAAAAGAAACCTCAAACTGTTATAAGTTATTATTTTCATGTTCCTAAACCAAACCCTCAGAAAGGTTGTTCGCTTTTATTAAAGTCAATGGAATATTATCATGGATAACTCCTCAACTCAATGGCAAATTTGGATCGATACAGGAGGTACGTTTACCGATTGTATTGCGATAGCTCCTAATGGGAAAAAACATCGGATAAAAGTATTAAGTACTGGAAGGTTGAGAGGTGTAATTCAAGAACAGCTCTCAGATAATCGATTTAAATTTCAAGCGAATTGGCAGGTTAAGCAAAATTTATTTACAGGATATAAATTCCGAATCTTAGACCATAATCAAACTGCTGCAAAAATCAAATTCATTGATTGGGAAAATCAAATTTTAGAAATTGATAAAAAAATAGAAATATTTTCTCTGGATACTTTTGAAATAACAGCGGAAGAAGAAGCACCGATTTTAGCCACACGTTTGATCACCAGTACAGCCTTGGGTGTTCCATTCCCACCGCTCCAAATAAGGCTGGGCTCAACCAAAGGAACAAATGCCTTACTCGAAAAGAAAGGAGCGCCATTAACTTTAATCATTACAGCAGGTTTTAAAGATTTACTAGCTATTGGTACACAACAACGTCCCGACCTTTTTCAACTAAATATTCCCGATCCAACTTTACTTTATACAAATGTAATAGAAGTCCAAGAACGCTTGTCTTCAACAGGGGCAATCATCAATCCTTTGACCAAAAAGGAAGTTGAAAGAGTAATTGAACAGTGTAAAGAATCCAATACTAAAGCGATTGCGATTAGCTGTTTACATGCCTATCTAAATCCCATTCATGAGCAAAAAATAGCTCAGGCATTATCTAGGGCAGGCTTTGAATATATTTCTATTTCGTCTGATTTATCCCCCAATATTCAAATTTTACCCAGAACTAATACCGCTGTAGTAGATGCCTATTTATCACCAATCATTTCAAATTATTTACAAAACATAACAAGTGTTTTACGAAATGAAAATTTTACAAACAATATTTCATTAAAAGTCATGACCAGTATGGGAAGCTTAGTGGACGCTCAATTTTTTAAAGCTAAAGATAGTTTGTTGAGCGGTCCAGCTGGAGGCATTGTTGGAGCTGCAAGAGTAGCGAAAGAAATGGGATTTTCTAAGTTGTTAAGTTTAGATATGGGAGGAACAAGTACGGATACCGCTCATTACAATGGATCATTTGATTATGAATTTGTTACAAAAGTAGGAGAAGTGAATATGCTCAGTCCCAGTCTAGCGATTGAAACGGTGGCTGCTGGAGGTGGGTCCATTTGTTTTTTTGATGGTCATAAGCTTTGCGTTGGGCCGAAGAGTGCGGGAGCTGATCCAGGCCCCGCGTGTTATGGCGCTGGAGGCCCCTTGACGATTACTGATGTTAATTTATTATTAGGTAAAATGGATCCATCAAAATTTGGGATTCCTATCCAGATCGAAAAGGCAAAGCAAGCATTGACTGAATTGAAAAATCAAGTGTTGATCAGTAAAAATGAAAATATTTCCGATAAGGAAATATTAATGGGATTGGAGCAAATTGCTAATGAAAAAATGGCCGACGCTATTCGCAAAATTTCAATAGCTAAAGGCATAGATCCTCAAGAATATGCATTATTGGTTTTTGGTGGAGCAGGAGGTTTACATGCTGGTTCAATCGCTGATTTATTAGGGATTAGAAATATTCTTTTACCATTCGATGGAGGCCTTTTAAGTGCTTATGGAATAGGAAATGCTCAAATAGAGCGCTTGGCTGAAAAACAGGTTTTACAAAAAATGAAAGACTATGCACCACAATTGAAAGAGACCATCGAAGTACTCCAAAAGGAAACGTTTACTGAATTAGAAAAAGAAGGAGTTCAGCCAAAAGAAGTGATAGTCAAATCTATTTATCTCTATCTTCGATTCATTGGCCAAACGAATACGATAGAAATATCTGTCGATCAAAAAGGAATAGAAAACACGGAAAATATTCTTAAACAATTTAAAGAAAAGTATCAACATCTTTTTGGGCATTGGCCCAATAACAAAACAATAGAATTAGAAAGTATCAAAGTCATTTCTGGAACAAAGGAAGAAGTATTTGAAAAATCAAAAGAGGTTCCTCCATATCGACCTGATCCACTTAGTTTTAATCATTCGATCATAGATCAAGAGTCAAAAAATGCTATTTATGATTGGTCCAAATTGAAAAATGGAGCCAACCTAACAGGACCGGCAATATTATTAAATAATCACTCAACAGCTTTTATTCCGGCCGGATGGCAAGTATTGGTAGATGAACATTTAAATGCATTATTACAAAAAAAAGAGAACTATAAAAAAGAGATTAACATCACTAAAAAAGTAGTAGAGTTAGAATTATTCACGAATCGTTTTATGGCGATTGCTGAAGAAATGGGGGCTCAATTACAACGCACTTCTTTTTCTGTTAATATCAAAGAACGGCTTGATTTTTCTTGTGCTATTTTGGATGCAGATGCAGAATTACTCGCTAATGCTCCGCATATTCCAGTGCACTTGGGAAGTCTTGGCATTTGCGCTCGACTGGTTCGAAAACAATTGCCTTTGAATCCTGGAGATGTTGCCATTACGAATCATCCTAAATATGGAGGATCACATTTACCGGATGTAACTTTAGTCAGTGCAGTCTTTTCAGAAAATGGAGAAAGAATAGGCTATGTTATTAATCGGGCACATCACGCAGAAATTGGAGGTTCTAGACCTGGATCTATGCCACCGAATGCACAAAATTTAGCAGAAGAAGGCGTGGTTATTTCACCGATGTATTTGGTGAAAAATGGAATAGTCAATTGGAAGTCAATTGAAAAAATATTAGCCGAAGCACCTTACCCCAGTCGATCGATTACGGAAAATATAGCGGACATCAAAGCTGCCTTAGCTTCCTTGAAAACAGGAGAACATGCACTTCAAAAATTAACTCATAAATATGGATTAAATAAAATTCAACATTATATGAAAGCCATAAAGATGGCTGCTTTTGATGCACTTAATCATTCATTGAAACCTTATCGTAACCGAATATTTACAGCAAGCGAAGTATTAGATGATGGCCATCAAATACAGGTGTCAATCGACATGACTAAAAAGAAACTTGTGTTTGATTTTACTGGGACAGACACCGTTCATCCATATAATTTAAATGCAAATATTTCAATTGTGTATAGTGCGGTCATATACGTTTTGCGTTTACTCAGTGGTACCTCGATTCCTCTAAATGAAGGTTTAATGAAAGAAGTTGATATGATTTTACCATGCAGTTTTTTAAATCCAGATTTTCCAAAAGATGCCAAGCTTTGTCCAGCTGTAGTTGGAGGGAATACGGAGGTCAGTCAACGTGTAGTGGATACTTTAATTAAAGCATTAGGACTAGCAGCCTGTAGTCAAGGCACTATGAATAACTTTCTATTTGGAAATGAAAAATTTGGTTATTATGAAACGATCGGTGGTGGTTGTGGAGCAGGAAATGGTTTTCATGGAAGATCTGCAATACACCAACATATGACCAATACCAAAATTACAGATCCAGAAGAATTAGAATGGCATTATCCTGTTCGATTGCATCGCTTCTCCATTCGACCTAAGTCAGGAGGAGCAGGACAATGGAATGGTGGAGATGGTCTTATTCGAGAGATAGAATTTCTTGAAAAAGTTGAAATGACCCTTATAAGTCAACATCGTCAACAAGCTCCTTACGGTCTGTTTGGAGGAGAAGCAGGAAAAAGAGGAACACAATTTTTGATTCGTAATAATGGAGAAAAAGAATTCTTAAAAGGGATTGACGAAAAAATAATGAATAGAGGTGATCGAATTGTTATTGAAACGCCTGGAGGCGGAGCTTTTGGCTCAAAAAAACCGAAATCGATTCACAAAAAATAGAATAATCGATAATTTTGGCAGTATTCTTGCCTAGTTCTAAAGACATTCCTCTCACTAAAAAATAATTCCTCCCGTCACATTTGTTGCCAAAACGAGAAAACGTCCAAAATGAGAAGTGAGATATCTTATACATTAAAATTAATTTTAACGATCACTTTCCTTTTTACACTAAGTCATATCAATGCAACCATTTACACCGCTATCGGTAGTGGAAAATGGGAAGAAACTGGTATATGGGATAAAGGAATGATACCTCTTTCTATCACAGATACGGTGATTATTGATGGCTTCGATGTAACCATTAATGATGGAACAATGAATGCCTTACCTTTAGGAATGGATACCATTAAAATTGGATGTTTACAATTAAGCAATACTAATTTTATTGATCCCTATTACCAATTGTATATAAAAGAGAATGCTAAACTAACAGTAGAAGGCAACTTAGAAGTGACTTCAAGAAGCGCTTCAAATGTTATGGGGATTTCTATGACTCATACTGCGGAGTTTCGTATTGACGGAGATGCTTTGATAGGAACTATTGATGAGAATCAAACCACTAATTTTCAATTATACATGTATAACATGACTAAAATTTTTATTGGTGGAGATTTAGAGTTTGACTATCGTGAAACTGGATTTAGTGGAGTATACTATGAAATATATTTGACAAATTCTGCTGAAATGACTGTAACAGGAGATACTAGATTGATTTGTCGATCAGGGAATGACTTTGATTTTTATTTAGAAACGAATGCCAAAGCTAATCTGCTAGGAGATTTTTATATGACCTTTGAAGGAGGGGATAATATGAGAGTGACGGTTGACAATAACTCAGAACTTAATATTTCCGATAGCACTTTCATTAAAAATATAGATGGTGCTTTGACGGGGAAAGCTACGTTAAGAACAAGTACTTATGGAGGAATAATTAATATTGGAGGGAGTCTAAGTATGGAATCGGAGCATGCTGATCGAATCGTTGAACTAAAAAGTTCAAAATATAAAGGATCTATAGAGGTGGTAGGCGATATTACTTTAAAAGCGAAAAGTGATTCGGATGTCATGATCGAGATGGAGAATGAGGCGACCCTATCCATCGGAGGGAATTTTAACAGACCTGATAATTATGGAAATTTAGAAACCAATAGTGGTGGCCAATTGATTTATAATGGAACAATTCAACAAACTATTTCTTGTGATTCTTTACCTGGAAGTGGATCAGATTTATTCGATAGTAGTAATGTAAGATTTGAAAATACCTCAGAGGAACCAATGCTTTTAGAAGGAAAAATTGTGGTGACAGACTCGATAGTTTTAAAAAATGGTATCATCAAAACAAGTGAGGTGGATGATATTATCGTTAAAAATTTGGCTGTTATTAAAGGAGGAAATTCAGATTCTTATATCGATGGACCTATCACGAAAGAAGGATCTACTGGTGGTGAACCGTTCGTTTTTCCTTTAGGAAAAGGAGGCACTTATGCCCCGATCGAAATTACTCCAGTCAGCCAAACTACTTCAGTGATCACAGCAGATTACAAAGGAGATCCACCGCCATATATCAATAGGGTAGATGAAAGTGGTTTAGCGCATATCAGTTCCATGGAATACTGGACTTTGAATAGAACCGCAGGGTCTGAGGAAATACGAGTGAGCCTACATTGGACAGATGCAAGTGCGAGAGGAATTGATAATCTAAGTTCTCTGGTTGTGGCACAATTGAATCCAGCAGATAGTACTTGGTATAGTTCCGGTATAGGAAATATTATTGGAAATTTAACCACACCTGGTTCTGTCGAAACGGGTGATCCACCACCTTATATTGAAGCCTTTACTTTTGCCTCTACTTTACCGTCAACGAATTCACTTCCAGTGGAAATGACTCGTTTTGAAGCTAGAAAAAATGAAGATCATGTTCGCTTACTTTGGGAAACTTCATCAGAGGTCAATAGTGATTACTTTATGGTGGAAAAATCAGAGAATGGAATAGACTTCTATCCTCTTCAGAAAGTCAAATCTAAAGGTAATGCCATGTCCTTAACTAGATATAATGTTTTGGATGAAAATCCTTTTTACGGAATAAATTATTATAGATTACGACAAGTTGATCTGGATGGGAAAGAGGAATTATCAGAGCTTATATCGCTTAGGTATCATATTGATTCAAAGCTAACATTATTTCCGAATCCAGTAAAAGACCAAATGAATATTTTGGTGGAAAATGATTTGTTTGGAGAAGTGATGATAGAAATATTTAATCAACAAGGACAATTGTTATATCAAAAAATGATGATGATTTCTGAAGGACATATCAGATTAAATACCAGCGAATTGAATCTAATGGGAGTAGGTGTTTATTATCTAAGTGTCAATCATAAAGGTCAACGAAACATCATAGAGTTTACCAAAAAAGAATAGCGCTGTTCTAACAGAATTTCATTTCTGAAATGAGATTTTGCCAAAAAAAGTGGAGATAAAATTAATTTTATCTCCACTTTTTTTTGGCAAAATTATTGCAGTATTAAAAAGAACCCTTCCGCATACCCTCCGTAATAGTTTTTCCTTCCCCTCTATTTATAATATCTAATACATATACTACAACGCAAATAGACCGCTCCATGAAAAAACGATTTACTAAGACTTTACCTCTTTTTCTTTTTACTTTATTTTTTGCCCATTCGATTTTTGCTGCTGATTTTATATCGGTGACAAATGGGAATTGGAACGATGCTTCTACTTGGAATCAACAATCAAATGAAACCAACCAAATTCCAGGTTTGTTTGACAACGTAATTATTGATGGTCATAAAATAACGATTAATAGTGATGTTGGGGAAGTAGCGAATGTCACCGTGAAATCCAATTTTGTCACGGGTGATTCGAAATTAATTATGATTCAAGGAGGGCGATTGACCACGACATTTAATTTGGTTGTTGAAGCTTTAAATAGAGCTATCGATACAGAAGTGCTGCTTAGTGGTGATGCTATTTTGAATGTTGTTGGACAAACATCATTTAAAAGAGCAAACGATAATGAACAAGAGAATATTTTACGCTTGTCGATGATTGATAGTACTCAAATGTTTGTTGGGGGTACTTTTACCTTTGTGTATGGTAAATCAGCTGATGGAGAACAAACCGAGGAGATTTCATTGAATAACGATGCAGAATTGACCATATCAGGATATGCCACCTTTGATGTGAAAAGCGGAAAGAACTTTGAAACAGTCGTTAATGGAAATGCCAAACTTCAATTTAATGAAGAACTAACCGGAATGATTGATGATGCAAGATCCTTAACTATTACTGCAAATAATGGAGGGACCATTTTGTTCAAGAAAAATCTTAATATTCTCAATCAAGATTCACCGGTCGGGATCATTTTAGCTGTAGATAGTGCTGGTCTTATTCAAGTCGATGATAATGTTTATATGACGAGTAATAAAGCGGATAGAAAAATATCATTATCTACGGATAATAGTGAGGAGTCAGTTATTAGTGTAGGAAAAAACATATCCATTATTGCACAATCAGAAGGAGATGCTTTAATCAAACTAGAACAAGGTAAACTAGAGATTGGTGGCAATTTTGATAGATCAACTAATTATGGATCTATTACTATGGGAGAAACGGCTTCTCTAGTATACAATGGAACGACACCTCAAGTCATTGCTTGTAATACGATGCCCGGTGCAGGGAGTGATGAATTTGACATAAAAAACATGATGTTTGATAATCCTTCGGGAATGCTAACCGAAGGCCCATTGATGATTGATACAGAATTGAAATTACAAAATGGGGTATTGGAAACAACTGAATCAGCACCTATTGTTATTGCTGATGGTGCCACTATTTCTGGAGGTAGTAAAGATGCTTTTATTAGTGGTCCTGTTCGTAAATTAGGAAGTACAGGAAGTGAACCTTTTGTTTTTCCATTAGGAAAAGGAGGCACTTATGCACCAATTGAAATTACTCCGGTCAGCCAAACTAATTCAGTGATTACAGCAGATTATAAAGGAGATCCACCACCATACATCAACAGGGTAGATGAAAGTGGTTTAGCCCATATCAGTTCCACGGAACACTGGACTTTGAGTCGAACAGGAGGAACAGAAGATATACAAGTCAGTCTACATTGGACAGATGCAGGAGCAAGAGGAATTGATGATCTAAGTTCTTTAGTGGTGGCACAGTTGAATCCAGCGGATAGTACTTGGTATAGCAGTGGTGTTGGAATAATTGAAGGAGATTTAACTTCGCCTGGTTCTGTCGAAACTGGAGATCCACCACCTTATATTGAAGCTTTTACTTTTGCTTCTACTTTGCCATCAACAAACTCACTTCCAGTGGAAATGATTAAATTTGATGTGCGAAAAGACAATGATCACAATGTACATCTGTTCTGGGAAACAGCTTCTGAATTAAATAGTGATTACTTCATGGTGGAGCGCTCAGAAAATGGAATAGACTTTTATTCGCTTAACAAGGTGAAGTCCAACGGAACAACCAGTCAGGTAAGTAGATATAATTCGATCGATAAAAATCCTTTCTATGGAATGAATTATTATAGACTACGACAAGTTGATCTAGATGGGAAAGAAGCATTTTCAGAAGTCTTAGTAGCAAAGTTTGGTATAAAATCAGCAGTGCTATTATTCCCGAATCCAGTATTAGATGATATCAATATTCGATTAGAAAATGAATTTGAAAAAGAGGTGCTTATTGAAATATTCGATCAAAGTGGTCGATTAATATTTAGTGAAATATTTGAAGATGTTTCAAAATATATGAAACTGCGAACGGTAGAAGTGAACATTACTAATAGAGGAACTTATTTTATGAAAATTCATACTAGTTCTGAAACGATTATGCAGAAATTTATGGCAGGTTATTAGCCACGAATGCTAGAATAACTTTTAAGATAAAAGATCTTTAAAATGTTTTATCTCGACTTCGGTCGGGGTAAAACATTTTTTTTTGCTAAGTTTACAAATGGGTGAATTAGAGATATTTTAAAACCTAAAGATTAGACGATGGCAAAAACAGTTTCCTGGAAACAAGGTCTTCAAAGTATCCTTTTTTGGTCCATTATTTCTGCTGCATTTATTGGGCCCGGTACTGTTGCAACGGCTTCCAAAGCTGGGGCTGGTTTTGGATTGTCTCTTTTATGGGCTTTGGTTTTTTCTACCCTTGCTACTGTTTTTTTGCAGGAAGCTGCAGCACGATTGACGATTGCTTCAGGAAAAAATTTAGGGGAAATAATTGCCACTAAATACGAAGGACAAAAAATTGCTAAGATAAAGTGGATGGTTTTTTTAGCGGTTGCTTTTGGTTGTGCTGCTTACCAAGCAGGGAATATGTTAGGAGCACTTTCAGGTTTAGCTTTGATAACCACCATTCCGATTAAGTGGTTAACACTTTTGATCGCTTTGATTTGTGGCGTCTTACTTTGGTTGGGTAATTTTAGGATCATCGCGAACTTATTAGGAATGATAGTAGCCTTGATGGGAGTTGCATTCATCTACGCAGCTTTTAATAGTCATTTTTCTGCTAAAGATATTTTTACCGCAGCCATTCAACCTTCTTTCCCAAAAGATAGTGCCTTACTAATCATCGGCTTGATCGGAACGACGATTGTACCCTATAATTTATTTTTGGCATCAGGAATTAGTAAAGATCAAAATATCACCGAAATGCGGATTGGAATTTTAATGGCCGTATTAATTGGTGGTTTCATTTCTATTGCCATACTTTTAGTCGGAACACAAGTGGAAGGTACGTTTAGTTTTGCTGCCTTAGCAGAAATTCTGACTGAGAAATCTGGGAAATGGATGACAGCGTTTTTCGGTTTTGGACTTTTTGCAGCAGGACTGAGTTCTTCCATTACTTCACCATTAGCAGCGGCGGTGACTGCACGATCTATTTTTGGTACTGATTCGGAAAAATGGTCCCCTCGTTCCCGAAATTTTCGATTGGTATGGGGAACGATTCTTTTGATAGGATTATGTTTTGGACTCTTAGATGTCCAACCGATTCCCGCCATTATTTTAGCTCAAGCGATAAATGGAATTTTATTACCTGTAGTCACTGTTTTTCTATTATTAGCTGTCAATGATCGTAGTTTAATCGGTCAACAATATGTCAATACTATTCGATTAAATATTCCCCTTTTATTAATTGTAGGGATCACTGTTTTTTTAGGAGTAATCAATATCCTAAAAGCAACCTTAAAAATATTTTCTACTCCTTTATTAAATGAAGACATGATCATCAACATTTCCATGACAATGGCTATCCTAACTCTAGGCTACCTCACCTGGAAAATTGTCAAACAAAAACACTAGTCCAAAAAAACAGTAATCAAAACATCAAATACATGAAAATCAAAACAACATATTTACTTTTAATCTTTTTCTTTTCTACGATTTCAATAGCTCAAATTCCTCCTTCCGAAGAATGGTTTATCAGTAAATTAAAAACACCATTTGAAAAAACAGCAAACACAACAGCAACCTATCATGAAACCATTGCTTATTATAAAAGACTAGATCAACAATTTCCTCAAATGGAATTGAAGACCTATGGTATGACAGATGCTGGGCATCCGCTTCATTTAGCGATCATTTCAAATGATGGTGATTTTGATCCCAAAAGTATTCGAGAGAAGGGGAAGCAAATATTGATGATCAACAATGCGATACATGCAGGAGAACCTTGTGGTGTAGATGCTACGATGATGTGGTTACGAGATGTGTTGACACAAGAGGAAAAACAAAAGTGGCTAGAGCATAACGTAATCATTGCTATTCCAATGTACAATATCGGTGGTGCATTGAATCGAAATAGTACGACTCGTACGAATCAAAATGGACCAGCATCATATGGCTTTCGCGGAAACGCTAAAAATTTGGATTTGAATCGAGATTTCATCAAATGCGATTCTCGTAATGCCCAAACATTTAATCAGTTATTCAATGAATGGCAGCCGAATATTTTTATTGATAATCACACTTCCAACGGGGCAGACTATCAATATACCATGACCTTGATTACCACTCAAATAGATAAGCTAGAGTTAAGTTTTCGAGATTACTTAAGAAGCCGAATGTTACCGAAGTTGTATGAAGATATGAAATCTAGAAATTGGGAAATGACTCCTTATGTTTATAACACAGGAAAACCCAATAATCATATCATGGCATTTTTAGATTTGCCCCGCTACTCTTCTGGTTATGCTGCGCTTCACAATACGATTTCTTTTATGCCAGAAACCCATATGCTCAAACCCTTTAAAGATCGAGTCCAAAGTACTTATACTTTCATGGATTGTATGCTTCAGTTGATGCATGAAGATTTTTCATCCATTACTCAGTTGAAAAAAATAGTTAGCGATGATATTAAATCAAAAAAAAGCTTTGATTTAAATTGGGAAGTAGATTCGAAAAATCCGAGTAAAGTTTTATTCAAAGGATATGAAGCTGCGTATAAACCAAGTGACATATCTGGAGAAGATCGACTTTACTATGATCAAACTAAACCATTCGAAAAAGATCTTCCATATCTTGATAAATATAAGCCAACACTTTCGGTAAACAAACCTGTTGCTTACCTTATTCCTCAAGCGTATCACCGAGTAATCGATCGGCTACAATGGAATGGAGTGAAACTTCAACGCTTGACAAAAGACCAAACAGTGGAAGCAGAATTTTATAGAATAGGGAAAGTGGAAACCAGAAATTTCCCTTATGAAGGACATTATTTACACCAAAAAGTAGCAGTAGAAAAAGAGGTGTTAAAACGGAACTATTTTAAGGGAGATTATGTTGTTTTTGTGGATCAAATAGCTAATCGTTATATTGTGGAAACACTGGAACCTCAAGCACCAGATTCTTTTTTTGCCTGGAATTTTTTTGATGGCATTCTAATGCAAAAAGAATATTACTCAAGTTATGTTTTTGAAGATTTAGCTGCCAATTATTTAAAGCAGCAACCAGACTTAAAAAAACGTTTAGAAGCTAAGAAATTAGAAGATCCAACATTTGCAAAATCAGGTCAAGCCCAGTTGGATTTTATTTATAAAAATTCCCCCCATTACGAACCAACCCATCGCTTATATCCAGTAGCTCGATTCATCGAAGATGCTAAGATATTAAGTGTGGAATAATGGCATAAAAGTTGTCCCTATAAAAGTTTCAGTCTATTTCTGTCAATAAAAACAACAAATATTTTATCTAACAAATATAATTCTATGAAATTTACAAAAACACTTTTACTCTTTTTAGCCTTTTCCTTTGGATATCAAGGTGCTGTAGCGCAAACATTTACCGTTTCAGATGAAAATCCAGAAGCATGGTCATTTGTAATGAATTCTTGGGATTTTCCAACCTATATCAATAATGGTATTCAAATTTATAGTAACAGTACATCTACGCTTGATCTACGTTGGAAACGATTAGTCAATGATACGCCAGCGGACTGGAGTTACAATTGTGATTTCTTTTTTCAAAATGTGTACAACTGTCTGGAATCACAAGGCGAAGTTACACTCGATTCTGGAGCAACAGAATTTATAGATGTCAGTTTTGAAATCACTGGTTCCACTTCTATTTTGACCGATACCTCTACTTTAGTTTATCTCTTGTATGATGCTAATGATAGCTTGAATAGTCATTACGAATTAACATTTACATCTGTACTCGAATTTCCTGAATTACCAGAGCAATCTTTTTCATTTGAATCAGATACCATATATGAGGTTTTCATGCCATATTCTCCAATAGATTTTCCAATACCATCCTATTTATCTTTATGGATCAATAATAACGATCCTTTTAATGAACTGAATTTGGCTTGGGAGGTAATAAGCGTTGATGTGCCAAGTGAGTGGGTGACCTATTGTAATTTTGGAGGAAGTGATTGTGAAAATGCTTCTGGTCAAACAACTTTATTTCCTGAATCGCAAGAAGTAATTGATTTCCATTTTACGGTTGATGAGGTAGGGGATACTTCTGACCAAGCTGTTCATCGGTTTTTATTTTATGATGTAAGTGATAGTTTAAATAACCATCAAATAGTTACGTTTATAACGGATGTTCAGTTACCACCGCCATCAGACCAGAGTTTTACGTTTTTCCCAGAACAGGATACTTTGTTTCAATACATTGATGTTATCCCTGGCGAACCTTTACCACCTGTTTTTTTTGAGCCACTAGAAATGATCAATAACACATTTGGTAGTCTAGAAATAGGATGGAAAAAATTACAAGATTCAAGACCTTCAGAATGGACCATGAATTTTGATTTAATTTTTCCAGGAGAAAATTATTATTATAATGAAATTCCAGATGGAGGTCAGTTTAGTTACGATTTTACCTTGATCAATTTAATGGAATACTATGTTCTTGAATTGGATCCTAATGGAGTAGCGGGTACTTCTATTTTGCAAATGCATTTTTATGATATGAATGATAGCTTGGCATCCAATGAGACCATAACATATATTTTTACGGTCTGTCCAGGAGAGATCAGTACTGGCTTGATTCAACCTTTATCCAACACAGAGTATTGTTCAGGAGATCTAATAGAAATAAATGCGGTACCAGGTTTTAGTAACTATGAATGGTCAACAGGTGAGACAGGAATGAGTATCACCACAGAGGTAGGATCTGTTGTAGGATTGATGGCAGAAGGTGAGGAAGGGTGTATTTATTCTGATGAAATATTTTTGGACATTACACAACCACATCAAGAAAACATTTGCTTAGTAACGGTGAATCCCGATAATGGGAAAAATCAAATTATTTGGGAACGGACTGCCATGGTTAATTCTGAATATTTCAATATTCATAGACAGACCAATCAGTCGGGTGTTTTTGAGGTAATAGGTTCTTTACCCTTTGATAGTTTGAGCACATTTACGGATGAGATTACAGATCCTCAACAGTCGAGTGAGTTTTACGCCATAAGCGTTGTGGATAGTTGTGGCAACGAATCACCGCTGAGTAGCGCACATAAGACCTTGCATTTGACGATCAACCAAGGTATCAATGGACAGATAAATTTAATTTGGGATCCTTATGAAGGATTTGATTATTCTACCTTCAATATCCTTAGAGGAAGCTCCCCGAGTAATATGCAGATGATTGCTCAGAAAGCGTCGGATTTATTTAGCTTTACGGATACTCCGCCTGCGGGACCTTTATTTTATCAAGTAGAAATTGTCAAGAGTGATATTTGTGATCCGACCTTAGGGCCTTCAACTTTTGTGTCCACGCTATCGAATATTGTAGAAAACCAAACGACTTCAACAAGTAAAACCTTTTCTGATAATCAGATCCGAATGTTCCCTAATCCAAGCAATGAGCTGGTGACCATTCAAGTGCCTTGGACAAGTGGAAATTACGAGATTCTCATTGAGGACATTACAGGACGAGTACTTCAACATAAGCGTTCTGTTGAATTACCTAATATAAAAATGAATGTAAGTGATTTAGCGAATGGCATTTATTATCTTCGATTGAAAGGAGCAAAGGGAAGCTTTAGCGACAAGCTAATCATTCAACGATAATTTTGATGGATCAAATTCATGGATGAAAATTTGATCCCCAAATAGATTGATAAAAAAAATCCCGACTTTTTTTTGATAAAAGTCGGGATTTTTTATTCGCCAGGTGACGATTAAGTTGAATTTACTTATACTACGCTCAAAGCTTCTTCTCTATTGTTTTGTTGAAACTGTTGAGCATCTTCATAAAAATCTGTTCTTTCAATAATCCAACATTCCACTAATGGTTTGACAACATCTAAGGTGTCAGCTTTAACTGAAAAAATAAAATCATAAATACCAGGTAAAATATTGCTTGGAACATCTAAAGCTTTAAACGTAATCGTTTTTTGGGTTTTTAATTCTTGAGATATATGTGGAAATATATTTCTAAAAAACTCAATAATATCAGTTGCCTCTTTGGCATACATATCTTCATTCGAAAATAAAGTCTCATTGCTTTGAATGATTATTCCTTTATAATTGAAGACGAGATGTTGATACTTCTTTACCTTGATATGTGAGCTCATATTTCTCTTTCGGAGTTTTAAAAACTAAACTTTGACATTTTTTTAGCGAAAGCTTAAATAAAAAGAGCCATACTTTTGAAAGAGTAAAGATTGACTTATATCTACAGTGATTTTAGCCTAAGAAGAAGTCGAAAGAAAACAAATAGAAAGTTTTAGTTAAGGTCGACTGAATCATCGAATTGATCTAAATAAAAAAGGCTTCCGATAAAAAATCGAAAGCCTCTTTTCATCTCAAAAGATGAATGATATGGGAATAATGAAGATTAGTCCTTTCTGAATTTCTTCAAAATATATTCCATTTGCTTGCCAGCAGCTTCTCGTCCTCCAAGTCCAAAAGATAAAGCGAAAGCAACCGCAACTGCACCTAATGTAAGACCAAATGCAAGGTTAACGATATTTTGAGCGATCCCCATTGTAGATAAAGAAATGGCAACGAAAATTCCAAGAATTGCAAAACGAGCAAGTGTTGCTAATCCAGCATTGTCTTTTGATGCAGATAAAGCATCGTAAGCTTTGTTAGCAATAAAGCTACCAAGCGCCATGATGACTAAACCGAAGAATATTTTTCCGGTAAGGGTGAAGATATCTTCTAAGATACCATTGATAGAAGACATCTCTAATTTATCTGCAGCAGAAATAATACCTGCAAACATGATAAAGAAGAAGATCGTATTTCCAATTAATTTTGCTAGAGAAGTGTTTTCTCCAATCATGCTAGTTAGACCTAATTGTTTTGAAAACTGATCGATCCCCATGTTGCTCAATAAGTCGGTAACGATATTAACGACAAATTTACCAATCACATAAAATACGCCTAGGATAATAGCTGCTGCAATTATTTTTGGAATAGCAGCCATGAATTGATTCAACATATTCGTTGCGGGTTCAGAAATAGAACGCATTCCCAAACGATCCAATGCAGTGATCAATATTGGAATAAAAACAAATACAAAAACCAACTGCTTTAAGATTTTGGTTAAAGCTACTGGATCTTTAAAACCTAATTTTTCAGAGTAAGCTTCCACTCTGCCTGCCACAAAACCAACTCCTTCTGAAGAAATAGAGGCAATGACATAACCGATAAAACCAATGATACCGGCTGCAATGATATTAGGGATGAATCCTAAGAATTGATTCAACATGTTTTTCAACGGATCTAATACATTGTTGATACCAAGTGTATCTAATACCATTAATAATACAAAAAGCAATACTAGATAATAAACTAGTTTGGCAACAAAAGCATCCAGTCTAAAACTAAGATCCATTTTTTGACTGATCTTTTCGTCAATTGCTGTTTTTCTAAAAGCAGATAATGTAATGCTCTTCAAAATAGAAGCGATTAAAAATCCAACGAGTAGAATAACTAAAGCTCCGAATACTCCTGGCAGCAATGTTCCAAGTTTCTCAGAAAGAGATGCGAATAAATCCGTAAAAACATCCATAGCGTGGTTTAATTTTTTTATTAAGGTTAAAAATGAAAAATATTTAAAATCAATGAGTCAGATAATCAGAACTATTTCCGTTATCAGATTTAATTTTCGTAAAAGTTGAAGTATCAAATAAAAAGGTAGTGTTGATGTTTTGATTCAACACTGTATGTATGTGGTTTTATAGAAAATGTATGTTTATTTATGTCACATTTACTGTATTGAGATGCTAAAATCAGGGAAAAGTCACGCTTTTTAGAGAGGAATTTTTAGATTTTCTTAACATTTATAGGCAAAGTGGTGGTGATAAAGTAGGGTTAAGAAGGATAATTTCTTTGAATTGAGCTATTTACATATGGAAAGGGCGCATAATGAACCAATAGTTATTACACGCCCTTTTTTTAATTAGGTGATTGTTAGTCTTAAATATTTTATTCTTTTACATCTAAATCTTCCATCTTTTCTAAGCCTTCTAGATCCATTATAGGATTTTCATAAGAAGGTACATCTACCACTTCATTTTCTTCCCATTCAGTATTGGTAGGAGCTATTTTGTCAGATTTATTTGTTGTAGGCTTTTTAACAATTTTTGAGATAATTTTTTTTGTTCCGTTTTTACGTTTTTCTGTAGGAGCCTTTGGACTCGAATTTTTTGGGATAACTCTTCTTTTAGGACCTTTTGATTGAGCTTCTTTAGCTGCGATACTTTGTGTTGCATGAGGGACTAACATCAATCTTTTTTTGTCAATCAATTTTCCAGAGACTCTACAAATGCCATATGTTTTGTTTTTAATTCGAAGAATTGCATTATCTAAATTTCGGACAAATTGTAGTTGTCGGCCAACCATTTTATTAAGCATTTCTAATTCAGTATGAGAACTGCTATCATCTGTCCAGTCGCCTCCTTGAGCATCATTGCCATTTTGATTGACCTCAATGATTTGCTGGCGCATGTAGTCTAATTCTTTGTGAGCTTTTTCTAATTTTTGCTCAATTAACGTTTCAAATTCCTGTAACTCCGCATCGGAGTATCGGTGGGTGGTGTGTTCAATCATGAGTAGTGTAGTTTAGTGATTTACTATAAGCCCTGTAAATGAACAGGTCATTTTTATAAAGCTTTCCCTCGATGTTTAATTATATACACTAAAATAGTAATTTATTTTAGATTGCTAAAGATTGTGAAAAAAAATAAACAAAAAATAATTAAAGACTAGAGTTGATGACTAGTGATTTTATGTAGGAATCAAATAGAGGTTTTAAACCCAACTTTTGTCATCAACGCTACGACAAAGACAATATTAGATGAACGCCAAAAGCATTGGTACTATCTATCAATAAGCTTTCTTCTTTCTCAAAGAAAAGAATCTTTTTTTCTCTTAAAATCCTACGACTTTTCTCTAAGTTTTTTACTTTAATTTCTACAGCGCCAATAAAAGGTGTACTTGCTTTTACGGGCCTATCATGTTTTCGTTCAAAAGCTGTTTTATTCATGATCTGAATAGATTCATTTTGGGTATGTAGTTGAACACCCGTAGCTGTTTTTTCGAAAGAAGTACTATCAAAAATGACTTGCATAAAAGGAAGTATTGTTTCTGGATCATCTACCACGATGTCTATTGATCCAATGGAATGCGAAGTGTTCTCATGTTGTTGATAAGCTGCTTGCCAAATATATTCTGGATGATGATGTTGACAGACAAAAAAAGCTAGTCCAGGTAATAACGTAGATTGAAAAAAAGAAGTGGTAAAAGCAACCTCAACTGTAGAGCCATCAGCCAATTGATTCCCTCGTGAAAAATAAAACGGAGTAGAACAAGAAATGCCCGCAGCTGTCAGTCGATGATAGTCCGCTTCTGCATCTTGAGTTTGAATAACCACCATAGAAACGCCTTCTTGCTGTTGCAAAAAATCGTGATTAAAAGCACTAAAACTAAATTGGGTTTCCTGGTGAGGAACGATTTTACTTTCGTCCAAAACACCTAATAGTTCAATAAAACTCTGATCAAAAAAAACATTATGATTGCCCGTTCCAAAAGGGTGAACACCTAATGGTGCAGAGGTGAATCCAAGTTGATTAAAAAAACGTTTCCCTTTCGGTAAATCCTTCAGTGCAAAAACAAGATGATCAATACTACGTGGCATATTTTTTTTAAGATTTGGTTAAAATAATAAGAGCTTACAAAAGAAAAAGATAAATTCATGGATTAATATTGAATGCTAGAATAATTGAATTTTGAATGGCCCTCACGACGTGAATATCGCGATAGAAAGGCCATTTAAAATGCTAGCATTCAATTATTCAAAATTATTAAAACTATCCGCAAATCAATCGATTATGTCAAAAAATATAACCGTTATCGGTGCCGGAGCATTTGGAAGCTGGACAGCTTTATATCTACAACAATTAGGAGCTCAGGTCACCCTGATCGATGCCTGGGGACCGGGACATTCGAGAGCTAGTTCTGGAGGGGAAACGAGAGTGATCCGAAGTGTTTATGGTACGGATCAAATTTATGTAGAATTGGTGGCAGAATCTTATCGTCAATGGGCAAATTTTCAAAAAGGGCTCGATAAAAAATATTATATCAAAACAGGTAATCTCTGGATTTTTAGCGTGCCAAATGATAGTTATGCACGGGAATCGATACCACATATACGTGACCAAGGTTTGAGTATTGAAGAATGGGAAATAGGGGAGACGCAAAAAAAATATCCGCAGATTAATCTTTCCGATGCACAGAGTATTTTTTATGAAAGAGAAGCGGGCTTACTCTATGCTAGAGAAGCCTGTCAAGCAGTCACCAAGGCGGTTGTGAATAAAGGAGGCACTTACATGCAAAAAGCAGTGACTCGCCTCAATCGAGAACAAGATGAATTGACCTCCTTACAACTTTCTGATGGAACGATTCATCAAGCCGATCAATATGTTTTTGCTTGTGGGCCTTGGCTTGGAAAACTTTTTCCAGAAACGTTGTCTGAACATTTGAATATTTCTCGACAAGAGATTTATTATTTTGGAACACCTTTAGGAAGTAGGATTTTTCAGGCACCTGAAATGCCGGTTTGGATAGATTATGGTGAAAAAATATTTTACGGAATTCCGGGTGATGGAAGCAGAGGTTTTAAAGTTGCAGATGATACTCGAGGAGAAACAATTGATCCAACTTTTGGAGATCGAGGTGCGACAATCGATAAAGTAAAAACAGCAAAAGACTATTTATCTCACCGGTTTCCCCAATTGAAAAAGGCACCTTTGATAGAATCCCGCGTGTGTCAATACACCAATAGTCCTGATGGACATTTTGTAGTGGATCGTCATCCAAAAATGAATAACCTATGGTTAGCAGGTGCAGGTTGTGGTCACGCCTTTAAAGTGAGTCCTGCAATGGGAGCTTATTTAGCCGAATGTGTCCTAGGAAAGCGTTCTTTGATTCCCGTTTTTCAATTGGATCGCTTAAATCAATTAGAAAAACGGATAACACAATTTGATAGGTGAAAGGGGAATGCTGTTAACGTGTTAGTGAGCTTGAATGAACCCTAATTCGTTAACACCGAAGTACATTAACTCTAATAAGCTCTCACGTCAGATTTTTCCATGTAATTGACGAAAGCTCGATTAGCGACTCTTACACCACCAGGGGTAGGATAGTTACCAGAAAAATACCAATCTCCAGTGTGATCAGGACAAGCTTTGTGCAATCCTTCAATAGTTTGATAAATGATTTCTACCTTAGGCTTGATGTCTTTAGGAGTAACGAGTTGTGCGATTTTTCTTGAAATTTCATCGTAAGTGAAAGTGTCGTAAAGGGCTTGTACTTCGTTTTTCATTTGCTCTGGTGGCAAATCTTCTTGAGCTTTACAACGATCATAAGTTTCCTCTAGCAAGTGAGACAAATTATTCTCTTCTAACAATTCTACTAGCGCTCTAAAAGCAACAAATTCTTTCATTTTTGACATATCGATACCATAACAATCAGGGTAACGAATTTGAGGTGCAGAAGAAACAATGACAATTTTCTTTGGTCGTAGGCGCGAAACGATTTTAATGATGCTATCCCGAAGGGTTGCTCCTCTGACAATTGAATCATCTACTAAAACTAAGGTATCTTTATCATTTTTGACAATGCCATAAGTGACATCATAGACATGTGAAATTAATTTTTTGCGAGAAGCACCGTCTGCGATAAACGTTCGCATTTTAGCATCCTTAACTACAATCTTTTCAACTCTAGGAGTAAAGGATAAAATTTTCTCTAATTTTTTAGGTTTGATATTTTCACCAAGATTGAGGATTTTGTCCCTTTTGACAATGTTCAATTTCCGTTCAATCCCTTTGACTAATCCAAGAAAAGCCGTTTCAGCAGTATTAGGAATAAAGGAGAATACCGTGTTTTTATAATCATAATCTGCAGACTTTAGTACCGCTTCTGCAAGTTGTTCACCTAGTTTTTTACGTTCTAAATATATATCTCGATCCGTTCCTCTAGAAAAATAGATACGCTCAAAAGAACAAGACTTTTTAGGTTGAGGATCGATAAAAGATTTTTCACTGACTTTTCCATCCCGTTTGATGATCAGTACATTTCCTCCTTTCAATTCTTGAATCTTACTTACATGTACATCAAAAGCAGTTTGAATCGCGGGTCGCTCTGAAGCCATGACCACCACTTCATCATTATGATAATAAAATGCAGGTCGAATAGCTCCTGGATCTCTCATGACGAATGCATCACCATGACCAATTAAACCGCCCATTACATATCCGCCATCAAATTTTTTACTAGCTCTTTTGAGCAAACGTTGAACATCGAGGTTGACAAAAATCAACTCATTCATTTCATCAGTGGTATAGCCATCAGGCTTAAACCAATCTCTCAATCGTTTGACTTCATCATCGAGAAAATGTCCAATTTTTTCTAATACCGTTACGGTGTCCGATTTTTGTTTAGGATATTGCCCCAGATCTTTTAGTTCATCAAATAATTCATCAACATTGGTTAAGTTGAAATTTCCTGCTAAAGCAAGATTCCGACTGATCCAGTTGTTTTGCCTTAGAAAAGGATGACAGCTTTCGGTCGTATTTACACCATGAGTCCCATAACGAAGATGCCCCATGAGCAATTCTCCAGTGTAAGGAACATTGGCCTTGAGCCACTCAGGATCATTTAATTGTTCTGGTGAAAGCCCCTTAAAATGTTGATAAACATCTGCAAAAAGATCCGCTAAATAGTTGCTACTATTGCTTCTTTTTCTACTAATATACCTAGTCCCCGCTTGAGGAAATAGTTTAATTGTAGCAAGCCCTGCACCATCTTGCCCTCTATTACGCATCTTCTTCAGTAACAGCTGTAGCTTATCAAGGCCATAAAGAGCAGATCCGTATTTTTGATGATAGAAATCGAGGGGTTTTAGGAGCCGAATGACAGCTAAGCCGCATTCATGTTTGATATTATCACTCATTAGTCAGTCAATTCAAAGAAGATCAGTAAATAAATGAATAGGGTGTTGAATTAGTATGATTATCAATATTGATTGCAAATATACTTGGATTCTTTTCTGTAACAAACCTTTATGCCTACTACTTTGTTAATAATTAGAGGTTTTTGTACGAATTGAGACAAGGGTGTTAAATTGTAACGACAATTAGCATTTTTTTATCCAAAAGTCGTATTTTACTTTTCACATAAATAAAACACTAACAAGATGGCTTTTCTTAGTTTTTTCAAAAAGACCTCCAATCAACGATTTGAATACAATCCTAGATATTGGGATCCTCAAAAAGAGGATTTACATAAAAGGGTAGAACAAGCAAAACGACAAGCAGGCAACGATCCAGAAGCTATAAAAGCTAGGATATCAGCTGGCATGAGAAGAGGAGGGAGCGGAGTAGAAAGAAAGGTTCGTACAAATTATATGTATCGATCCAATATGATGCTACTAGGAATTGTTGTAATTTTGTTGCTATTAACTTATTTGTTTTTTATCAACTATCTGCCCAAAATATTAGAAGGCTTGGGAGTTGGTCAAGGAATTTAAGAACATGTTTAGATGTTAATTTAAAATAAATTTTAGATATGCTCTAAATGAGTTTTCTTTTGACAAAGAAAAGAACACAGAAACACTATTAAAAAATTATCCTTCTTTGATAAATCCCTTTAGCTGCTAATATTTTACGTAAGTCTTATTTTATAAGCTAGAATCACAAGATTTGCCAGAGAACTAAAATTATCACTTTATATGGCTGATATCATTCAGCTACTACCCGACGCAATTGCCAACCAAATAGCGGCAGGAGAAGTTATACAGCGGCCGGCTTCAGTAGTGAAAGAGTTATTGGAAAATTCCATTGATTCAGGAGCAAGCAACATCAAATTGATCGTAAAAGATGCTGGAAAAGCACTTATTCAGGTCATTGATGATGGATGCGGAATGTCTGAAACAGATGCACGTATGTGTTTTGCTCGACATGCGACTTCTAAAATCCGAAAAGCTAAAGATTTATTTGCTATCCGAACCATGGGATTTCGAGGGGAAGCAATGGCGTCTATTGCTGCCATCGCACAACTAGAAATGCGTACTCGACGGCAAGTTGAAGAATTAGGAACTAAGATTGTTATCGAAGGCTCTGAGGTGAAAACTCAAGAACCTTGTCAATGTGCTTCTGGAACAAGCATCTCTGTCAAAAATCTTTTCTTTAATGTTCCGGCTCGACGAAATTTTTTAAAAACAACGACGGTAGAAATGCGTCATATCCTTGATGAATTTCAAAGAGTCGTCCTAGCACATCCTGATGTGTTTTTCTCTCTTCATCATAATGGGAGTGAAATTTTTCATCTCACCTCAGGAAATATTCGACAAAGAATCGTAGGTATATTTGGGACAAACTCGAATAAAAAATTAGTTCCTGTTTCAGAAGAAACGGATGTACTAAAATTGAGTGGCTTCGTTGGTAAACCTGAATATGCTAAGAAGACCAGAGGGGAGCAATTCTTTTTTGTCAATAATCGATTTATAAAAAGCGGCTATCTGAATCATGCGATTATGACCGCTTACGAAGAATTGTTATCTGCCGATACTTATCCTTTGTACGTGATCTTTTTAGAAATAGATCCTTCTCGAATAGACATTAATGTACATCCCACGAAGCAAGAAATAAAATTTGATGATGAACGATTGGTCTACAATTATTTGAAAGTGGCTGTTCGACACGCACTGGGTCAATATAGTATTACACCATCATTGGATTTTGAGCAAGAGATATCGATGACCAAAAGTTCTATGGGTAAAATGTCTCCTATTTCTAAACCCACGCAAACACAAACATTTAAAAGTGGTGCATCTGCTACTGGAGGGAATAGCGGTAGCCATAGTCCCAAACCAACTCAATTAGAATCATCGAACCTGAGGAATTGGAAAAAATTGTATGATGGCTTAGAAGAGTTTGATGACTCAAAAAAAGAAAATACTGTCGATGCTTTAGATACCCCAAGAGAGTCGATGACCATTGGAAGCGAATGGACTGAAAATACACCATTGGATGATGCTGCTGGAAGTTTTTCGCGACAGCGAAAGCAGCCTTACCAAATTCATGGAACTTACATCGTCAGTCAAATCAAATCTGGTTTTCTATTAATCGATCAACAAGCTTCGCATGAGCGAATCTTATACGAACGATATTTAGCTTCATTAAATGAAAAACAAACGGCTACCCAAAAGGAGTTGTTTCCAAAAAATATTAGCATCGCCTCTGTCGATGTTCCATTGTTAACTGATATCCTTCCTGAAATTCGATTGTTGGGATTTGATATTCAAGAATTTGGGAAAGATACTTTTGTTATTCATGGCGTTCCTGCCGAATTGGGCACTGGAATAGATGAACAAAAATTGATTGAATCACTTTTAGAGCAATACAAGAAAAACTTGGATTTAAAGGTAGATATAAAAGAGAATATAGCTTTATCTATGGCAAGAGGGGCTTCGATCAAACGGGGCCAAATCCTGACGGCTAGTGAAATGCAAGCTTTGATCGATCAGTTATTTGCCTGTGAAGTACCTTATAAAAGTCCAAGAGGTGGTCATTGTTTTATTACCTATGATATGGATGACCTCCAAAAGCAATTTAAAAAGTAAGACGACTTATTAAGGTTTAGGTTTTTTTAGCGATAAAAATCGGAAAACTGTCGAATTTTTCTTCAAGTAAATCAGTAAAAGCCTAAATTCTCACCAGATACCGAAGACTTAAATTATTCAACCATGTTAAGAATTACAGATGTTGTAAAGCACTTATTGATCATTAATATCGTGCTTTACATCGTTACTGCGACCATAATGCCAGATGCCAGAGGAATATTGGGTCTGGCCTATCCTACATCAGATAACTTTCAGCCCTTTCAATTGGTGACCCACATGTTTATGCATGCCGATACCAATCATCTATTTATGAATATGTTAGGTCTGTTTTTCTTTGGCCCTGCTTTAGAAATGGCTTTTGGACCAAAAAGGTTCTTGTTTTATTACCTCTGTACAGGTTTTGGAGCCATGATTCTACAATTATTGATCAATTATATTGAAATCCATTATTTTGGAGGTAGTCCAGCAGGATTGTGGGGCGCTTCAGGTTCGATTTTTGGTCTATTGGCTGGTTTTGCGATGATTAATCCCAATCAGGTGATTAGTTTGATTTTTCCTCCAATTTCGATGAAAGCTAAATATTTTGTACTGATTTTTGCTGCCATCGAGCTTTATTCTGGAATGGGCGGAGGAGATACAGGAGTAGCCCATTTTGCTCATTTAGGAGGTGCATTATGTGGGGTATTGATCATTTTATTTTGGAAAAATCAACGATGAAATGCAAAGTGAAAAACAAACTGGCCGGTCATTTGTTGTTATAAACAATACATATATACTTGAAAACACTTAACTTTGCTTTATTTTAAATAATGGTATCCAAAAGATATCCAATAACATTCAGAAGATGCTAACTTCTATTTGGGACGATATAAAAAGACAATTCAATTATGGTGATGTGGTGACTCGCATCATTATTGTGAACGTTGCCGTATTTATCGTCATTAATCTACTGAAAGTATTTCTACATCATGGAAATGGTGGTTCTACACCAGGAATTTATATGGACTTGCGTAATTTCTTTTGCATGTCCTCTGATCCTTATCATTTTATTACTCATCCTTGGGGAATGTTTACTCACATGTTTATGCATGAAGGTTTCATGCATATCTTATTTAATATGCTTTTCCTTTATTGGTTTGGTCGTATAGTGGAAGATTTAGTAGGAAACAAGCGCATATTACCCTTGTTTTTATTAGGTGGTTTATCTGGAGCGGCTTTATATTTTATTTCAGCCAATCTATTACCGCCAGAGTTTTATAAGATGGGGAAATTTGCATTAGGTGCTTCTGGAGGTGTGATGGCGGTCGTTGTTGCAGCTGGAGTATTGGCACCAGATTATTCTTTGCGATTGATATTGATTGGAGATGTAAAGTTGAAATACATCGTAGCTGTTATCTTTTTTGTTGATCTAATTGGTACAACAGGAGACGTGAATACTGGAGGTCATTTTGCGCACATTGGTGGAGCACTATTTGGATGGTTTTTTGTCGCTTCTTTAAGGAAAGGAGATGATCTATCCGAACCAGTAAACAACACGATTGATAAATTATCTATGTTTTTTAATAATATTTTTAAAGGTAAAAAAGATAAAAGACGCCATCGCCCAAAAGTTGTATATCGAAATAAGGACAAAAAAGTTAAACGAAGTAAACCACATGCTTCATCAGATACAGAAAAAAACTTAAGTCATCAGGGAATGTTAGATGCAATTCTTGATAAAATAAAAGAGGACGGTTACGAAAGTTTGTCCGATGCAGAAAAAGAATTTCTATTCAAAGCAAGTAATAAAAAATAGAATACGGAGTTTCTAAAATGATTGTTTAAGTCTACTATAAAGTGATCCTGTAAAATCCATTGACCGAGTGCAAAGAATTAAAAATCTACTGAGGTGGTTGAATGTGTTTGTGATTTTTGCCACTTTTCTTGCTTACCTTTCTCCGTATTTTAGTCCAGAACAATATTGGGGTTTTTCTATTTTTGGCTTAGCCTACCCTTGGCTTTTATTAGTCAATATTTTACTTTTAATTTTTTGGGGCGTTTTAAAAAAACGATACTTTTTTCTTTTTTTAGCTTCTATTTTTATGGGATGGGGACATGTAAGTTCTTTACTTGGCGTAAATTTTAGTTCTGATGAAAAAAGTGAAAAAGCCATTAAAGTAATGACTTATAATGCACATAATTTTTATTATTTGAACAAAGTGAAAAAAAAGAAAAACCGTAAAAAAATAGAAAAAGAATTAATGGAATGGATTGAAAAAAATAAATCTGTTGCTATATTTTGTATGCAAGAATTAGGAGGTCGTTCTATTTTTTTTAATCAATTGGATTGGCCTTATGAACATAGATTAACGGGCAAAACTGCCTCGATCTATTCAAAGTTTCCAATATTAAATAAAGGATCCATCCCTTTTAAAAAGTCAAGTAACTCTGCTTTATGGGCTGATTTAGATTTAGGTAATAACAAAAAAGTGAGGGTTTATAGCATTCATTTACAGTCATCTCAAATTGATTTAAAAGAAATAGATGTAGTAGCAGAAGGTAAAATAAAAGAGAAAGAAACTTGGCTTGGCTTAAAAGGAATGTTTTCGAAATTTAAAAATGCAAGTATCATTCGATCTCGACAAGCTGAAAAAGTGATGGGTCATGTTGCTCAAAGTCCATATCCCGTTATTGTTGGAGGAGATTTTAATGAGACTCCTTTATCTTATATCTATCGACTTTTTTCTAAAAAATTGAATAATGCATTTCAAGCAAAAGGTAGTGGAATCGGCAGCACTTATGGAGGTAAAATTCCCGCTTTAAAAATTGATTACATTTTTACAGACCCTAGAATAAAAATCTTGGATCATAATATAGATCGAGTTCCATTTTCAGATCATTATCCAATGACCAGTCATTTATTGATCTCTGAATAACAAAAATGGGTATTGCTCAAAAGAACAACACCCATTTTTGTACTGAAGTAAGATGATTAACCTCGATCTCTTTCGATGATCGTTGAAATTTGGTCCACCTTTATATTCTTACCAATAATAATTCGATCCTTATTTAAGACATAGATTTCGGGAGTAATGTCTACATAGTATTTGGCATAAATAGAACGATTGGTCGGATCAAACACATTGATCCAATTCATCCCCGTTTTTTTAATATAATCTTTCCATTCTTTATCATTGGTATCTACACCAATGGCAAATACTTCAACCCCCTTGTTTTTCCATTCTCTATAAAATTGCACCAATTTCGGTGACTCGATCATACAATGTTCACAAGTTGGATTAAACAAGTAAACCACGATATAATCAGATTTGATATCATAGATGGATTGTAATTGACCATTGGGATCTCTGGCTTCTACATCTGGTCCTTTATTTCCCGTAAGGCTACCCGACATTTCATAGGCTCTTAATTGTAAACCATGAGTTGTGATCGAATCCGCCCAGAAAGCAACTTCTTTTGTAAAATATTTTTGAATCATATGAACATATACTTTTTCCGAATCCATCAATTCCGTCTTTGTTGGTTCATATTGTAAAGTGATATAGTTGGCAAAATATTTTAAATACTCCGGGTGATTCAAGGTTTGATCAACTAAGAAAGAGGCTGCATAATTGATCGAATCAGGGTTTTGTGGTGTCAATTGGCCAATATATTTTTTGAGTTTATTGGAAATAACAGGCGTATATAATAATCGTTCGTCATTAAAATCGACACCATCCCAAAATTCAGATCGATAATGATAAACAATCAGTGCATCATTTTTAGAGCCATCTTTATTGAAAATCTCTTTAGGTGTAGGATTTTGTCCCGCTCTTTTAAAACTAGTAAAAAATGAGTTGGGATATGCATTGAAAATTTCTTCTAGATGTGCTTTTCTTTGAGCGATTAATTTTTTTTCTTCCGCTTTAAGAGTGGCGTATTGAGGACTTCCTTCAGCGGTCTGTTTTAATTGCTCTTTGACATTATTAGCAGTGTAGTTAAAATCAGTTTCAAACTTTATATTTCGATATAACAATTCAGTATCTTGTTGTCCTTTGACTTCAATCGTTCCAACGATATCCGCAATGTCTGTTGTAATTTGCATGCTTTGATCTTTGTCTATTAACAATTGCAAATTACTTCCATCAGGTAAAACGATAAAATACATACCTGCTCGATAAGGTTCATTTTTTTTGAATCGCAATTTTCCAGAAGCATCTATAGTACTTGAATCCGCTCGATAGTTTTGTCCAGTAAAAGTTCCAATCAAGTATACTTTTCCTGGGGGAACATTTTTTATTTCGCAATAAATATCAGGATTTTCCGCATCTCCAGCTTGTTCCTTGTAGGTGGTTTTAGTAGCGGTAGGCGTAGTTGGTGTTGTTTGACTAGTAGTAGTGTCAGAATTGCACGCAAAAGCAAAACATAGTACAGTTACAAATAGAATGAAATATTTCATGGTTTAAAATAAATTTAGGGTCGGTCAAACAATTAATTTTCTAAGAATATTAAGCTTTTGAACCTTGTTGAAATAGTTGTTTTTAATGATTGTATTTAAAACAACTTTTATACCTACAAAGGTAATCAATCAAAAATATTTTTCTTATAGAACAGACCAAAAATAGCTAGATAGGGAATAGTTCCTAATTTAATGAAAATTTAGACCTGCAGATAAAAGGCTTCTGCGATGGAGTGGTTTATTTTTTGCATTAAATGATTTTTAATTTTTCAATTATATATTGAACCTCAATCACTTGATTAACGTTGAGAATAACAATAAAGATCAAAATATTATCCCAACATTAGTAAAAAACGTAATTTTGCCGCATGAAACAAGAATTAACGATATACAATAGTCTTACGAGGAAAAAAGAAGTATTTCAGCCTATCAACGAAGGAAAAGTAGGAATGTACGTTTGTGGTCCTACCGTTTACAGTGATGTACATCTTGGAAATTGCCGAACCTTTGTAAGTTTTGATATCATTTATAGATACCTGATGCATTTGGGCTATAAAGTTCGCTATGTGCGAAATATTACGGATGTTGGTCATTTAGTGGGAGATACAGATACGGGAGCTGAAGATAAGATCGCTAAGAAAGCAAGACTAGAACAGATAGAGCCAATGGAAGTAGTGCAGCGTTATACCAATGGTTTTCACCAAATGATGAAGATATTCAATAGCCTTCCACCGAGTATTGAGCCAAGAGCAACAGGGCATATACTTGAACAAATTGAGATGGTGCAAGAAATTATTGATAATGGTTATGCTTATGAGAAAAATGGTTCTGTTTACTTTGATACCATTAAGTTTGCTAAAGAAAATAAAGTATATGGCCAATTATCTGGTCGAGTAATCGATGATTTGATGGCGGAATCGAGAGATGATTTGAAAAATCAAAACGAAAAAAATCATCCTTCTGATTTTGCGATTTGGATCAAAGCTGATCCTACACATTTGATGCGATGGAATTCCCCTTGGTCTGTAGGTTTTCCTGGCTGGCATTTAGAGTGTTCTGTCATGAGCACCAAGTATCTGGGTAAAACTTTTGATATCCATGGCGGAGGTAATGATTTAAAATTTCCACACCATGAAAATGAAGTAGCGCAAAATTTTGGTTCTTGTGGATGTGCACCATCAAACTATTGGTTACATACCAATATGCTTTTGATGAATGGTAAGAAAATGTCAAAAAGTGATGACAACTCCATCACGCCAACAGAATTATTTACGGGCGATAGTACTCATATTTCTAAAAGTTATAGTCCAATGGTTTTGCGATTCTTTATGTTGCAATCCCATTATCGAAGTACCTTAGATTTGACAAATGATGCATTGCTAGCCGCTGAAAAAGGTTACCGTCGATTGATGGAGGGAATGAAGGTGTTGACTGAATTAGAATCGACTCATCAAGAAGGAACTGCTGCTCAAGATAAAGAAATCAATGCATTGATTGATCAGGCCCATGCGGATATGGCAGATGATTTTAATACGCCTAAAGCACTAAGTCGATTATTTGAATTGGTACCTAAAATCAATGGTTTTAAAGATGGACATATTGCCTTAGCGGAAATTTCGACAGAAACGATGGACCGTTTGAAAAAGACCTTTCATACTTTTTTATATGAAATTTTTGGCTTATTGGATGAAGATACTTCTGCGGAAGGAAATGGAGTAGTGGATGGTTTAATGAATTTGATTATTCAATTGCGTCAAGAAGCCAGAGTAAAAAAGGATTGGGGAACATCTGACACCATTCGAGATACGCTAAAAGATTTACAGATTCAGTTGAAAGATGGAAAAGAAGGAACCAGTTGGGTGAAGGAGTAGGGAATTGTTGAATGCTAGAATCATTGAATTTTGAATGCCTCTTAAAATGTGTATGTCGCGATAGCAGCTGTCAATATTACCTTAGAAATTACATTCAGCCATTCAATATTCTACGTTAGAAGGTATATTCAATCATTCAAAAGCTCTCTTCCAATTTCAAGCTTTATTAAAAAATACGCATGATCATTAGACAAAAAATAAATTTCATCCTTTTAATTGTAGCCTCCTGCTTTTTCTTTCAGCATTGTACAACTGATTCTTCTTCTAGTACGGCTGTTGCTACAGCTCCTAAAGTACGAGCAGTAGTTCCTAAATTTGATAAAGGGTCTGCCTATGATTTTGTAGCGAAACAAGTTGAATTTGGGCCACGAGTTCCTAATAGTGATGCACACAAAGCTTGTGGAAAGTGGATGGCTGAGCAATTACGTAGTTTTGACGCAACAGTGATTGAACAAACTTTTCAAGCGAAAGCTTATACCGGTGAAATGTTGAACGGAACAAATATTATAGGAAGCTATAACCCAGATCATCAACACAGAGTTTTGCTAGCAGCTCACTGGGATTCTCGACCGGTTGCCGATTATGATCCAGATGAAACTAGACAAAACGAACCCATTCTTGGAGCTGATGATGGTGCAAGTGGAGTAGGCGTTTTGTTAGAAGTCGCCCGACAATTACAACAAAATCCAATCGACTTAGGAGTAGACATTATATTCTTGGATTTAGAAGATTTTGGCGAAAGCCAATCAGAAGATTATACGACTTGGTGCCTAGGAGCGCAACATTGGGGAAAAAATTTACATCGACCAGGTTATAAGGCGAAATTTGGAATTCTTTTGGATATGGTTGGTGCCAAAAATGCTCGATTTACAAAAGATGAAACCTCCATGACCTTTGCAAAACCTATCATGAACAAGGTTTGGAAGCTTGGGCAAAATATGGGCTATGGAAATTACTTTGTAGACGTTTCCACTAAAATGTTGATTGATGATCATCTATTTATTAATCGACTAGCGAAGATTCCGACGATTGATATTATTAATCGCCCTGAAGGTTCTAAAACAGGCTTTGGACACTATTGGCATACCCACAAAGATGATATGTCTGTGATTGATCACCAAACTTTAAAAGCTGTTGGACAAACCATTTTAGCCGTTTTATATCGAGAATCTGATGGGACTTTTTAAAGGAATTTGAGCGAGTTAAGTTGATTGGTATATCAGAATTGACACATGGAAATCCGTTTTTCATGTGTCAATTTTCGTTATAGATGAATGCTAAGGACTACTCAAAACGGAAATCGTTATCGAAAAGTTGTTTTTTAAGCTTCATTAAGTAAATATTTCTTTTCAAGTTTATTTTTCTTCAATTATTACTACTTTTAAGACGCTGAAAAGAAGCATATGCGCTAAATTTTAAAACAACTTCACAGAAATCAACACCCCTCAATGACTCCCGACAAGTATATTAAAAACTATATTCAAGGCGATTTGGTCCCCGCAGGCTCCGGTGAATATCTGGAAAATTTTAATCCCGCAACAGGGCAAGTTTACGCTTATATCCCTGACTCTGATCACACGGATGTACAAAAAGCAGTAGAAGCGGCTGGCCGTGCTTTTCTAGAATGGTCAAAAACAGGAGTTGAAAAACGTTTCCGAATTCTCATGCGTATTGCCGATATCATTGAACAAAATTTAGATGCTTTTGCTCACGCAGAAAGTATAGATTCAGGAAAGCCTTTATCGATGGCCCGAAGGATAGATATTCCCAGAGCGCATGAAAATTTTCGATTTTTTGCAACAGCTATATTGCATTATTCTTCTGAGTCGCATCACATGGAAGGCAAAGCAATTAACTTTACTTTGCGACAACCGATAGGAATCGTTGGATGTATTTCGCCGTGGAATTTACCACTCTATTTATTTACATGGAAAATTGCTCCAGCCTTGGCAGCAGGGAATTGTGTGATTGCCAAACCTTCGGAAATTACGCCAATGACCGCCTACATGTTAGCGAAAGCTTGTATGGAAGCAGGTTTACCTCCAGGCGTTTTAAATATCATTCATGGCTTAGGTCCCAAAACTGGACAGGCAATAGTAGAGCATGCTAAAATAAAGGCCATCTCATTTACGGGAGGAACTGGGACAGGAAAAAAAATTGCCCAGATCGCAGCTCCGATGTTCAAGAAATTGTCTTTAGAATTGGGAGGTAAAAATCCAAATATCATTTTCGCGGATTGTGATTTTGATCAAATGATGGTCGATACTTTGCGATCTTCTTTTTCTAATAATGGACAAATTTGTTTGTGTGGTTCTCGGATTTACATCGAAAGGTCCATCTATGATCGATTCAAAGAGGAATTGGTCAAACGGACACAGTTTTTAAAAATAGGAGATCCCTTTTCTTCGGTGACCGATTTAGGTGCCTTATCCTCACGAGCACATATGGAAAAGGTCATGAGTTATTTAGCTCTTGCAGAAGTAGAGGGTGGAAAAATTTTATGTGGAGGAGATCCGATCGAAATGAAAGGAGATTTTGAAAAAGGAAATTTTTTACGGCCAGCGGTAATTGAGGGCTTGTCTCCTGAAGCACGATGTAATCAAGAAGAAATTTTTGGACCAGTGGTGACCATCACCCCTTTTGATACAGAGGAAGAAGTCATTGGATATGCCAATGGGACAGATTATGGTTTAGCAGCCACTGTTTGGACAAAAGATGTGACTAGAGCGAATAGAATAGCGGAACAATTACAAAGTGGGATCGTATGGATTAATTGCTGGTTGTTACGAGATTTGCGAACGCCTTTTGGAGGGATGAAACAATCTGGTGTTGGCCGAGAAGGAGGTTTAGAAGCATTACGATTTTTTACGGAAGCAAAAAATATTTGTATTAAATATTAATTTTTTTTTGTGAAAAAATGCTGGTATTGGGTTGAATCACAAAGGAACAAAGAAAACAAAGGTTATACTCTTTTACGCCTATTTTCTTTGTGTCTCTTTGTTCCTTTGTGGTTTAAAAAAATAAAAATATCATTTGTCATTCCCCACTATCATCATCAAAATCTAAAAACTCCTCTTCCTCATCACCTTCCAATTCTGGAATTTCAATATCTTTTTTGATTGGTTTTTTAGGCTCCTTTTTTTGGGATTGCTCTTCGTCCTCGTCGATTAAAAAATCATCTTCGCCTTCAAAACCTTCAATGAATTCTGGATCATCAGAGAACTCCTCATCGTATTCTGGAATTTCTTTATCATCACCCCAACCTTTAGGTTCGCTAATAAAACTGATATTGCCAAACTCTTTTTTCAAAGCAGCTTGAATTTCCTTCTTTCGGTGCTCGCTATTTTTAAAATTTCGTTTAACTCTACCTTTATCAGATTTAAAATTGTACTTATCGATGTGACCATAAACTCGATAGTAGAGATTGAACCAACCTTTCTTTTTTGCTGGTTGTGGTTTTTTATTAGGATTGTATTTTTTAAACTTACTGAAGAAAATCTGCCCTGCGTTGACTTTGACGTTATATTCAAATTTATTTTCAAAAGAATGTCGACCACTGATGGTCATATTCAAAGCATTGGTTTGAATAAACATCGCTGGAATATAAAGTTTGCTATTTTTGATTTCCATCCAATTACGCATGTTGACAAACTTGACATGCGCCAGATCTTTTTGTTTGATATAAGTACCAAAGTCGTTAAAAATATCGAAGTTGACGATTTCTCCTTCTTGAACATTGATGTCTCCAAAAACACGTAATTTATTTTCCAAGAAAGTACCATCAGCAGCCCAATAAGCATTAATCGCTAGTTTAGCATTCATATCACCTTTGACATGTCTATATTGTAAAACTTCCTGTCCAAAATTTTCGGTTTGCCGAAAAAATTCTCGAAGGTCTATATCATTACAAATCATTTTACCTTTGAGGTAAGGTTTGTCTGCAAAAAATACTTTACCATCTAGATTAAAATCACCTTTCATGGCTTTGGTGTTTCCGACAAGGATCATCTCATTATTATCAAATTCTAGACTACCATTAAAATCTGACCCAACAATATAATTGTAATTGTATTTGTCAATTTTTGCTTGGAAAGTTCCATTTAATAATTTGGTGATTTGGGATATACTTCTCGTATGAGCGATGTGAAGTGAATCTAAAACACCTTTGGTCATATTTTTAGCTTCGATCTTAGCTTCAGTCATTCTATACAATCGATCCATGTCCAATTTAGGCGATTCCAAAGAAGCTTGAAATTTTAATTCTGCTTTTTGCGTATTCAACGAATCGGCGAATAAAACAGGTAGGGCATTGACGAATTTGCCATTTAAATTAATTTCACTTCCAGCGCCTTCTAATTTGACATCTTTGACAATGAGGCTATTGTCTTTTAATTTAAAAAGGCCTTTATCAACGATCATCTTTTCTCGATTAATCGTTAACTCTGCGTCATCAAATTCAATCACCCCATTGGTTTTTACTCTCCCAATTCTGCTTGGGCTAATCATGTCTTTGTAATACCCTTTGAGTCGGAAATTTTTAATTTCAACTTCGCCATCTCCATTAGTAATACTGGGGTTGTCCAATAAATTGTAAATGGAAGCCAAAGGAAGTACACCATCCAAAGTAAAATCGATTTTGGGATTATCTAAGTTGGCAACTTTCAATTTAGATTGAATTAATTCTCGATTAAAATACCCCTTGAAATCAGAAATTTCAAAAATAGCTTTTTTGTTCGAAGGTGATTTTCCATTGTCAAAATTCGCGGTGAAGGTTACATCTTTTAAAGAATGATTGAGTTGAGGGCCACTAATTCGTCCATTCTTTAATTCAAAATCTACTTTAAAACGTGGAACTTCTTTTTGGTTTAAACGCCCTTTAACGGTCGCATTGAAAATAAAGGCGCCTCGACTTTTTAAATCATGCACATAAGTCTGATATTCCTCTGGTAAAAGAGTGATCATCGTTTCCAAGTTACTTTCGTTACTATTGATCACTAAATCGAGATCCATGTTATTACCTTTAGATTCAATGACTCCATCAACTTTAAATACATTTTCCTCCACACCGACATCTACGTCTTGAAATTCATATCGACCATTGGCGAAGTCTACGTTTAATTTTGCATCATACACCAAGTTTTTACCAACTAAATAACGCCCGTCTGAAAGGTCAACGAATTGAGATTTTAAATCAGCAAAACTAGTCAAGGAGAATTTTTCACTAGAAAATTTTCCAGAAGCAACAGCGTCATTGACAATAAATTTCATTTCCTGTTTAGCGCGTTCATCAATATAGATTACTTCAACATCTTTTAATTTTGCCTCTTCTAGAGAAAGGGAAAGATCTTCACTCTCTGTCTCATCAGAATTTGCTATAACTGGATCTTTCTTAATAATATCATAATTAGCTCTTCCTCGTTTGTTTATACGAACGAATAAGGCGCCATCCTCTATTACAATCGAATGTACCTTGACATCATTGCCAAAAAGGCTAAATAGTCCAAATCGAAAAGATAGATTATCGGCTTCTAATAAAGTGCCATCAAAAGTATCATCAATAATGACATTTCGTAGATTCGCAGAGGCATTAGGGAATCCTGAGAGCAATGAAAGCTCAAATTCGCCTACCGTAAGCTCTGAATCGAGCTGTTTGTTAATTTCCGTAAGGAGTCGATCGCCTATTTGCTTTTCAAAGAAAGCAGCTACTATAATGGCCCCTATCACGATTATTACAATAGAAATAATCAGGAAAAGACCACTTTTCTTCAGAAAACGCTTCATAAAAGACGGTTTTGGCTTAGGTGTCTGTGGTTCGATGGTTGTGTGTGTTGTATTCATTTTATGTATGATATGTAAAGGTAAGTTATTTAACGAAAATGAATTGCAAGATATTTTTGAAAATATTTTAAAAAAGACTTGCTTCCTTTGTTTAGAGAACCTATCTTTGCCACCGCTTTAGAAATAAAGGGGAAATGTCTCACTTAATTTAAAGTATTAAAAAAGGGCGATTAGCTCAGTTGGTTCAGAGCACCTCGTTTACACCGAGGGGGTCGGGAGTTCGAATCTCTCATCGCCCACAAACAAAAAAGAGTCTTTGTTAAATCAAAGGCTCTTTTTGTATTAAAGCAAAAAAATCCCGAAGCCTAAGAAGACTCCGGGATTTGGTTTTATTTGAAGACTGAGTAAAACCTAGCTGTGTTGTCCATTAGCGGACTCCACTTTCATTGCTGGTTTTTCAACGATATCTCTTCCAATACTTTCGTAGTGGAATTTATATTCACGAACTTTATCCAAATCGTATAAATTACGACCGTCAAAGATTGCTTTAGTTTTTAGCATGTCATATACTTTTTCAAAGTTAGGTGTACGGAATACACTCCACTCTGTAACAATAGCAAGTGCATCAGTACCATCTAAAGCATCGTATTGATTATCAGCAAACTGAATTTTATCTCCATACAATTCTTTTACGTTATCCATTGCTTCAGGATCAAAAGCTTTGATTTTACATCCTGCTTCTAACAATTCGTCGATAATATAAAGTGCTGGAGCTTCTCGAATATCATCTGTATTTGGTTTGAATGCAAGACCCCACATTGCGATGGTTTTGCCAGCCAAATCTTTTCCAAAGTAATTCTTGATTTTTTTCGCTAAAACTGTTTTTTGAATTTGATTGACATTCATTACTGAATTCAAAATTTTGAACTCATAATCAAACTCATTGGCTGTTTTATAAAGAGCTTGAACATCTTTTGGAAAACAACTTCCTCCATATCCTACACCTGGGAAAAGGAATCTTTTGCCAATTCTATTGTCACTACCCATACCACGTCGAACCATATCAACATTGGCTCCTACCTTTTCGCAAAGGTTAGCTATTTCATTCATAAATGAAATACGTGCAGCAAGATAAGAGTTAGCGGCATATTTGGTCATTTCCGCAGAACGTTCGTCCATGAAAATGATTGGATTACCTTGACGTACAAATGGCTCATATAAAGCCTTCATTACATCTTGAGCTTTTTCTGAGCTAGTACCAATGACTACTCGATCTGGCTTCATGAAATCATCTACAGCAACTCCCTCTCTTAAAAATTCAGGATTAGAAACTACATCAAAAAGACTCTCATCCAAGTTTTTAGCAAGGTTGGCGTGTACCTTTTCAGAAGTTCCTACAGGAACTGTACTTTTATCAATAATGACTTTATAATCTGTAATCATATTAGATAAGCCATCGGCTACTCCAAGTATGTAAGAAAGATCCGCAGATCCATCTTCTCCTGGAGGAGTTGGTAATGCTAAGAAAATAACTTTAGCATCTTTAATGGCGCTAGCCATGTCCGTAGTAAAATGTAGTCTACCTTGTTTGGTGTTACGTTCAAACAATAGTTCTAGGCCTGGTTCGAAGATAGGCACTTCTCCATTGCGCATACGTTCAACTTTCTTTTCGTCGATGTCTACACAAATAACATTGTTTCCAGTCTCAGCAAAACAAGTTCCGGTTACAAGTCCAACATATCCAGTACCAATTACAGCTATGTTCATTGTGATTAATTTTTAATTGTGTGAATAAAAAATATGATTAATTTTATTTAAGAGTAAAATTTTCGTTTTGATCACCTAAGTGAAATTCTAAAAAGAAAAAGGTTACTTATCTTACATAAGATGCTTGTCTTAATTAGTTCCTCATAAAAATTACTGCCAGTTTTTGCGGATGAAAATTATTCCGTCTAAACTCCTTAGTGAAATGATTCTGTTAAGAAGTTTGTGGTATTGGGAGGTAAAATATCAAGAGATGCTTGATATATCTGCCTCAAAGATAGCAATTTATTTACAAATAATAAAAAAACAGGCTGAGTCTATGACTAGACTCAGCCTGTTCAATTCAAATTTTATACCAAGCAATCGCTTGAGTAAAAATTTTAATAAAAACGAGATCGATTATCTTCGATTTGTGCATTTTTTCTAAGTGCTTGAGGTAGTTGTCCCGACATTTGACTTCTAGCCTGTGTGCTTGCTGTTTGACGTAACTGTGGAATATTAGTAGCAGGACTTAATGCAGGCTTATTTGTTAATTGAATAACATAAACACCATTATTCCCTACGATTGGATCTGATACTTGATTCATTTCTAAATCAAAAGCCCGAGCAATCACTTTTGGTTCATTCCCAAGGCCCGTTACAGACTTAGAGTTGAAACTCACTGCAGTTAGAGTATCTACGGATGTTCCAGAAAAAGCAGAAACGACAGAAGATAAATTCTTGGCAGAAATTTTACCTTTAAGAATATCTCCTTTCTTTGCATTCCGCACTAGTGGTTCGATTTCATTTTTGATAAATCCTAATGAAGCAAGTCCTTCTCCTTGAACACTATTTAATCCAGCGATGACATATTTTGCATCATAAAAATCAACTTCATCATTGTACACGTAAATTTCAGGTGATACATCACCAACTGAAGCTTGCTCATAAGCCCATTTTACAATGTCTCTGGAAGTTTGGTTGCCTCCAAGTGCACCAACAAAATGATCATTTACTTTTATAGGAGGAGATGTTTCTAAGGTGATAGAAGGATCTTCTGCTACACTTTTTGTTAAAGCATCCAAAGACCTATTGTTTCCAATAAAGCCCATCACTTTATCATACATATTTTTTTGAGTATCTTCAGAAGGGACAATATTTTGGGTTAACACTGCGATTTTTACACCAGACTCATTGTTGATAAATTTTTGTCCAGTTACTTCTACTAAATGAACTCCGAATTGAGTGATTACAGAATATACGTTACCTTTTTCTGCATTATAAAAGATCAGGTCATTAAAAGGTTGAACCATTCTACCAGGTGCAGAATAACCTAAATCTCCACCTTTAGACGCAGAAGGACCTTGACTAAAGCTAGTCGCTAGATCCGCAAAATCGTGAGCACCACTTTCTATCAAAACTTTTAAGCTATCAATTGTTTTTTGAGCTGCCGCATATTCTGGTTGTGTTTTAGCATTGATCAAAATATGTCGAGCTTTAATAGAATCAGCAATTACTTTTTTATCTAAGACTTTGATCGCTACGTAACTTTTTCCATCTTGAAAAGGTCCTACAACAGAACCATTGGCTACTTTGAAAAGAGAATCACCATATACAGGACTTAACTCCGCTCTCTTCAGATAATTTCCAGTGATAGCACCATAAAAACGTTCTACATAAGAAGAATCATTATCGGTTGTTCTAAAGTCAGGAAGCAAATCATTTAAATCATTATAAATTTTCAATGAATCATCCTTAGTTGGGATAACCGTGAAGCTTACATAATCTATTTTCCGTGCTTCTTCTGTTTGAGTGTATTTACTTTTATTTTTTTGTAAAAAACTACTATAATCAGCATCAGCTAAAGTAACTTCTGAATCAGCTACTTCATCAAAAGGAATTTTGACATAATTGAAATTAACCTGTTGAGCATTGTTCTCATGGGCCATTTCAGCCATCCATGTTGGCGTATAAACAGCTTTGTTGATTAAGTTATTCAATTTACTTTGCAAACGATCTTTTACGATTTCACCTTCTTGGTGCTTCCAAAAGACTTGATATTCTTGAGTTAAGTTTCCTTCATTAATTGCTTGTTGGAAAGAACTCAATCGAGCTCGATCAATCTGTCGGGTATTAGGATCAGAAAATCTTTGGAAGATAATAGGGCTGATACGACGATTGTCTGTACTAAATTCCAGCTCTAGCAATTCATCTCGACTTACACCTAAACCGAATTGATCAGCTTCTTTTTGAATTACTTTTTCTTCTACGAAATAATTCCAAAGGCTATTTCGACGACTAAATACATCGCCACCAGAGTTACCATAAAGTGCTTGTTCGACACGATTAAACTCTTGCCAGTCTACTTCTTCTCCAGCAATACTACCTACAGTATTTTGGCCTGCGCCAAAAACACTTTTATCGCCAGAAAACATATCCATCATTATGAATGAGGCCAAGCCCAAACCAATTGCAAGGATTAGTAACCAACTTTTTTTACGGATTTCACCTATCAGTGCCATTCTTGTCTTGTATTTTAATGTTATTGAATTATTCTTGTAATATAAAATTTATTTATTTGTAAGAACGTGATAATCTTTAATTTAGATGCATTATATCAAATAAAAAAAAGCTGATTTTTGAAGACGGGGTTTAGGCCGGGCAAAAATCCATGCAAAGGTAACAGGTTTAGAGGTGAAAATCAAACAATTTTGTGAATCATCCTTTCTTAAGGTGCTGAGCAGTAGCATCTAGTTGATCATAAAAATCTTGTCCATATCGACGAATGAGGGCATTTTTTACAAATTGATAAAGAGGTAATTGTTCTTTCTTGCCTAGCTCACATGCTGCAGAACAGATCTCCCATTCGTCGTAATTGAGTGCTTCAAAAAGATGATCTTCTTCTGAAATGACTCGGATGGGATATAAATGACAAGAAATAGGTTTGATAAAATCAGTTGCTCCTGCTTGATGAGCTTGTTCAATGCCACATTTGGAGATTCCTTTTTCATCACGTGTCAGATAAGCGCAAGCTCCATTCGGGAGAAGAGTCGTGCCTTGAAAATCAGGTTCTTCAAAATATTCATACTTCCCTTTCTTTTCAATCATCTCTATTCCTTCTTTAGTAAGAAAAGGACGGATATCTTCGTAAATATTCTCTAAAACTTCTATTTCCTCCTTTTCCAAGGGAGCACCAAAATCACCTTCCCAACAACAAGCTCCTTTGCAAGCATTTAAGTTACAAAGGAATTTTTTTTCCACAATGTCATCACTAATCAGTACATCCTCAATAATTATCATATGTCAATTTGTTATTTGGGAATAAGCCGTTTTTACAAAGGAATGAAAAAGACTAAAGAATTTTGTTTAGCCTTTACAGTATTTTTGTCGTAAATGCACGTTTTTCATGAAAATTACCACCTAATTAAAGGTCGAATAGATTAGAATCAATAGAAAATTGTACTTTAGCAAGTCAATATTCATACAAATGTAAACTTATCACATGAAAAAATTATTTCTTAGCTTTTTTACTTTAGCCCTTAGCGTAAATCTTTTTGCACAAGATGCAATAAAATCTTCAAATATTGCAGTTGATCAATTGATGGAAAAGTTTGTCGAAGTATTAAAATTAAATCAATCTCAACTGGCGAAAGTTCAGAAAATAAAGGAACGAAAGCAATCGCAATTAGAAGAGATTGCTTCCTTGAAAGAAAGCAATAGTGAGGCTTATTACAATAAGTTGGAAGGAATTATAAAAGGCAATAAAATTTCTTTTCAAATGCTTTTGAATAAACAACAGCTAAAAGAGTTTGATGTATTAACTAGAGAACTAAGAATTGCAAGAGCAGCAAAGTATAAAGCATTAAAAAATGAAGGACTTAGTCGAATCGAAATAGAAAGAGTATTATTAGAAATGGATGTGAAGTAAGGATTAGAAGATCAATAATCTCTAAGCTTCCGCAACATTTACACCTTATATTAGTTACTTATTATAATATTTCTACTCTAAATAGAAAGAACAATAGATATAAAACTTAAATAATAATTTCAAAGTCTAATCAAAACATAAATGGATCCTCTCAAGAGTAAATTTCAAGAAAAAGCAAGTAAATTAAAAGTCGAAATGAAGGCTTTTATCAAAGAACATGGTGACACTAAAGTTGATGAAGTAAAAATTCGACAAGTCTTTGGTGGAATGCGTGGAGTAAAAAGTATGATTTGGGAAACTTCTCACCTTGATCCTATTGAAGGGATTCGATTTAGAGGAATGTCTATTCCTGAGCTACGAGAGGCGTTGCCAAAAGCAGAAGGTGACAAAGAACCGTTACCGGAAGGTTTATTTTGGTTAATGTTAGTTGGAGAAGTGCCGACTAATGAAGAAGTAAAATGGTTAAGTGATCAATGGAAGAGTCGATCTAATGTACCTGATCATACCTTCAAAGTATTAGATGCTTTTCCTGAGGATACTCATCCGATGATTCAGTTGAGTTCAGCGATTGTTTCTATGGGAACGGGAAGTGTTTTTTCTAGGCGTTATGCTGAAGGGATGAACAAAAGCGAATACTGGGATGCAACCTATGAAGATACCATGAACCTTATTGCTCGTTTACCAAGAGTAGCCGCTTATATATATAGAAGAACCTACCATAAAGGAAAACATATCGCTCCTGATTTTTCTTTAGATTGGGGAGCTAATTTTGCCCACATGTTAGGTATAGAGGGAGAAGATTTTCGTAGTTTGATGAGATTATATCTGACCATTCATGCAGATCATGAAGGAGGTAATGCTTCAGCACACTCTACTCATTTAGTGGGATCAACTTTAAGTGATGCTTATTTTGCATTAGCTGGAGGAATGAATGCCTTAGCTGGACCCTTACATGGTTTGGCCAATCAAGAAGTAATTAAATGGATTTTTAGAATGCTTGATGCATTAGGGACTCGTCGACCTTCTAAGGATCAAATTATTGAATATGTAAATAGCACCCTAGCTTCTGGACAAGTCATCCCAGGTTATGGCCATGCTGTATTGCGTCAGCCGGATCCTCGATTTATTGCTCAAAAACGTTTTGCACAAGAATATATTAAGGATTCAGATGTGATTGATGTGGTTTGGAAATGTTTTGATGTGATTCCTCCAATTTTGAAGGGATTAGGGAAAGTGAAAAACCCATGGCCAAATGTAGATGCACACTCTGGTGCAATCTTGGTACATTATGGATTGACTGAATTTAGTTTTTATACTGTATTATTCGGTGTTTCTCGTTCCTTAGGTGTATTATCAGCTTTATGTTGGTCAAGAGCACTTGGTTTTCCATTAGAAAGACCAAAGTCAGTAACTACAAAATGGATGCAAGAATTTTTAGAAAAAGAAGAGCTTAGCCTCAAAAACTAGTATCTGAAAAGCTAAAATTTAAAATTTGCTAAAATAAAAAAGACAATGTCCAAAAGGCGTTGTCTTTTTTTATGGATTTGTGATAAAATAAATTATTTTTGGGCATCTTCATTAAGCCTTTTTTTTATAGAATTAAATATTTCAAATTATTATGAATTTTCCTGAAGAGTTAAAATACACCAAAGAGCACGAGTGGATTAGAATAGAAGATAATATTGCTTATGTCGGGATCACAGATTTTGCACAAAGCGAGTTGGGGGAGTTGGTTTATGTCGAGGTAGAATCAGTTGGTGAAACATTGTCCATCGAAGAAGTTTTTGGTACTGTGGAGGCTGTGAAAACTACTTCAGATCTTTTTATGCCCGTATCTGGCAAAGTACTAGAATTCAATTCTGAATTAGATGAAAATGAAGGAGACAACCCAACTATCATCAATTCAGATCCTTATGGTGCAGGATGGATTGTAAAAATAGAATTAACGGATTTGGGTGAATTAGATCAATTGATGAGTGTAGAAGCTTATACCGAATTAGTTAGCTAAAAATAGCAAGGCTTAATAAGCTACGATGATTTTTTTTGAAAAAAAATAAAAGTCATACACCAAAAACAATTTTATCTACATCTTATTATTTGAGGAGTCATTTAAGGATTTTTATTCATAAATGATTTCTGAGTTCTAGACTCAAAACTTGAAGTACTTTGAAATATTTTTTACCTGCGATACTTTGGAGTATTGTGATTTTCATATTGTCTACCAGATCAGGTATTAATTTACCAGAATCATGGATGGATTTTATATCATGGGACAAATTCGGTCACGCCGTAGTCTATTGTATCTTGACGATATTACTTTTAATCGGTTCTTATCAAAAAAATGCAAAACATGATTTAGGTAGAGCCATCTTAACTTTAGGTGTTATCATCAGCTCTATTTATGGAATTTCGATGGAAATCGTGCAATATTCCTTTTTTCCGGGTAGATTTTTTGAAGTCATGGATATTATTGCTAATATTATTGGTTCTTTGATAGGACTAATCATCTTTAAACATTTTTTCACTAAATAAAAATGATCTTATGCTAATCTTGGACATTGCGATCCCAGGCCAAACGTTAGTCATGCTGATTTTCGGTTTGATGGCGTTAGTAGTTGCCTTTATCTTCTTTATGAAGGGGCGCTTTACAAGTAGCGGTAATTCAGATCTTAGACAAGCGTACGCTGATCGACCCGGTAAATCACCACTTGAAGGAAGAAACAAGTATCCAGAAGTGGATGCTTTCAAAATGAGTGGTACTTTTTTCAATATCGGATTGTTAGTTGCACTTGGTCTGGCCATTCTGGCTTTCAGTTGGACAACCTATGAAGAATTGGTTGTAATCCCGGAAGGGGCGCTGGAACTGGATGAGGAGATTGAAATTGAACCGCCTCGTACAGCAGAACCGCCTCCGCCACCTCCGCCACCACCACCACCGGTGATTGAAGAGGTTCCTGAAGAAGAAATTGAAGAAGAAGACGAAGTAGAATTCGTCGATCAATCCGTTGAGGAAGAAACGGTAATTGAAGAGCCACCACCACCGGTTGAAAAAGAGGCTCCACCACCACCACCTCCTCCTCCGCCTCCACCAGAGCCGGAAGTAGAAGAAATTTTTACAGTAGTGGAAGAGATGCCTCGATTCCCAGGATGTGAGGATAAACCAAAAGCAGAACGGAAAGCTTGTGCGGACCAAAAAATGCTTCAGTTTATCTATAAAAACATCAAATATCCACCAATTGCTCGTGAAAACGGTGTAGAAGGTTCTGTAGTTATCCGATTCTATGTAGATAAAGATGGTACAGTAAAAGAACCTGCAACGGTTAAAGATATCGGTGCAGGATGTGGAGCTGAAGCCCTTCGTGTTGTCAAAATGATGAACAGCATGGGTGAAAAGTGGACTCCTGGTCGACAACGTGGTAAAAACGTAAAAGTTTATTTCAACTTACCAGTCCGGTTCCGCCTTGAGTAAAACCGATTCGTAAGTATACTGACAATTTATTCAATGATAATTGTCAAAAAAAAAGTGGCTACCTTCTTTTCGAGGTAGCCGCTTTTTTTATTTAAGAATATAAGATAAAGACTCAATTGGTTATAATGTATAAAGACTTTGCAGTAGTGATGGTGATCCTAATAGTTTTTAAGGAGCTTCCGGCAACTTTTAAAGACATACTGCGTTTTTTATTGGTAGATTGTAGTTGTTTTGAAATGATCTGGATTGCATAATCATTTTGATTCTTAGACAAATCGGGTGTTTATAGACATTCAAAAATGAAATTTAACGCTTCCTTCGGTTGCTTTTTTATCTCGTTTTATTATTGTCCATACGTGCGTACGTACAGAATTTGTCTAAGAAGGATCATTTTAACTGAGCTCAATTTTTGTCAAAGAACTATAAAATATAGATATGCGTTTTTTAAAAATATTGATTCCTCTCTTGTTGTTTTCTTTTTTGCTGTCAGCACAAGATTCTAAATTAGCTCAACAATATTTCCAAAGTGGGGAATATGAGAAGGCAAGCACGCTGTTTGAAAAACTTTATGAGAAAAATAATAATAACGACTACTATTTTAATAAATACATTGAAAGTCTGATTTATTTAGAAGAGTATAGTCGTTGCGAAAAAATCATAAAAAAACAAATAAAGAAACGACCAAAGGATGTACAGCTTTATGTGACGTATGGAAATTTATTTGAACGACAATATGAAGAGGATAAGGCCAAGGAACAATATGAAAAAGCAATTAAAAAATTACCAGCAGAACGTTTTTCGATTACGAAATTATCTAATGCATTTCGATCGCTACAAAAGTATGATTTAGCTATTGAGACCTATGAAAAGGGAGGAAAAATACTAAAAGATAAAAATGTATTCTCTTATAATCTAGGAGATCTTTATCGCTTAAAAGGAGAAAATGTCAAGATGATTGAAAATTATTTAAATAGCTTGGCAGAAAGTCCGAGTCGTTTAAATTCGATGAAAACACTTTTCCAACGATATCTGGTTGAAGAGGATTATCTAGAATTACAAGGTCAATTATACACTCGAATTCAAGAAGAGCCTGAGGCATCATATTATCCTGAATTACTGACGTGGCTTTTTATACAAAAGAAAGACTACGCGAATGCTTTTCGACAAGTCAAATCCTTAGACCGTCAGTTAGAAGAAAATGGTGGTCGAATTTACCGTCTAGCTGAGATTGCTGCCAATGATAAAGACTATGATGCTGCGATCGAAGCATACGATTATATCGTTGCAGAAAAAGGCGTTTCTTCTACTTTTTATATTGAATCGAAAAGAGAATCACTCAGCTGCAAACAAAAAAAATTGGTCGCTGGCTATGATTATACGCAAGATGATTTATTACAACTAGAACTAAATTATAATAGTTTCTTAGATGAATTTGGTCGGAACAAAACTACCGCTACGATTATTGCAGAGTTAGCGAATTTGGAGGCATTTTACCTCAACGATTTAGACAAAGCAATTGCTTTGTTAGATGACATGATTAAGTATCCAAGTTTAAAACGAAAAGTGAAAGCAGAAGGAAAGCTTAGTTTAGCAGATTTTTATTTGATGAAAGGAGAAATCTGGGAAGCGACCTTATTGTATTCTCAGGTAGATAAGGAGTTTGAAGAAGATTTGTTGGGACATGAAGCTCGTTATCGAAATGCGAAATTATCTTACTATGCAGGTGATTTTCAATGGGCGCAAACTCAGTTTGATGTACTAAAAGCATCTACCTCTAAATTGATTGCGAATGATGCTTTAGACTTATCTATTTTTATTATGGATAACTTGGGCTTGGATACCGTTGAGGCACCATTGACTTTGTATTCTGAAGCAGACTTATTGGTTTTTCAAAATCGTTTTGAAGAAGCTTTTCTAAAATTGGATACGGTAAGAACAGATTTTCCGAAACATACTTTGGAGGATGATATTTACTACATGAAATCCAAAGTGTTTTACAAAAAAAGAGACTACTTAAAATCTGCAGAAATGCTTCAAAAAATTATAGATGAATACCCAGATGGAATCAGAGGAGACAATGCATTATTCGGTTTAGCGGAACTTTACGAGAATCATTTAAATGATGTTGAAAAAGCAAAAGGAATTTATGAAAAAATATTTACGGAGTACTCTGGAAGTACTTTTGCCGTCGAGGCTAGAAAAAAATTCCGAAAGCTACGTGGAGATAATGTGCAATAACTGATAGAAGAGTATAGTTATTTGCATGAAGGTGATATCTTTGATCATTTCGAATACTAAAGACTAAGCATGATTTTATATAACGTTACCGTAAAAATAGATAATAGCGTCCATGATGAATGGCTGAAGTGGATGAAAGAAATCCATGTGCCGGATGTATTGAAAACTGGCTTTTTTGTAGAATGCAAAATCTGTAGAATTCTTCATCAAGAACCAGATGGAGTAACTTATGCCTTTCAGTATTTTTGTAAAAGTATGAAAGACTTGCATCTCTATCAAGTCAATCATGCCAAAGCTTTACAAGCTGATCATACCGAGCGTTTCAAAGATAAATATGTTGTGATACGAACCTTGATGGAAGTGGAGACCAATATCCTTGCATAAATAGAATAAATCATATTCTTACTCCAATATTAAACGCTTCCTATTATCGGCTAAAATCCTCTTTTGAAAAATTTTTCAGCAATTATTTTATTATTCATTGCGAATTCCATTTCGGGAATTGCGCAAGGAATAAGTATGATTGCCATTCCTTGGTATTTTGCAGCATTGGGAGAAATGGATCAATTTGGAGCAATCTATATTGGTGTTAGTATTTTTTCACTATTCTGGGTGCCGTATAGTGCGACTTTTGTTGATCGGTTTAATCGCAAACATATATTCTTGGCTGTTACAGCAGTTTGTGGAATCCTCATATTTTCAATTGCAAGTTGGGGATTTATGAGAGGGGAGTTACCTTGGTATCTAGTAGCCTTATCTTTCATGATAACTTTTTTGAATTATAATATTCATTATCCCAATCTTTATGCTTTTGTTCAAGAAATAACGGAGAAATCCCTTTACGGAAAAATCACTTCTTACTTAGAAATTCAGGGTCAATTGACTGGAGTATTGGCTGGTGCAGGTGCTGCTTTTCTGTTAGAAGGTACGACGGGGGGAACTACCAAGTTTTTAGGACTAGAATGGCATTTACCCTTTGAAATCGCCGCTTGGGAAATACACGAAATATTTATGCTGGATGCAGCAACTTATGTAGTTGCTTTTATCATTATCTCCATGATTCGTTATCAGCCGATCGCTAATCGAAGTGTAGAACTGACCAGTATTGCAGAACAGCTCAAAGTTGGGTTTCAATATTTAAAATCAAATCCAGGTATCTTTTTATTTGGAGTAGCTTCCTATTCTATTTTTGTAACGGTATTGATAGAAGGTTTTTATCTGGGTGCGCATTATACAAAAGAACATTTACAAGAGGGAGGAGATGTCTTTGCAAGCACACAAATTTTTTATGCTTGTGGAGCGGTCTTCGCAGGAATTGCTATTCGGTATATTTTCAAAAAAATGACCTTGCCGATGTCGATTATCATTATGACTTTAGTAACGGCGGTTTTATTTTTTACTTTGGCTTTTACTAAAAGTGTTTGGATTCTTTTTACGATGTTATTGCTCCTAGGGATTTGCAATGCAGGAACCCGAATACAAAGAACGACCTACTTATTTGCTCATGTTCCAAATCAAGTATATGGTCGCACAACAAGTATTTTTTTCCTTTTTAATATTGTTTTTCGCGTGAGTTTGGTTTCCCTTTTTACCATTCCTTTTTTCCAAACAGGAGTTGGAGCTGCTTATGCTTTTGGTGTATTAGGGCTTTTTCTCGTCATATCCGCGGGGATACTCATCCAATATTATCCTTCTTTTTTAAACTTAAAAGAAAATTGAAGAATAGAAAATCAGGATCATATTTACCAGCAAATCAGGATTTTTGAGCCATTTTACCCCAAAAATGGCCATTTTATGACTCTTGCTGTCTAAATTTAGCGTAAATTCGCTAAATATTTTAAAAGAGCTTCTATTTAGGTAGAACCTAGTAGAATTTTTTCCGTAAAGGAACATAGACTTATGCTCAGTACTAACCAAATATTAGAATTATGACTTTTGAATTGACAGAAGAACAACTAGCCGTCAAAGAGGCTGCCAGAGAGTTTGCTCAAAAAGAGCTAAAACCTGGAGTGATTGAAAGAGATAGGACGATGGCCTATCCGACAGAACAAATAAAGAAAATGGGAGAGCTTGGCTTTCTGGGTATGATGGTATCTCCTGAATATGGAGGAGGAGGTATGGATACAGTTTCTTATGCTTTGGCTATGGAAGAAATATCTAAAATAGATAACTCTTGTTCTGTGATTATGTCTGTTAATAATTCACTAGTTTGTTGGGGATTGGAGACATTTGGAACGGAAGAGCAAAAGCAAAAATATTTAACGAAAGTGGCTACCGGAGAATGGATTGGTGCATTTTGTTTGTCTGAACCAGAGGCAGGAAGTGATGCGACAATGCAACGAACGACTGCTGTTGATATGGGCGATCACTATATTTTGAATGGTACTAAAAATTGGATTACCAATGGTGGTTCATCAAGTATGCATTTGGTGATTGCACAAACGAATCCTGAAGCAGGGCATCGAGGTATCAATGCATTTATTGTAGAATCAAGTTGGGATGGAGTAACGGTTGGAGCCAAAGAAGATAAGTTAGGTATTCGATCTTCAGATACACATACTATCATGTACACTGACGTAAAAGTGCCCAAAGAAAATCGAATTGGGGAAGATGGTTTTGGATTTAAGTTTGCGATGAAAGTATTATCTGGAGGACGAATAGGAATTGCTGCACAGGCTTTAGGAATAGCAGGAGGTGCTTACGAATTAGCGGTAGCATATTCAAAAGAAAGAGAAGCTTTTGGTAAGCCAATTAGTCGGCATCAAGCTGTGGCATTTAAAATAGCGGATATGGCTACGGATATTGAAGCAGCCAAGTTATTAGTATATCGTTCTGCTTGGTTGAAAGACCAAGATATGGATTATGCTTCAGCCAGTTCGATGGCAAAAGTATTTGCTTCGGAAGTAGCGATGAAGCACACGGTAGAAGCGGTACAAGTACATGGTGGATATGGTTTTGTTAAAGAATACCATGTGGAACGATTGATGCGAGATGCGAAGATTACGCAAATTTATGAAGGTACTTCTGAGATTCAACGAGTGGTTATTTCTAGAGAAGTGATCAAAAATGGTAACCTTTATGTACCAACGAATGCACCTACATTGGAAAACGCTTAGTGCATGATTAAAATTTGAATGGGATTTTCCATTTAGATTTGGTGTCATAACCGCAGAATAAACGGATAAGTATGAAATACTACTTTTGTTTATTCTGCGGTTTTTTTGTAATCCCATTCTTTGGATCTTTTGATTAATACCAAGGCAACTTATTTTATATTTTTCTGTTTAACTTTACGCAAGTAAGTAGCTAAGCAGATTTGTTTTCAAACACTTATTAGATTAAAAATACTTTACAGAACACTACGTCATATCAATGATCATCAATGAAAGGATCGATTCGTATTATTACTATAGCTAACATTCCAGTCTATCTACATTGGAGTTTTGCTCTATCCTTATTGTATGTTCCGTATTTTGGAAATTCGAATGGGATGGATTGGCAATCGACTGTATTGGTAGGTATTTTATTTTTAGCTTTATTTGCGTGTGTGTTGATGCATGAATTTGGACATGCTCTAGTGGCACGTCGCTATGGTGTCGAAACTAAAGATATCATCCTTTCTCCTCTGGGAGGTATCGCTCGATTGAACCGATTACCAGAAAAACCCTTTCATGAGTTTTTAGTTGCAGCAGCGGGACCATTGGTGAATTTGGTGATTGCTTTAGTGCTTAGTTTTTATTTTTTAATCTATGATTTTGGAGAGTTATTTACCAATGTAAAGGGACTTAATCAACTTTTTTCGAGCTGGATTTATCTTATTCCAATGTTGATTATATTGAATGTTTTTCTGTTGATTTTTAATTTATTGCCTGCTTTCCCGATGGATGGGGGACGAATTTTCCGGTCACTTTTAGCGATTCGCTTAGGAAAAGAAAGAGCGACTCGATATGCTTCTTGGTTGGCTCAAGTCATGGCCATTGGTTTCTTTTTCTTTGCTTTTTATCACAATGATATTATTTTAGGATTAGTTGGTGTCTTTGTGTTTTTTATGGCTTCCTATGAATATCGTGTGGTCAAAATGGATAGTATGTTGATTGGTCATCAGGTACAGGAAGTTCTTCAAGCTGATTTTACAAAAGTATTTCCCTCTACAGCAATTGCTCCGTTGATTAATTTATTGAAAAAAGGTATTGAGAAAAATTTTCTAGTTTTTAATGCTGAAGATGATCGAGTGATTGGTGTCTTAAAAGAAGAAAATTTGCTGAAAGCAATCAAGGAAAAAAAAGAAATGACTTTGGTTGAAGATCATCAATCTGTTCTGGAAGGAAACTTAAATATAGAAGATAGTTTACAAACGGCCTTTCGGCAAATGCAAGAGCATGGAACGCCTATTTTTCCGGTGTATAAAGAAGAGCAATTGGTAGGAGTAGTGACAATGAGAATGATTACTCATTTCTTGAGCATTCAGGAAAAGGTAGAAAAGTAATGTGCTTCTAAATGAAAGTCATCTCCCGAATTTCCGAAAGGAAGTTGGAGAGATGACTTCTATTCTTGGATTGAAAAAATCCATTTTTTTATAAACTCTTTAACCCTATAAACCAAGTTTGGCTTTTACTTGCGGCATAATATCAGCAGAGTCTTCTGCGAATAAAAGTACATTAAATGTACTCGAATCAAAGATCATCTGAAATCCACCTTCTTTTCCTACGGCTTTGATTGCAGTGTCAGCTTTTGCGAAAATAGGTTTGAGTAACTCTTCTCTTTTTTGCATCACCTTTTGTTCCCCTTCCTGACGTTCCTTGTAAAGGTCTTGCTCTTTTTGAGCTAGACGAGCCTCCTTATCTTCGGCTACCTTGGGAGCTAAGTTAGGCCGCTCTGCAATATATGCCTGTACTTCTGCTTCAAAAGACTTTACTTTACCTTCCAATGTTTTTTCCAATTGCGCCTTGTAAGCCTCTAATTGTGAATTAGCTGCTTTAGTCTCAGGTAAAAGCTCTAATAAGTTGCTGCTATTGATGTGCCCAAATTTTTGAGCGAAAATAGTACTCAGACTAAAAGTCATTAATGCGAGAATCAGAAAATAAGTTCTTGTAATTTTTTTCATGTTTAATATGTAGGCGTTTGATTCAAACGCAGGTTGTAAAAAATAAAGTTATTTAAAAATTCAATAACTTTAAAAGTCTAAATGCTTATTTCATAACTAAGCAGTATTGCTACAAAGTTATGCTTGTAAAACGGGATTTTCCTAATTTTAACAGAACATTAAAGTATCCTTAAAAATTATAAGCTTTTTTATACTCAAAATTGCTTTTTTTCGCTATAAAGCGACTTTTGTCGAATGTTTTTTCCTCATTCTTCTTAACAATCTAGTTTGAAAAATTATCTTTTTATTGCAAAAATGGTTCATCTATAAGTTTTATTTCATCATTGGCGTCAAGCAAAACAACTTCTAAAATCAAAGACTATGATTCAATTGGAAAATGTTAGCAAAGAATTTCAACTTTCCAAACAACAACGGAAGGAACTAAATACCAATGCAACATCAATTAAAGCTGTTGATGATATTAGTTTTACTTGTCAACCAGGTCGAATATTTTCTTTATTAGGTCCGAATGGTGCGGGAAAAACGACGACCCTGAGAATGATTTCTACGATTCTGGAACCGACTAGTGGAATAATTACGGTATCAGGGCATGATGTGAAAAAATCAGGGCATGAAGTCCGCAATAGTATCGGCTTTTTAACCGGAAGTACTGGTTTATATCAAAGATTAACGCCCAATGAATTGATTCAGTATTTTGCCAACTTATATCGGGTAGATACTGCAACGTTCAAAGAAAGAAAAGAGCGATTATATACTTTATTGGACATGCATGATTTTCAGAATAAGAGGATCGGTCAATTATCAACAGGTATGAAGCAAAAAGTATCGATCACGAGGACGATGATTCATGACCCCAAAGTGGTTGTTTTTGATGAACCAACCTCGGGTTTGGATGTGATTACTGCTGAAAATATTATTCAGTTGATTCGTCAATGTAGAAAAGAGGGTAAAACGGTGATTTTTTCATCGCATATTATGAGTGAGGTTGATTTATTATGTGATGATTTGGCGATTATCCATAAAGGAAAACTTTGTTTTAACGATACTATGGAGGTATTTCGTAAAGAAATGGGAGACGTAAGCTTGACTGAAGCGTTTATTAATGTGATCTCAGCTGCAAAAATCGCTTAGTATTCAAACATATCTACTGCATAAAATCATGATACTGATGAGCTTAGAAGTTTTTAATTATAAAAAATGGTTATATCTTTTTATATTTAGACCGAAAACCTTATACATAATAAGGGATAATTCCAATTTTTAAACTAAAAAACGAAGAACTATGGGATTTTTTGATTTCTTGAAAAGATTATTTGGTGGAGTAAAAGATGCTGCTGATTCTGTTGTAGATGCTGCGGGAGATGCTGCCGGTGGAGTATTAGAAACAGCTAAAGATGCAGGTGGTGGTATATTAGATGTTGCTGGTGATGTGGTCGATGGCGCGAAAGGAGCTGTAGGTGATGTGGTGGATAAAGCCGGAGACATAGCAGAAGGCGCTAAAGACATGGCTGGAGGAGTTGTAGAAGGTGCGAAAGGAGCTGTAGGTGGAGTGGTGGATAAAGCTGGCGATATAGCAGAAGGCGCTAAAGATATGGCTGGAGGAGTG
>CAYTVR010000010.1:0-63036 GCA_964441245.1 uncultured Saprospiraceae bacterium | reverse complement strand
GCTTTTTTCCCTTTCCCTGATTGTGTAGAAATTGCTGAAAAAGCGGGTATTAAAGCAGTCGTTCAGCCAGGAGGCTCAATAAAGGATCAATTAAGTATAGATTATTGTAATGCCAATAATGTGGCCATGGTGATGACCGGTAATCGACATTTTAAACATTAAGATTTCCCTAGTATTTAGCCTAAAGTTTTCTTAAAATTGAGAATTTGATTGACTTAGGGCTTATATTATACATCAAAAGAGTGTGAATAAGCATCTTATAATTACAAGAACTTATCTAACTCAATAGAAATTAAAGCGTGAACTTAATAATTGATATCGGCAATACACGTACTAAAGTTGGCGTTTTTGATAAGGATAAACTAGTCAGAAAGCTGACTTGGGATCAATGGGACCTCACTACGTTACAGACATTTTTGAAGAAGAAAAAGTATGAGAGAGTAGCTATTTCGACTGTAAAACCAGTCAATAAAAAAGTAGACACCTTTTTAAAGAAAAACTATTTTTACCTCAATTTAAACGCAGAAACATCCCTCCCGATTAAAAATCGATACAAAACTCCAAAAACTTTAGGCAAAGACCGATTGGCAGCCGTTGTTGGAGCCATAAGCCTTAAACCAAAAGAAAGTGCTTTAGTCATAGATGCCGGAACCTGTATCACTTACGACATCATTACAGCTAAAAATGAATATTTTGGTGGAAATATTTCTCCTGGTATTAATTTAAGATTTCGAGCCATGAATACTTTTACTGCTCAGTTACCTTTAATTGAACGAAAAGCAGTCAGAAGTTTGGTTGGAAATACAACCGAAACAGCCATGAGAACAGGAGCACAATTAGGAGCTATTTTAGAAATGGAAGGCTTTATTAAGAGATATGAAGACAGATTTGGGCGGATTAACGTAATTTTAACAGGCGGAGATGCCAAATATTTTGCGAAACATCTGAAAACTCAGATATTTGTAAATCAAAACTTAGTCCTTATAGGATTAAACAAAATACTAAACTACAATGTCCAACTATTGGAATAGAATTTTACTTAGGAATGGCGAAAAAATAAATTCTAGATTTCAGGTTAGAGATTTTGCCCTCAATCAAGGCGTAAAAAACGGATTTATGCAGGGCATAATGAGTATTTTTACAACGAAGAGTAAGGGCAAAAGATCAAGCTCAAATCGGAAGATTATTCTTTCAACATTTCTTACAATCATAATTGGTCTTGGAGTGGTGACAGTTAGTTTCGCACAACCTAAAATTAACTCCCCTTATTCAAGAATTGGCTTAGGTGATTTAGCAGATCAGAATTTTTCTGCATTAAGATCCATAGGTGGTATCGCTGCCGCTTATCATGATCCTTATCATATGAATCTTTTGAATCCAGCATCTTTGACTTATCTCAATGCTACCTCATTTGAAATAGGATTAGACGCCAAGCGAAGTTATTTGAAAAATGATGATGCGACTACAGATCTTTGGAGTGGAAATATTTCTTACTTTTCTTTAGGTTTTCCAACCAAAAACCCTGTGAATAGATCGGTAAATCCTATAAAATCGCCCTTTCATTGGGCAATGAACTTTTCTTTGGTGCCTTACTCAAACGTTGGTTATGATATCAATACAGAAGGTACGACAGAAGGAGGAGAGGCTTCGGCGACCTACAATTTTCAAGGAAATGGTGGAACGAATAAAGTGGTTTGGGGAAATGGTCTTCGATATAATAATATTGCTATAGGACTTAATCTTGGTTATCTCTTCGGAAAAATTTCAAATAGTCGACTCGTTGAATTTCCAGATTTAGAAGAGGCCTATTTTGATCGATTTAACGATGAGTTTAGCGTAAAAGGGGTAACCTGGAGCCTGGGTATGCAATATGATTATGTTTTTAAAAAGAAAAATAACGAAGGAGAATTAGAACCAGATGGACGAAGATTGACTTTAGGAGCCTATGGTAATTCTCAAAATAATATAAAATTTAATTCTACCAGCTTAGTAAGACGACTCAACCCAGTCTACAACACCCTAGATACTTTGGTGTCAAGTAATTCTAACGTAAAAGGGAAATTACCAGCTGAATTTGGAATTGGAATCGCCTATACTAAAGATTTTAAATGGAGATTAGGAATCGATTATTCTATGGCCAAATGGAGCCAATATCAAAATGAAGCTAAAAGAGAAAGTTTAGTGGATTCATGGCGATTGGCAGTTGGTGGAAATTATACTCCAAACATACGTTCTTACAACAATTATTTTAAAAAGATTACCTATAACTTTGGTGCTTTTTATAGCAAAGATGCACGTGGATCTAGTACTGGCGATTTATTAAATTATGGTGTTACTACCGGAATCGTTATGCCAATCATTATGAAAGGACAGGCCTCCTCCATAAACATAAGTTTGGAAATGGGGCAAATAGGCATCGATGGCGGGCTTAAAGAATTATACGGAAAACTAACCCTTGGGTTTACTTTAAATAATAATCAATGGTTTCTCAAACGAAAATTTTATTAGATATGAAAAAATTACAGATTCTACTAACGGCCTCCTTATTTTTAGCCTTCAGTTTGGTCTCTTTTCAAGCTGCTGCTCAATGTGGTACCTTCGAAGAGTCACCTCAAGGTGATGACGGATTGATTGCACATCAATTGTATCGAGATGAGGTCAAATCTAAAAATTTAGAAGGTGCTTACGAAAATTGGCAAAAAGCTTATTCTATTGCTCCAGCTGCTAATGGCAAAAACTATTTGCACTACTCTGATGGACGTAAAATCTTAAAAGTATTATTCGACAAAGAAACGGATGAAACTAAAAAGAAAGATCTTGCTAATCAAATTGTAAAATTATATGATGAGCAAATACAATGTTATGGAGAAAAAGGACAAGAAGCTTATCTTCTAGGTCGAAAAGGATATAACATGTTTTATTACTACCGAAACTATGTTGATGCAGACTCTAAAGTCGCTGATGCAACTATTTTGGAAACCTTAAAAACATGTGTGACTAAAGCAGGTAATGGTATCGAAGATATTATTTTAGTGCCTTATGCAAGTGTGGTTGTCAATCAGTTCGCTGCTGAAAAAATAGACAAAGTAGGAGCTCGTGCAGCATATGATGAATTAAATAAAATTGCAGATCATAACATCGCCAATAATGCCAAAAACGGAGAACGTTTTAAAGCAGCTAAAGAATCTATGAATGCAACTTTTGCATCAATTGAAAATCATATTTTTGATTGTGCTTACTTTGTGGATAAAACACGTCCTACTTACGAAGCGAATCCAGAAGATCCTGCCAACTTGGAAGCATGCATTCGTTTATTAAAGAGAAGAGGTTGCGAAGCAACGGAACCTTTATTAGCAGAATTAGAAGGAAAATATGCTAAATATGCTGCTGCAGAAAATGCAAGAAGAACAGCAGAATGGCAAGCCAATAATCCAGTAGCCATGGCTGGAAAACTTAAAAAAGAAGGCAACTACGCAGGTGCGATTGCTAAGTATGAAGAAGCAATTAGCCAAACAACAGATCCAGCTGAACAAGCGAAATACTATTTTGGAATTGCTCAAATAGAATACAAACCAAACGGCAATTATTCTAAAGCAGCTTCTTTAGCTAGAAAAGCAGCAGAAATGAAACCAGGTTGGGGAAATCCTTACTTATTGATTGGTGACATTTACGCGAAAAGAAGTAAAGGTTGTAAAGACGACTGGCAAACACGATTGGCCATCTTAGCTGCAATAGCAAAATACCAAAAAGCAAAATCTATTGATTCTGCAATTGCGGAAGCGGCCAGCAAAAGAATTCGAACTTACTCTGCCGCTAAACCAGAGAAATCTGAAGGCTTTATGAGAAAAGTGACTGAAGGTCAAGTGGTGAAATGTAGTTGCGTAGGAGAGTCAGTAAGAGTAAGTTTTAAATAGAGAATGCTCAGGTCAATTTATTTTTGAGCCGCTATTAAATGTATAAAGTTTTAAAGTTTAACTAAATTTTAAAACGCTTCTAGAAAAAAGCTTCGTCTCTATAATAGGGTACGAAGCTTTTTTCGTATAATAGTATTTGTTAAAATCGCTTAGTACTTAAAAACATCAAACTAAAAATATCATTGATCATGAAACAGAATCATTTTTTTCTCTTAAGCATGGTAGCTCTTTTTTTATGGGCTTGTTCTCCTAAAACAACAGCGCCAACAGTTCCTGAAGTATCAGCGACCAAAGTAACGACTAAAAAACAACCGGTTATAGAATTAAGCCCTTGTCAAAAGTGGGTCAATGAAACTTTTGAAGATGATGCCATGCAAAACCATGTATTGTATCGAGATCAAATGAAGCAAAAGAGATTCGATGAAGCTTTTCCTTTATGGGAAGAAGTATATAAAATGGCTCCTGCTGCCGATGGCCAAAGAGATGTACATTATATGGATGGTGCAAAAATCTATAAGCACTTTTACTTTAAAGAAGGAACAAGTGATGTGGACAAAAAAATGTATCTAGATAAAATCATGAATTTGTATCAGCAGGCCATTGATTGTTATCCCAAAAAAGCGAGTGCTTACAAATCATTGATCGCTTATGATCATTTCTATACTTTTCCTGGATCAGAGTCGGATGAAAATATCTACGGAATGTATAAAGAAATAGTTGATGCAGAAGGTGTTGAAACGAGTGTCTCTGTCCTAAATCCTTTTACTTCTTTAATCGTAAAACTTCTGTTGAAAGAAAAAATCCCAATGCCCGAAGCACAAAAATATGCCAACAAGGTTTTGGAAATATTTGAACATAACAAAAAAGAAAAAACAGCCACTCAATGGAAAAAGCAAGGTTGGGATATAGTGGAAAGTTATACTCCGCCACGATTAGAGCAATTAGAAGGTATCGCTGGATTTTATGATTGTGCTTATTATAAAAACAAATATGCTAGTGATGTTACAGCAAGTACTGAAGATTGCGATGTGATCAATGATACTTATGGTCGGTTGAAATGGGGACAATGTCCAGACATGGATGCGGACTTAGTCAGAATAAAAGCCATAAAAGATGCGAAATGTAAAGTCATTGTTGTAGCTACAACACCATCTGTTTTGCGTCAAGCGTATAATAATTTGGAAAATGGAAATTACAAAGATGCAGCAAGTGGATTTGATGAATTTGCGAATAGTACCGATGACATGAATAAAAAAGCGAAGTATAAATTATTGGTTTCTAAAATTTACTACGCTCATCTAAAAAATTATTCTAAATCTAGAAAATATGCTCGTGAGGCCGCTAAGCTAAGGTCTGGTTGGGGAGATCCTTATATCCTTATCGGAAAATTGTATGCCTCTAGTGGACCACTTTGTGGACCGGGCACAGGATGGGACAGCCAAATCGTTACTTGGGCAGCAATTGACAAATGGAACAAAGCCAAATCAATTGATCCTAATGTAGCGAAGGAAGCCAATAAATTGATTGCTCGTTACAGACAATATATGCCAAGTACCGGGGATATTTTTCAACGGAGCATGACTGAAGGAGCAAGTTTCAAAGTCAAGTGTTGGATTCAAGAATCTACCACTATTCGAGCGGCACCGAAGCAGTAATTTTTGAACATTCTTTAAAGAACTCAAATAAATTTGGTTGGCTTATGGCTGACCAAATTTATTTGGTCAAATATATTCAAACCTATGAAATATCTATCTACTTTTTTTACAGCTTACCTTTTATTACTTTTTTCTTGTAGCACATCAACAGATCCTAATACGGGAAAAAAAAGAACAGTCGATGAAGATGCCCTACTCAATCGATTATCTGCAGATTTGATTACCAATGCTCGAACACAAGCAGCAAAAGATCAAAATATAATCGCCAGTTATTGTATCGATCATATGTTAGATATGAAAAGAACGGCATCAGGATTATACTATCAAATCATCGAAGAAGGAGTAGGTGCTACTCCAACACCCAACTCAAAAGTCAGTGCTCATTACAAGGGAAGTTTGTTAGATGGAACAGTATTCGATTCATCTTATAAACGAGGACAGCCTTTGAACTTTCAACTGGGTCAAGTGATTAAAGGATGGCAAGAAGGCTTACAAATGTTACGACCAGGAGGAAAAGGTGTTTTTTTAATTCCATCAGGATTAGCTTATGGAACACGAGGATTTGGAAAATTGATTCCACCCAATACTGTTTTACTTTTTGAAGTAGAATTGATCAAATAAGTCACCCCAAAAAATAAACCGAACCAAAGTGAATATTCCTGCTCCGAGTAATAGAAGGTCGGGAAAAAAAAAGGAGAAACTGTGAAAACAATTTCTCCTTTTTTTCAATTTATAATAGTCAACCAAATTTATTGGTTCATCTATTGCTTTTAGTTTTTACTAAAAAAAGCAATAATTTGATCGGCTAATTCCAGACCTATGTTTCGTTGTGCAGCTTGAGTAGAAGCACCAATGTGAGGAGTTAAAGAAATTCGTGGATGATCTAAAATCTCTTGTCTTGGAGTGGGTTCGCTATCAAAAACATCTAGCCCTGCAGCAGCAACTTTTCCACTCTCCAATGCTTCCAATAAAGCCACTTCATCAACTGTTCCACCACGAGCGGCATTGACTAAAATAAGTCCATCTTTCATTTTAGAAAATTCATCTTTTCCTAAAACAGCTTTTCCTGTAAAAGGAATATGAAGACTCAAAAAATCAGCATTAGACAACATGTGATCCATGTCGACAGTAGGAATGGTAACTGGAAAGTCATGACCACCTACACTCATGTTGATCGTCGCTTCTTTGATAAATGGATCAACAGGAATGACGTTCATTCCTAGTCCAATTGCGACGCGAGCTGTTTCTTGTCCAATACGACCAAAGCCAATAAGACCTAGTGTCTTTCCTCTTAATTGAATACCTTTTGAGTAGGTTTTCTTTAAGCTTTTAAATTCAGTAGCTCCTTTACTTGGCATTTGTCTATTAGAATCATAAACAAAACGAGCTAAAGAAAACATATGTGCAAAAGCCAATTCCGCCACTGCTTGAGAAGAAGCTGCTGGAGTATTCATGACTGCTACATCTTTGCCTCTAGCATAATCAACATCAATATTGTCTAGCCCAACACCACCACGAGCGATGATTTTTAAATTAGGACATTGATCAATAAGATCTGTTCTTACTTTTGTGGCACTTCTCACAACTATGACGTCATAATTAGGAAGTTGAGTAGGAAGATCTTCCTGCGCAACTTTAGTTGTATCTACTTGAAAACCTGCTGCTTCCAATTGTGTTTTACCATCTGGATGGATTCCATCATTGACTAGGATCTTGATCATTTTGGATTGTATTTTATTATTTTTTTTAAAGATGCTCTAAAAGAGGTACAAAGGTCGGGAATTTTGAGGATGAAAACCAGAAAGAAGAAGAGAAATTTACTTTTTGGAACTAATAAAGGATTGAAATAGAAAATGAAATTGATTAAATAGTTAATATGCTAAGTATAATGAAATATTGTTTTAATATTTTTAATATAAACCAATTTTTATGTTGAATAATTTAAAATGTCTTTTGGCGAAAAGTAAGAAATAAGCAAATAAAGAAGGCTAAAGAACTGAATAATAAAAACTTACGATAATGCTTGGGATGAAAGCTAAATTCTATTTCATGTTTACCTGTGGGTAAATTTGCTCCAATAAAAATTCCTTCTTTGGTATGATGGTCAATTTCTCCTCCATTCAAATAAACTTTCCAACCAGGGTAGTTAGTTTGGAGATAAACGATCTCTGCTGGATTTTTTAAACTCACATTAGCCTTTAAGTAATTAGGTTTAAAGGCTGTCATTTGAATGGGAACCTTATTTTTTGAATCTGAGGAATTGGTAAGATATAGAATAGGTTGATCTAATATTTCTTTGAAAGAGGGATGCTTTTCAAAAGCGGAGAAAGTTTTTAGCTTAAAATTATTATAACCGTTTTTAGAGATTTCCTTACGGAAAATATTGGTATTGAAATAGATTGGATACAATTCTCCATTTCCGATTTGATTGACTTTAAAAGGATGTTTTTTAGGAATTGGAAATCCCTTTGGTAGCAAAGCTAATTTTTTTTCTACCTGACTAATCGGTTCATCACAAACGACGGTAACAAGCATGTTGAGTTGTGTGGCTACAAAAATATCAAATAAGGCTAAGCTAAAAAGTAATCGATAAAAATGTTTAGAAGAAGCTTTTCTTAATATAAAATAGAAAACAACGAGTACTAAAAATTGGATCGGTGCTTGAATCAAAAAACGATCTGATAGGGAGGATTGCTGCACGAATTTTAGTAGGTCTGCTACTGCAAAACTATTCGTACTTGGAAAAGGTTTTTTCACGAAAGTATAAATGCAACAAGCTCCTATCATTAAAATCATTGCAGCAATAAACCAACGAAGTTGTTGAGCATTTTTTTGAACAGAATGTTGCTTAAGAAATTTCTGTAAAGAAAAACCAAAAAGTAAAATAAACGCAATTAAAGTAAAAATTCTAAATAAAGATGGATATCTAAACGTATCCATTAAGGGAACATAATGATATAAGAATCCTCTAAAATAAAAGGCGTCTCCAATCGCTGTTAACAAAAAAATAAAACCAAAAATGAATAATGTTTTTTCTTTTTTGTCCGGTAGATTAAAAAAAGCATATAGAAATATTGACAAACCAATCAAGCCAAAATAAGCATTGGCCATAGTCAGATCTGTTTGAAAAAAATCATTGTTCCCACCTGCAACAAAAGGCAATACAAAAGATATAAAGGAACGAATAGAAAAGGGAATAACTTGAGAATCTGATAAACTTAAACCACCAACTCTGTTTAAGAACGGAGTCATTTCAATAAAGTAAACTAGGAAAACGGCACTTTGGAATAAGAATAAAAGGAAGAATAAACTATTGTTAAAAACAAACTTTTTGATCCAAGTAAATTCTTTTAAACGCCACTTTCTAACGACGATCCAAATAAAAGCAAACAATAAAAGATAGGAAGTTGTAATGACAAAAGCAGGATAGCCTCCTGTCAATAAGAGAAATAAAAAAACAGATAAACCAACGGCATCTTTCCAGTGATTGTGAAGCGTTAATCTATAATAATAAAGGAACACAAAGGGCAACCAAGTAGCGCTAATGATCCAAGTTAAATGCGTGGCATTGCCAACAAAAAAACCGCAACAAGCGTAAATGATTCCAACGAATAAGGCATACTTTTTTTGAATACCTATTTGTTGACTTAGATAATACATACCAATAAATGCAAAAATTAAATGCAAGGAATGTTCTAAATGAAGGGTGTAACTGTTGTAACCAAAAAAATAACCCAATACCCAAACAAAAGGGTAAAGGGCTCCGCTTTGCGGATCAGTATGAATCGGATATCCCAGATTGGTGTAAGGATTCCAGACTGGGAAAGTATGGTTTTGTAAACATTCACCTATCAAATACCGCATCGGAAAAAACCAATTGGCGGTATCAAAAGGCATGCTGTATTGCATCAAACTAAGTGGCCAATAAACCAACAAAATAAAAAAGATCGCTAAGAAAAATTTCCGATCGAGGGAAGGAAAACTCATTGTCCGAGTGCGGATCTGATTTTGTCAAATTGAGTTTTCACTTCGTTTAACTCTGTTTCTTTTTCGCGTAGTTGTTTTTTAAGCTGCTCGTTTTCTAGATACAATTTTTCTATTCTACTTTCTTTTTCAGCCAAGTCATCACTTAATTTTTTGACCTGACTATCTACGTATTCTTTAGTTGGCGTAGGGCGAGTCGTTGACTCATCAGCACGAGGTACTATATCAGGCGACTCAACAGTTGGACTATGAACTTTCTCACCCATAAAAATATTTTTGATATTTTGGATGCCATCTTCACCATTATAGTAGGAAGCGCCTAAATATGCCAAAGGAGCAAGTACGATCATCATCAATAGAAATCTTGCAAAACCGGTCAAACGAAATTTACTTTTAGTCATTGTTTTATTTTTTGTTCTTTGACAAAACGATAGAATCAGTCAAAGGAAATGTTTATTTTAAATTTGAGTAAGTACTTCTTCAGCTAATTCCTCTTCTCCTCAAAAATAATGGAACGCAGGGACATCTGCTCAAATTTTCTACTTATTTACATAAAAAAAGGACGAAGTCACTAAAACCAATAGGAGATGAGCGATAATAGAGTTGAGAATATGTTTAAATTATTATCCCGACAACTTCATTGATTCTGAATAACAAATTAAAAACAAGTCTAATGAATTCAAATTAATTAATATTTTTGTAGCGCTTAAGGCCAAAAGATCAGCAGTAACTACTTTCAAATATTGCTCGGCAAACCTTTTGCTATATAATCTATATAGGACTAGACTACAAATTAGATACAATTCGTTAAAAATATCAATGAATTGAAGAAATAAAAAATAATGCAAGAAGCTTATATTTTTGATGCGCTCCGAACTCCACGGGGCAAAGGTAAAGCCACTGGCTCTCTGTACGAGTGTAAACCCATTGATTTATTAGTGACGGTTTTAAAAGCTTTAGAAGAACGTCAATCACTAGATACCAAAGAGGTAGATGACGCTATTATTGGATGCGTTACTCCTATAAATGATCAAGGGGCTAATATTGCGAAAGCAGGATTGTTATACGCTGGTTGGGACGTAAGTGTTCCAGGAATGCAAGTCAATCGCTTTTGTGCTTCTGGCTTGGAGGCGGTTAATTTAGCAGCGATGAAGGTTCGATCTGGCTGGGAAGATTTGATTGTAGCGGGCGGGGTGGAAAGTATGAGTCGTGTTCCGATGGAAAGTGATGGGGGAGCCTTATTGTTTGATCCAGAAGTTATTAACAGTGCGGCTTATGTTCCTCAAGGTATTTCAGCTGATTTGATTGCGACCATTGAAGGTTTTTCTCGGGAAATGCTTGATGCTTATGCCTTACAATCTCAAGAGAGAGCAGCAGCGGCTTGGGATAAAAACCTCTTTGCAAAATCCATTATTCCGATTCTTGATCAAAATGGATTAACCATCTTAGAAAAAGATGAATACTTTAGACCGAATACGAGTTTGGAAAAATTAAGTCAACTAAAACCTGTATTTCAAGACATTGGCAATAGTGGTTTTGATGCATTGGCTTTGACAAAATATCCGATGGTTGAACGAATACATCATTTACATACAGCAGGGAATTCATCCGGAATTGTAGACGGTGCTTCTTTGTTGTTAGTAGGCAATGAATCGAAGGGAAAAGAATTAGGCCTGACACCTAGAGCTAGAATTGTCGCTATCGGAACAGCAAGTACCGAACCCACTATTATGTTGCAAGGTCCACTTTTAGCTGTTGAAAAAGCATTGAATAAAGCTGACCTAAAACCAAAGGATATTGATCTATGGGAAATGAATGAAGCTTTTTCTTCACCTGTTTTAAAACTACAAAAGGAACTCAATATTGATCCAGATATTCTAAATGTCAATGGAGGCGCTATTGCTTTAGGCCACCCATTGGGTGCTACAGGAGCCATGATTTTAGGTACCTTGTTAGATGAATTAGAACATAGAAATTTGAAAAGAGGTTTAGCTACTCTATGTGTTGGTGGCGGCATGGGAGTAGCGACGATTATTGAAAGAATGTAATTTTGGAGTTGTCGTATTTGGGTGTTAAGGTGCTCAAGTATCAGCATGCATCTTCGCATTTTGAACAGTCAACACCTTAACTCTTGAACACCTTAACACTAAAATACCAGAATACTAAAACATCATGATTCGATATAAAAAAGATACAGATAATATTGTGACTTTATCCTTGGATATGGCAACTCGGAATGTGAATATTATCAATCCTAAATTAGGTGATGCCTTTCTTCCGGTGCTAGAACATTTGAAAAAGGAAAAGGGGATGGGACAACTAAAAGGCGTGATTATCACTTCTGATAAAAAGACTTTTTTGACTGGTGGTGATCTGGAATATTTAGGTGATGCTAGAAACGCAGAAGAAGTTTTTCAGTTGTCTCGAAAGCTTCAGCAATTTTATCGAGAACTGGAAAGGCCAGGCGTACCTGTGGTCGCAGCGATGAATGGAACGGCACTAGGAATTGGATTTGAGTTAGCTTTAGCTTGTCATTATCGGATCGTATTAGATCATCAAAAAATTAGATTAGGACATCCTGAAATTGGTTTGGGAATGATGCCAGGTCATGGTGGTGTGATTCGATTGATGTGGTTGTTGGGGATAGAAAAAGCCTTCCCAATTTTGACGAATGGATTGCGGTATGCACCGAAAAAAGCATTAGAAGTCGGCATTGTGGATGCTCTGGCGAAAAGCCCTAAAGAGATGATGGAAAAGGCGAAGAAATGGATATTGGCGAATCAAAATTATCGACGTCCATGGGACAATGTGAACCACAAAATAAAGGAAGGAACCGCACGAGATCCTAAAGTTGCCAAAGTGATTCAAACATACTCGGCACAATTAGCAAAAGATACTCATAATAATTTTCCTGCGCCGCAAGCAATACTCAATACTCTAGCCGAAGGTTCTTTAGTGGATTTTGATACGGCTTGTCGGATAGAGGCTCGTTATTTTACAAAGGTATTAATGGGATCTGTTTCTAAAAATATGACTAAAGCATTTTGGTATGACTTTAATGAAATCAAAGCAGGGCGATGTAGACCCAAAGGTTTTGGTAGATTTAGACCTAAAAAAGTAGGCATCGTTGGTGCGGGGAAAATGGGTTCTGGGATTGCTTTTACTTGTTTGATACAAGGGATGGAAGTGGTCTTAAAAGATGTTTCTAAATCAGTAGCTGCGCGAGGAAGAGAATATGTCGATATTCGTTTAGATGAGTTGGTGAAAAATGGTAAGATCAGTCAAGCTGATAAAAAGAAGGCGTTAGAACGAGTCATCGTAACAGAAACTACAGAGGAATTTGAAACTTGTGATTTGGTGATTGAAGCTGTTTTTGAAAATGAAAATGTCAAGTCAAAAGTAATTCGAGAGTCAGAGGAACGTATGGACGAGTATGCTTTGTTGGCTTCTAACACTCTTTCTATCCCTATTTCTCGTTTGGCAAAGAGTTCGAGTAGACCTGAAAATTTTGTTGGTATGCACTTTTTTCTTCCTGCGGATAAAGTACCTCTTGTAGAAATCGTGAGAGGAAAAGCGACCTCGGATGAAACGATTGCGCGAGCTTTTGATTTTGTCAAAGCGATTAGAAAAACGCCAATTGTAGTCAAAGATAATTGGGGCTTTTATGTAGCAAGGGTTAAAAACACTTATATCTTGGAAGGAATCAGTTTGTTGCAAGAAGGTTATCCACCGGCCTTAATTGAAAACCTTGGTGTACAAGCCGGAATGCCAAAAGGTGCTTTGGCGATGGCAGACGAATTGTCTATGTCTTTTGTAATGAAATATGAATTACAAGCAGCAGAACATTATGGTGCTAAATATATTCAACATCCGGCAGTAGTGGTTTGTCAACGAATGCAAGAAGAATTAGAACGCCCTGGTAAAAGTAAAAAAGCAGGGTTTTATGATTATAATTCTGATGGAGTGATTTCGATTTGGTCGGAGTTGACCAATCATTTTGAAACGACGAAAGAGGGATTTTCTCGAAAGAGAATAACAGAAAGATTATTGTTTGCACAGGTATTGGAAGCGGTTTGGTGTTTGCAAGAAGGTATTGTGAAAACAGTCGCTGAAGCGAATTTGGGAAGTATCCATGGATGGGGATTCCCTTCCTTCAAAGGAGGAGTGATGCAATTTATTCAAGACTATGGTCGAAGCGAATTTATTGAGCAATGTAAGGTTTATGAAAAACGATATGGACCAAGATTTAAAGTACCGAAAATGTTGTTGAAGAAAAACTAAATGAATATTGGATATCGATAGAAGAATATTGAATCATTATTCAAAATTTTTCATCCAATATCCAATATTCATTTTCCTGCATTTTAAAACAACCGTACATCTCCTTCTGCAATGTGAATCGCTTTTAAGTCATCTGTTTTTTGATGCAAATCTACCGAACCATTTTCTAAACGCAATACACCTCGAGGGCAAACAGCAGCACAAATGCCACATCCAACACAAGATGCTCTGACGATATTTTGACCTTTTTGAGCGTAGGCTCTCACATCAATTCCCATTTCACAATAAGTGGAACAGTTACCACAAGAAATACATTGTCCTCCATTTGTCGTAATTCTAAAGCGAGAAAAGAATTTTTGTTGTATCCCTAAAAGTCCGGCCATTGGGCAACCAAAACGACACCACACTCGACTTCCCATAAGTGGATAAAAACCAACCCCGACAACACCTGAAAAGGCAGAGCCAATGAAGAATCCATAAGAAGATCGCAACTTTTCTCCATCGATAAAAAATGGATGATATTGGCCGGTGAAAAAAGCGATCACCAAAAGGAGTACGACAAGTCCGAGAAAACCTAAGATAATATTGGGTAGTTTCTGGTAACTTCTAGCGATACTTTTTTTGTTGGCCAAAACGATTCCCGCGGAAACAAGTGCAAGCAGGATGAAGATTCCCATGATGCTGTTTTTAGAAATCAGAAGATGGCCGTTGTCCGTAAAAAAAGAATAGATCGTTCCCACGGTCATAATCGTTACAAAAATCATCACGGCATGAATCAACCATCTTTCTACCTGCCAAGCTTTTAATGATTTATCGGATAAATGTCGGAAAGGATCACCGGCTGTTTCTGCTAATCCGCCGCAACCACAGACCCAACTACAGTACCATCTTTTTCCATAGAAATAAGTAAGGATAGGGGAGATGAACAAAAACATCAAAACACCCCAGACAATCATAAAAAGACCAATACTTCCTGCATTCAAAAAATTATTAATATTCCAATCAAAAAAGAAATAGTAATTGAGCGGCCACATATTGGCGAAATTATTATAAGGTAAATTCATGCTCAACATAATTTCAGGAAGTAAAAATGCAAAGCCCAGTTGAAAAAACATGACCGAAATGGTTCTGATTAATTGATATTTATTATGACGATATTTTAAAATAAATTTAAAGCCTAAGGCTAAGATCGCTACGGTGTACAAGGTTCCATAAACAAACCATTGACTTGCAGGTTGACCTTTCAGTAAATTGCTTAAAGGATCGAATAATGCAACGACTCCAGAGTTAGCAGCTCCATCCGCGCCGAGTCCTAAGTAAGCTGGAAACCAATATAGCAGAATATAAAATCCAGTGAGTACAATCCCAAGTATCCATCCCCATAGACCTCGGTTGGTCAAACTACCAAACCAAACGCCATTGTTTTTGATGCCCGGTTCGATATTCATATAAGCACGCCAAGCGAAAATAACTGTTCCAATGGTGATTAGAGATAAAGAGGTGGTTAGCCACAGTCCCGTACTAGGTATTGCGCCAAAGAGAGAAATAAATAAAATAAGCAAACCAATACCACCAATAGCTGCAGCTAGTTTTTGAATACTGTCAGTAAATGGAGGAGCCGGATTGGCGATGGACATGCTGTGTTCTACTTGATTATTCATATTGAAATGATTGAGGTTTTTTGAGCATTGATTTTTTGAGGGCACTTTCGTGGAAAGCTTAGGATTTTAAAAAAGAAAATACTTGGTTCCAACTTCGTTTTTTCTTTTTACTTAAAGTTTTTCCACTTTGTTTATTGTAAATGTTTAAAACATCTGCCTCATATTCTGCATAAAATTCAGGATCAAAATTGGCTAAACTTAAATTTTGTAACACTTCTTCTACGGATGCTTTATCTTTTAACCATTTTTCACAAACTTCATGGCGATAGCGAACGCCCATTAAATTGAATCCAAGAATAGTGTTATCTTCTCGATCGTAAATAATACGGATAGATTTTTTTCCATCAGGATGTTCCCAGTAAATAGACAAATGATTTTCTGGAGCTCTTGCTAAGACGGTTCCATAGACTTGATATTCGATATCAAAAAACTTAGCAGAGTTGAACCAGATACCCGGATTATAGTCTATTTTTTTACCACAGAGATTGTAAGCTAAGGTTTCTCCCATCATTTTTCCAGTATACCAAATCGCTTCCACGCCTCGTCTACCCGGTAGTGGATTGCGTTGTTCTGCACAATCACCAATCGCATAAATATCAGCAACACTTGTTTCAAAATGTTCGTTGACAAGGATGCCTCTATTGGTTGCTATTTCAGTAGAAGTATCTTGTTTGATAAAATTAATGTTGGGACTTACGCCAGCAGTCAAACCAACGAAACCACATTCGATTTTTTCTTCTTTATTGGTCATGATAGCGCAAACGTTTCCGTTTGGTCCAGCTTGAATTTCTTTTAATTCTGTTTCTAGTCTTAAGTCGATATGATTCTCTAAGATGTGGCGGTTGATCATGGCAGATTCTTCAGCGGGAAGAACGCCATTCCAAAAACTATTTTCTCTAACTAAAAAGGTCACAGGGATATGGCGCGAGTGAAACATTTCAGCCATTTCGATACCGATCAAACCACCACCAACGATCACTGCTCGTTTTAAATCTTTGCTATATTTTTCCATCATTGCTAAATCTTGCAAACTATAGAGACCGCTTACGCCGGGTAGATCTTGACCAGGCCATCCAAATTTATTAGGCTTTGATCCACTGGCGATGATCAATTTGTCGTAAGACAACTTTTCACCACTATTCAATAAAAGTTGTTTTTTAGCAGGAGTTATTTTATCCACGTGAGCCTTTACTAAGTCGATGCGATTTTTCTCCCAAAACCAATCTTCGTAAGGCTTGGTATCTTTATAACGCATGTGTCCCATGTAGATATACATCAAAGCTGTGCGAGAAAAGAAATGATTTGATTCAGAAGAAATGACGGTGATTTTGTGATCACTTAATTTTCGAATAAATCGAGCTGCGGTGATACCACTTATTCCATTTCCGATGATGGCTATATGCATAAGGTTTTTTGCTTGTGAGGTGAATTAGGTTCAAATGAAATTGAACAACAATAGATATGTTTTACATATTAAAGTAAAGAAATGTTTTTGATTAAAACGAAAACGAAGGAAGTTTACTTTTAATTTTAAAAGGAATGTCCTCATTCAGACAATAGTGAAATGAGAGTCCTCAATGAAAGAGAAGGCAATAAAAAAAATGGAGTCCGATAAAATATCAGACTCCATTCTTGAACATTCAGTAATTTAAATCACTGATAAAGTTCTAATCTTATTTGTTCAACATCACTCGATTAGTCAAGCTAACATTTTCGTTTACTAATTTAAGGATGTAAATACCATTTTGGTAATCTGCAAGATTGACTTCTATGTTTGAAGTGGCATTAGATACCATTTTAGACTGTAAAAGTTGACCATTTACACTGAACACTTGAAGTGCTACCTCAGTCATTGGCTCAGAGAATGCAACATTAACCATACCGCTAGTTGGATTAGGCATGACATCAACTACAACACCATTTAATTCTCCAACAGAGGTCGTATTTTGAACAGTAAATGTTCTAACCATAGAGCTAACAGATTCGCATGTAGCATTACTGATGACTCTCCAGTGATAAGTAAGTCCATTAACTAATCCTGCAGAAACTGGAATAATTAGATTGGCTTGATTTGGTGCTCTATTCGCAGTATAAACGATATCCATGAAATCAGCATCTAAGCTCACTTCAACTGTATATCCTTCAACACCACTTACCTGACTCCAAAGGAAGAAAGGAGTAGGAGCAATATTGACGGCCATATTAGCAGGTACCGTTAATGAAGCAGGAGTAGGTATGATACCTACATTCCAAGTGACATCTGTACTCGTTGTTGTTGTCCCATCAGTAACGGTAATGGTGATTGTAGTATTTTCAGTTAATCCTGAAACAGTACCAGCGATCACTTCACCAGGAGAAGCGGTTTCTGATGCTAAGTTAATCATTCCAGGTCCAGCGGTAGTTGCTGTAATATCACCTTCAAATTGATCTCCAATATGAATAGAAAATTCAACATCTTCTCCAGCACAAATCTCTTCAGTTGCTTGGGTAGAATACAGGTATCTGTCCATGTTAAATGCTAGACTAGTTGAAATACCAAAATTACTACCAGCAAGAATTTCGACATCGTTAGCGTCTTTTATTGAAAAGGAGCCACTTCCATAAGCACAGCAGATGCCATCACCAAAATCATCTATCACTCTAATGTCAAAACACTCATCAGCAGGAACAATAATTTCTTCTGTATACGTAGTGTTTGCTTGAGTATAACTTCCTGCAGGTAAGTTAGTCGGGCATCCATTTCCATACTGTTGAGCTCCTCCAGCACCGACGTTTGGATTTCCACCAAAAGCGACAACTTCATCAGATGAATTGACTAACTCCCAATAGTTTTCACAAGGAAATGCATCCGTAGTGAATGAAATCGTTAATTTTTCAAATTCTAAATCTGTTTTTCCATAGGATATGTCAAAATTATTATTACTCTGATCGTCATCCATACCAGCATTTACATTAATAACTTTGATTTCCAAATCAGAACTAACGTCACTAAGTACTGGTGTAAGGTCGATCAAGTCAACATCATAAGGAGCTAAGCTAATAGGCAATGTAGTCGTACCAAGTAGTTCACCATTGTTATATATTTCAAGATCAGCAGAAGTCAAATCTTCTGTTCCTAAGTTTTGTAATCTAACCGTTGGTGTAAAATCTAGCGTACCACAGAATTGGTCACCATCATTACCTATAAATTGAAGTATCCCAGCGTTATTAGCACCAGTAGGGACTTGGCATCGTAACTCTTGAATACGTTCATAATGTGCTTCTTTAGTTGTAAACCGTCCTGTTTGACTTAATATTCTATTAGGGCAAATGTGATATAAAGTAGGAAAGCCACTAATATTATAATCGTTTGAGATAAGGCTTTCAACATTATCAATTATGGGATACGAAGTACCTGTTAGCCAATCTCCTTGAGTAGAAGCTGTGTTTCCTTGTAAATCGGCCATTCCTGTACCATCATCTCCTTCTAAAAACAAGACCACAATTTCATCTGTACCATTAGGTCCATATGCTTGATGTATATCTTCTAGGACGTGGGTCTCATGATAAGCCCAACAAGGGCCGCACCAAGTAGCAGATATATCTAAGATCACTGATTTATCTTGAGCAAGTATCGAATAGAGATCAATCTCATTCCCTTCAATATCATTGACTGTGAAGTTAGGAGCGATAGAATAATCAGGTAATTGAGCATGCGATATAACCGCTGAAAAAAGGAATATCATAGACATCCCCCATAGGAGTAGAGCTTTTTTCATTTTAGGTAAGTTTTACTAGTTTTAAATAAAGTTTTGATAGTCTTGCCTTATAAGCCATAGCAAGTCTTGGACAAGACAAATTTAACACAATTATATTTGTTTTGTCTTAATGGGGACGAATAATTTCGAAAATGTAAGAATATGACAAAAATGGTATTAATGATAGATTCTTGAATCCAAAAAAGATTATCTTTACAGTGATGTTAGCTTGAAAATAAACTAAATACTTTAAATATGAAAAAAAATATACTCCTTACGACCTTAATGTTGTTCTTTCTAAATAGTATAATTGTCGCCCAAGATACAATTACTTTAGAAGGGCTACCTTCTTTTCATTCGACCGCAGACTTACAAGATGCTTCTACTAACCCAGGTGATGTGTTGGTACATGCACAAGTAGTGGTTAGTAATAATACTTCCGGGATTAGAACTTATGTTTGGGAACGAACCGTTAACAATTTGCCTGAAGGTTGGAACTCTGCAGTTTGTGATACCAATCAATGTTATTTATCCTTTGTCTCTAGTCGAGAGTTTGACCTAGGGCCTGGTGCCAAGGGCCGAATGGATGTTCATGTATATCCTGGTGGAAACCCAGGAGCGCTTCCGGGTACACCTGGCGAAGCAGAAGTGCACATGAGAATTTGGGAAAAAGACAATCCTGATAATTTTGAAATTGGGATTTATACTTTCTGTGTTTCAGATGGTCCAAATTCTCCAGTTAACTGTTCAACGACTTCTACTTCTAATTTGGAAGCACAAAAGATTCAAATTTTTCCAAATCCATCCAATGACTTTTTTAAATTAAGTGATAACACTTTGGTGGAATCTGTTCAAATGTACAATATGGTTGGTAAATTAGTCGCCAGTTATAAAGAATATAGCGGAGCAAGGCATAATATCTCAGGATTGAGCAACGGGATGTATATCTTGCGATTGCAAAATTCGAAAGGTGTGGTTTTGAAAACAGTAAAGATGGTTAAAAATTAATTGATTTTGATTTTAAAAAAGCCCAATATCGTGTATCACAATATTGGGCTTTTTTTATTAGGAAAGAAAAGGTCGAAGACCACGATATTGCAGCTATTACTAATTCTTGAATAGCTTTTATATTCTACTTCTACCTTAATAAAAGTGGAAAATAAAAGTAAATCAAACCTTCCATCATCCGGGATACTCCACAAAATTTCGGGGCGTTTCATACAAACGAATACTCAAATCGTATCGTTCATCCAATTCTTTCCGTAAAATATTCCAGATTACAATACAAATATTTTCAGCAGTTGGGTTTAAATTTTTAAATTCCTCTAGTTCAAGATTTAAATTCTTGTGATCAAACTTGAGTTCAATATGCTCCTTGATCATATCTTTGAGCACTTTCAAGTCGATTAAGAAGCCCGTTTCAGGATCTATCTCACCGCTTACTTTTACTTCCAATTCATAATTGTGGCCATGAAAATGAGGATTATTACAAAGTCCAAATACCTGTTCATTCTTTTCATCGGTCCAGTCAGGTCGATAAAGCCGATGAGCAGCATTGAAATGAGCTTTTCGAAAAGCAGATATTCTCATGTCTTTAAAGTTTAATTAGTGTGAAGGCTTATCACTTACTTACAAATAATCAGACGCTTTAAGTTAACAAGTCTTTTTAGTAATGGTTGTAAAATCTAAAGAGATTAGGAAAAAATAAACTAGTTTTAGTCTTGATTGACATCAAAAATAAGTTGAATGTGAATCTTTTAAAAATGCCTAATTTTCTAAAAACGAGGCCATCAAAATTGAAAGTTAATTATTGCACAGCGTACTTTAGTAACAATTCAATAAAAAGTGTATTTTTACGGGCAGTATGAAGAGCATACACACATATAAAATAGAAGGAATCGACGGGAAGGACCTTGATTTTTCCGATTTCAAAGGCAAAAAGATACTCGTGGTAAATGTCGCCTCAGCTTGCGGTTTTACCTCACAATATCAACAATTACAGGAACTCGCAGAGGAGTTTAAAGATAAATTAGTCGTTGTTGGATTTCCATGCAACGATTTTGGGGCGCAAGAACCTGGAACAAATCTTGAAATTCAGTCCTTTTGTAGCTCAAAATTTGGAGTTACTTTTCCAATGACGACCAAAATATCCATTGCTACCGAGCCAATCTATCAATGGTTGACTCAAAAAAGCCAAAATGGTGTAATGGACGCTGAAGTTAAATGGAATTTTCATAAATTTCTCTTGGATGAATCAGGACAATTGGTCAATACTTACCCATCTTCAGTCAGTCCTTTTGATGAAGCGGTCCTCTTATGGGCAACCAGTTAGGAAATAAGCTTAATAAAGGATTCGACCTTCCTTTTTTTACATGTGTCAATGTATCCGTATGCCTTGTTGTCTTTACATTTACTAGGAGTACTAAGCAACTTGAAAGTAAATAGTTAAAACAACTCAAAGTCATGATCAATTTGAGCACATAATAAATGCAGTTTAACAAAGTTATTGGACAGGATGAAGTGAAACAATTGTTGCTAGAAATGGTAAGCAATAAACGGATGCCTCATGCCCAAATATTTTTGGGTCCTGAAGGATCTGGAAAATTAGCTTTGGCTTTAGCTTACGCACAATATGTGCTTTGTGAAAATAAAAGTGAAAAGGATGCTTGTGGAAACTGTAATGCTTGTAATAAAGTAGAAAAATTAATTCATCCTGATTTACATTTTTCTTATCCGACGATAGGAACAAACGCAGTCAGTACACATTTTTTGGAACAGTGGCGAAATGCTATCCACGAAAATCCCTATTTGAATGTCAACCAATGGTTACAACATATTGGTGCGGAAAATAAACAGGGTAATATCAACAAAGGAGAATGTGTTAGTATTATCAAGAAGTTGAGTCTTAAAATTTTTGAGGGAAGCCATAAAGTTTTGATTATGTGGTTGCCCGAATATTTAGGTAAGGAAGGAAATAGATTATTGAAATTAATTGAAGAGCCACCTGAAAATACTATTTTTATCTTAGTAGCAGAAAATCAGGAATTAATCCTAAATACGATCTTGTCTAGATGCCAGATTGTCAAAGTGAATCGACTCAAAGATGAGGAGGTCATCAAATTCATGGAACAAAAAGAAGCCATTCCGATGGCAGATTTGCAATCCATTGCCCATATGGCTAACGGGAATTTGAATGAGGCATTGCTACTGAAAGAACAGAAAGAAAATGATCACGCGCAAATGTTTCTTGATTGGTTGAGAAAATGCTATAAAGGCAACGGCGTAGAACTGGTCAATTGGGTGGATAAATTTGCAGGGATTGGTCGAGAGAATCAAAAACAATTTTTACGTTATGCCCTTCATTTTTTACGGGAGTACTTGGCTTTAAAAATGTTGAATGATCGAAAGGTAAGATTGCAGCCTAATGAATTGCAAACAGCTGAAAAATTAATGAATGTCATCGAATTTGGACAAGTGCAACAAATTGCAAAACTTTTTGATGATTGCTCGTACTATATAGAAAGGAATGCCAACCCAAAAGTACTTTTTTTGGATGCATCCATTCAAGTCAATAAAATTCTAAAAACCAAAGTGGTGAGTTATTAGTGTTGTAGTGTTAAGGTATTAGAGTGTTCACATCTTAAGGAACTCTGATACGTGAACACGTTAATAACCTTAAGACTTGAACACCAACTTTATAAATATAAACCGAAACATATGGCATGTTCTAGTTGTTCAACACGAAAAGATGGAAAGCCGGGAGGATGTAATAGCAACGGAGGTTGTGGATCTGGTGGTTGTAATCGATTGAATACTTATGACTGGTTATCAGGGATGGATATTTCTGACCCAGAAGAGTTCGATATAGTAGAAGTAAGTTTTAGCAATGGTTCTCGAAAAAGCTTTTATCGAAATCCAGAGCATTCGAGATGTACTACAGGAGATATGGCCGTAGTAGATACGGGTAGCGGATTTGATATTGGAAAAATTTCTTTGACGGGTGAATTGGTGCGGTTGCAAATGAAAAAGAAGAAAATCAAAGAAGATACTGTTTTGCACAATGTTTTGCGAGTCGCGAATGAGCGAGATATGCAAAGACTTAGAGATGCAAGAGCACAGGAAAAACCAACGATGATTAGAGCTCGAGCAATCGCGCGAACGCTTGATCTGGAGATGAAAGTTGGAGATGTAGAATATCAAGGAGATTTGCGTAAAGCTACGTTTTATTATACTGCAGATGGACGAGTGGATTTTAGAGAATTGATTCGACATTTTGCAAAAGAATTTCGCGTAAAAGTTGAAATGCGTCAAATTGGTGCACGTCAAGAATCCGCTCGAATTGGAGGAATTGGTTCTTGTGGTCGGGAGCTTTGTTGCTCTACCTGGTTATCGGATTTCAAATCCGTTTCTACGGCTGCTGCTCGATATCAAAATTTAGCAATTAATCAATCCAAGCTTTCTGGACAATGTGGTCGCTTAAAATGTTGTCTTAATTATGAATTGGATTCTTACATGGATGCTTTGGGCAACTTTCCTAAAAAGGCCGATAAATTAAGAACAGAAACAGGAACCGCCATCTTAATTAAAACAGATGTCTTCAAAGGATTGATGTATTATATTTATGATGGAGGTAAAGGTCGAGGTCAAGTTTATCCACTACCCGTTGAACGAGTCAAGGAGATCGTAGCGATGAATAAAGATGGACAATTTCCTGTTGAACTGAAAGGAACTTCCATGTTTTCGGAAGTAGAATCGGAAGAAGCAATAGTCGATTTTGAAGGAGATGTAACTGGAGTGATTGAATTGCCAATGGAGAAAAAGAAAAAGAAAAGCCGCAATAGAAATCGGAACCGAAATAGAAGAAAAGACAATAAACCTGGACAAGCGCCAAAAGATAAATCCACTCAAAAACCCGACAATAAAAAACAGGGAAAGCCTCAAAACAAACCTGGAGATAAACCAGAAGGAACGAAAAAAGAGGGGAATAAGAATAGAAACCGGAATCGTAATAAAAACCGAAATAAGAATAGACGAAATAATGCTAACAGAAATAAAGAAGGCGGAAATAAACCAGAGGAGAAGAAAGATTAAATCTAAAATTTATTAGCAATAAAAAAGTGATTTTATGAAATACGATGTGACCATTATTGGTTCAGGCCCTGGAGGCTATGTAGCGGCAATCAGAGCGTCGCAATTGGGAATGAAAACAGCAATCATTGAACGATACAGCGTGTTGGGTGGGACTTGCCTTAACGTCGGATGTATCCCCTCAAAAGCATTGTTGGATTCTTCAGAGCATTTTCACAACGCTCAACATAAATTTGAATCTCATGGAATTGACTTGAAAAATTTGAAGGTCAATATGCCACAAATGATCCAACGAAAAAATGGAGTAGTGGAGCAGACGACTAAAGGGATTGATTTTTTGATGAAGAAAAATAAGATCGATGTCTATCATGGTCATGGTTCTTTTGTAACGGCCAACAAGATTAGTATCGCCAAAGCTGATGGTACAAAAGAAGAAATCGAAACAGATAAAACGATCATCGCTACGGGATCGAAGCCAATCGCTCCTCCCGCATTTAATTATGATAAAAAAAGAGTCATCACTTCGACAGAAGCACTTAATATTGACAAGGTACCGAAACGAATGATCATCATCGGTGGAGGTGTGATTGGCTTAGAATTAGGATCTGTTTATGCTCGTTTGGGAACAGAAGTGGAAGTGATTGAATACATGGATCGCATCATCGCTGGTATGGATAAGGATTGCGGAAAAGAATTACAACGTGCCTTGAAAAAAATAGGAATGAAATTCCACTTGAAGCACATGGTGACTTCCGTCAAAGGAAACAGTAAAGGGGCAACGGTTGAATTTAAAGGGCGAGATTCGGAAGAAGTAAAAACATTGAAAGCGGATTATTGCTTAGTGGCGATTGGTCGACGTGCTTATACGGACAATCTTGGCTTGGAAAACGTAGGAATCAAAACGGATGAAAAAGGACGGATTGAAGTTGATACTCATTTAGAAACTAATGTCAAAGGAATCTATGCGATTGGTGATGTAGTCAAAGGAATTATGTTAGCGCATAAAGCGGAAGAAGAAGGAACTTTTGTAGCAGAAATCATGGCTGGACAACATCCTCATATTGATTACAATTTGATTCCTGGAGTGGTATATACTTGGCCTGAAGTGGCAGCTGTTGGTAAAACGGAAGAAGAGGTCAAAGCATCTGGAGTACCTTATAAAGTTGGAAAATTTCCATTCAAAGCTTTAGGACGAGCAAGAGCAAGTACCGATACCGAAGGAATGGTGAAAATAATTGCCCACAAAGAAACAGATGAAGTTTTAGGAGTTCATATGGTTGGTGCTCGTGTTGCTGATTTGATTGCCGAAGCAGTTACCGCAATGGAATTCCGTGCATCTGCAGAGGATATTTCTCGAATGAGTCATGCGCATCCTACTTATGCAGAAGCAGTGAAAGAAGCTGCACTAGCAGCGACGGATAATCGACCTTTGCATATTTAAGTTGTGTTCAGAATTAAGTTTGCTATTAATTTGAGCGATTTTATCTTCCATGCTTCCTTAAATTTTTTAGCTTTAGCTACGGCTAAACCGAATGAATTGTAAGTCGCCTGAAACATAAACTAATCTCAAATTAATGTAAACCCAATTTCTGTACACTACTTAAATAAAAATTAAAGAATAACAATACAAAATGGATGCTGCGATTGACGTTAGCATCCATTTTTTTATTATCTACTACTTTTTTCTTGTATTCGGGAATCAGTACTTTGCGTGTTATTTTGCCCTATAACAGGATTAATAAGATTTTTCGTTGATCAATTGTTGAGACATACCTCATCTGTTTCAGCTATAGGTAGAACCAACAATCCTTCCTGATTAAACTTTTAAAAAATATACTTCCCTTTTCAATAGAAAATAAGATAGAGTTTTGGTATTTTGGTATTTAAGGTAGAAAAAACACTCTTTCACAAAAGAAAATATTGCTTTTCAATCACCAATTTTGACTATTTTGTTTTCGATTTGCCCAATTCAATTGAGTTAATCAATAATTGCGGCATGCTCGTTATTTTAATATTTAACCAAAACATTTAAAACATGAAACTATTCTTACACAAAAACATGAAACTATTCTTACAAATATTCCTCCTCTTATTTTGTTGTTACGGCAATTGGCTAAATGCGCAGGATGCGACGCTTACATTTACTTTTATAGAAGACATTAATTGTGAACCAGATGGAGGATTTTTAGGATTAGGAGGTACTGCAGATATATCTGTCGAGGTTAATGGCACTGTCGTATTTCAAGACGATGATATTGGTAGTGAGATAAAGGCCGTAGAAGATGATCAGGATTGCGATGGGGATAATGGTGTCAGTATTGTTTTTACGGGAGCTGCGGGGAATGCTGCTTTTCCAGTAACATTCAGGATATGGGAAGAAGATGGTAATTCTAACAACTGTGCCTATGGAAGTAATGATGTCGATCTCGCTGAAGTCATGACCAATATTAATCTTTCAGGTCCATCCACTGGAAATGTCATTACTGTAGGTTGTGTAGAACTCACTTATGATATTTATGTACCCTGTGCCGGTTGCAATCTGGCGGTATGTAATGTCAAATCAACTATTTATGCTGATGAAGCAGCACAACAGGCCATTGATGCTTGTGCGGAAGGTTGTTCACCAGGTGAAGTTAGAACATCCCCCGGTAGCAACGAAATGTTTTGTAGTACATTTACTACACCCGCTTCTTTAGCATTTGACTATATTAGTTTTAATGGTTGTCGAGATGATGAACCTGATAACTGTGCAACTTTCCTTGGTTTACAGGCATTTCAAGGGTGTTCGTCACTTACTGCTGATGCGCTTGTTAAAACGCCATTGGGTTTCGATGCTTTTGAGGTCATGCCTAGTACGAGCTACGAGTTCTGCTTTGTCTATAATGCTACTGCTTGTAATATTTCTATCGGTGATCCTTGTATGCAGGTCTATTATGTTGATCCGACTTCGTTTCTTCCTGTAGAATTGCTTTCTTTTAAAGGTTCAGCGGAAGCTAAATCCAATCAATTGCTATGGTCTACTGCTACGGAGCAAAATAATAGTCACTTTGAATTAGAGCGTTCTCAAGATGGCGAAAGGTTTGAGTTTATTGGTGAAATAGAAGGGCATGGTACGAGTAATAGTCAGCGCAATTATGAATTCTATGATGAAAATCCAATCGAGACAGCATACTATCGCCTTAAGCAAATGGACTTTGATGGAAAGTATGAATATAGCGATGTTATCTCTATAAAACGTGGAAGAGATAAAGCCTTGATAATAGGAAATATTTTCCCTTCGCCTACCAAAGGGCAAGCTAAATTTAATATAAGTGTAGCTGAAGCTACGCAAGCGTCAATCAGTATTATTGATGTAACGGGTAAGCAACTTTCTTCTCAAACTATCCAATTGGAAGTAGGAGAACAGCAGCAAACCATTGATCTAATGGGAATGCCTAATGGTATTTATTCTGTTATGATAATTGCTGAAAATTTCCGTGAAGTAAAACGCGTGGTTAAACATTAAGCGTTTAATGGCCTTAAAAATATTGGCTATGTTCGATAGCTTAATTAAGTGCAAGGACAAAAACGTATAAAAAAAGGGTTCAACAAATTAAATTCGTTGAACCCTTTTTTTATACTAAAATCAAGACTAGTACTTTTTGATTAAATCATGCAAAGCTTGTGCATACTGTTGATCAAATTGTTTGCGATCTTGAACATATTTTGCTTGTACTTGACTGACCACTTCTCGTGGTAAACGAGACACATCCAAATTGTAATCTTGAACGATTTTTCGAAGACCAGAACTTGCTTGCCTTGCAGGTGATTCATCTACTTTTTTAATGATCTGATCAAAAATAGATTTAGGGGCCGTAGCTACATTTGGGTCTTTTTTGTTTTCTCTACGAGCACCTTGAATTTCTTTTTTGATAAGGTCTAAAATGCTAGACGGTGATTTTCCTCTTGACACTCTTTTGGCTCTGTTTCTTTCATCTAGTTTTTGGATTTTACCTTTTAGTAAATCAAAAACATTTGGATCTGCAGTTTCTTCGTTAGGATTTGCTTTGTTTTTCGCTTGTACGTCATTGATCGTTTTTACGATCATGTCAAGAATATTTCTTTTTGCCATTAGGTAGTTTTTTGCTTTTTGATTAGAAAATATGATTAAGTTTAATTAAGACGTTATTTTTCTCAATAAGTTACAAAGGTAAGAAAGATAAATTGAATAGGAATGAAACACATATGTTATCTCTGTTTTTGAGCTATTATTTTTGGAATTTTATTGGTGTCGTTTTGAATGCTTTATTCTCGTTCTGCTACTTTTTCTAAAATCCATTTTTTATCCGCCAAGGCTTTACAATTATTAATCTGTTGTTTTATTTTCTCCAGATTCTTTTGATCGTAAGGAGCTGAGTAGGCTAATTTTTTGACAAAGCGTAAAACGTTTAGATATTGTTGTTTGACGTCTCTAGAGATAACTCGATTCCGATGTAGATAAATTCTAAAACTATCCATTAATGATTCGAGTGCGCGATACTCTTTTAATTCGTAGTAGGTTTTTAATAGCATTAATTTTCCTTCGAGGGCATAGTTCAAAGTCTTGTATTCTACTTCTCTTAGTTGATCGATGACTTTTTCATGTTGTCCAGTATGAAAATAAACTTTGGCCAAATTGTAGTTAAGATCATTGTCTTGATTTTTTTTGGGTAATCGTTTGGTATGGTTTTGAATGAAATTTTCCACCCAATCAAAGTCCTCTACCGTCAAACCTACGGTAATGATGTTTTTATAATTTTGTGGATGTAATTCGCCGTTGGTAAAAATGATTTCTTTGTCGAGTAAAATTTTATAAACGCTAAACAGTTCATCATAATATTGCACCTTACCTAAGTTGATTTGGAAGACACAATAATTTTGCGCGAGCAGATAAATATTTTGAAGTTCTGCAATTGAAAAAAAACTATTGTATTTTTCTAAAATAGATTTTAATTTTTCATAATGCTCTTCTTTTTCCTTTTCCGAAAGGCACAACACAATTTGATAATAAATTGCAACAGCAGGAACTTCTAGATAAGAAGTTTCCATCAAGATGTCCATCACCGGTTTAAATAAAGGAATGTCCGTTTCTAAGTTCAACATTTCTTGATAGTTCAAAAAATTACAATAGAATTGGAGTTTATAAATGATATAAAAACAATCTAAATGTTGATCTGCTTGTTGAAGGTTATCTAAGATATCTGCTGAGGTGGAAAAAGCTTGATGTAAATCTCTTTGTTGTTCAATAATAAAATGGTGATAATAATACTTTGCATCCCAAATCCGATTTTTCTTTTGCAAGACAAGCGCTTTTTGTACGGCACTTTTAAAATGTTTGCTTCTTTGAATATTATTGAGCGTTGGCAAAAGATGTGAGGCAACAGAAATAGGATTGCTGCTATAATTTTGATAAGCTAAAAAATCTAGCGCTAATTTTCCTAGATCTGAACAAAGCCTTCTGAGTTGGGTGTCTTTGTAATTTTTATCAGGAAAGAGTTTTGTCCAAACGTCTTTTTTTCCTAAGGTAGGCATGATGGATTCTATGCTTGAATATTGTCTGATATTTTGATCAATGATATCGAATAAGTCGATAAGCGATTTATTTTCATTAAAAAAAGGGGAAAGTAAATATTTTCGAAAACGGTTTAGTTCCTGTTTTTGAAAGGATTTTAATAAGGTGACTAATTTATCGCTCAGCATAGTTCCGTCGTCTTAAATGGCCAAAGTATTGTTTAGAGATGACTATACGAAGATAAGTGTATTTTACAAAATAAATAATTTTCATAAAATAAAATATTGTTAATCAGGGGTTTAAAATGATTTTATGATTTTTATTCTACGTACAAATATGCGTTTTTGTACATTTTTTTTGTGAAAAAGAAAGTATATATTTGTATTAGGCGTGGATTAGACCCTCTTTTGGAAAATCCACTCTACTTAATTCATGGAGTTTTAAATGCAAAATTATGAAGAACGTCAACTCTAATGTAACTCAGGGCTGTCACCTATCCTTACCTAATTGGATGACGGTGATTTTATGCTTTTTTTGCTTTTCAACTTTTGCTGCGACTGCTGTAACTAACTGCGAAGTGGGTTTTTCCTATCAAAATTCTTCAGAAACGGCTAGTAGTTCAACGAAAGTTATCTTTATGAACGCTTCTTCAGGAGACTATACCAATGCTTTGTGGGATTTTGGTGATGGAACGACTTCGGAATCGATTGAACAAATCGTTGAACATTATTATACATTTGGAGGGACCTATGAAATTAACTTAACCATTTGGAATGAAGATGGAAGCTGTCAGGACCAAATATTTGACGAAATCAATATACTGGGTTTGACAACGGAAGATTGTGTGGAAATGGATTGCGTCTTTCCAGGAAATACTAATGCAGATGAGCAGGCTGATTTATCTGATTTACTCAATTTGGGACTAGGCTATGGGGTGACTGGTCCTGTTAGAGAAAATGCTTCTTTTAATTGGGAACCGCAAGTGGCAGAGGATTGGGCAGAATCAACACCCAGTGGAATCAATTACAAACATTTGGATTGTAATGGAGATGGAACGATCGATCAATCAGATTTGATGCCGATTCTTTTTAACTATTCAGCTATGGATCTTGGTCTAGATGATGTTACAGAGGAAGGCCCAAGAGTCTATCTGCAACCAGATGTAGATACGATTTATATCAATGAATTGAGTCCAGAATATTTAACGATCAATGCAAGTTTGGTGTTTGGTGAAAGCGAAGAGCCGATTGAAAATATTTATGCAATGGCCGCTCAAGTGGGTTTCGATAGCTCTTATGTAAAACCGATACAAGGAGTGAGTATCAATTATAATCAAAGTAATTTTATTCGTAATGGCGAATTAGTGTTGAATTATGGACAAAACATGAGAGATGACCAACAAGTTGATTTGGCTTTGAGTCGTTTGAATGGTGTTTCTCGTTCTGGTTATGGAAGAGTGGCCTCGATATCTTATATCATCATTGCGGATATCATTGGAGGAAGAACAGATGCGGTTACTTCTTTTGATTTACCAATTGAAGGGATTAAAGTGGTTGATGAATTTGGAACACCTCTGCACGTTCGTCTTGACGCAGAACCTGCGAAAGTCATTTTTATTAATGAACAAACGACTCAAACGATTGCCCCTGAATTAGCTCAAAAAATAAGAATATTCCCAAATCCAGCTATTGACCAAGTCCAGATTGATTTAGGCGAATTGAAAGGAGAGCGCATCCAACTTTTCAACACCATTGGACAACAAGTTTATCAAAAAAATATTTCCAACTCTATTGAAGTCCTAGAAACTTCTTCTTTTAATCGAGGTCTTTATTTATTGCAAATCACAACTGATGAAGGAACGATTACGGAACGTGTTTTATTGAAGTAAAGGAGTCAGAAATTAGCATACAAAACATGATTTATCCCATAGAATCTAGTATTTATTAAAGTAGTAAGTAATAGGTAGTAAGTGATAGGTAATAGGTCGTAAGTAGTAAGTCCACTCAATACGCGTATTACTACATTAATTGAGTGAACTTACTACTTACTACTTATCTTACGACTTTTATAAATGCAAATAGCAATCTCTGCTCTTAGCGTGACCTTAAAATTCGAGATGACTCATATTTTGTATGCTGGCTTCTGCTTTTAAGTTCTATCCTCTCTTTTGAATTTTTTTTCTTTTTTTGTAGGCGCTCCAGCCACAACGATTACAATTTCCCCTTTTATTTTTCCTGGTTTTTGTTCGAAATATTGTAATAAACCAGCTAATGAATCAGTGACTTTTTCTTCATGAATTTTGGTGAGTTCTCGGCAAACACAAGCTTGGCGATCGTCCCCACAATGTTGGATTAATTCTTTGATGCATTTGATGACTCGATGAGGTGATTCATATAGTACAAAGGTATGTGGCAACGAGGTCAACCAAATTAATCGGGTTTGGCGTCCTTTTTTATGTGGTAAAAACCCTTCAAAGAAAAATTTATCACAAGGTAAACCAGAGGCAACTAAAGCAGGTATAAAAGCGGTAGGGCCAGGTAAACATTCTACTGAAATATTTTCCGCAATAGCGGCTCGAACAAGAAAAAATCCTGGATCAGAAATACCCGGTGTACCTGCATCAGAAATCAATGCGACGTTTTGACCAGCAGTTAATAGTTCTATGATTTGAGTGGTAATGTGGTGTTCGTTATGAGCATGATAAGCTCGCAGAGCTTGATCGATTTCGTAATGTTGCAAGAGTTTGCGAGAGGTTCGAGTATCTTCTGCTAAAATGACATCCGCCTCTTTTAGAATGCGTAAAGTTCGAAGTGTAATATCTTCCAAATTACCAATTGGAGTAGGGAGGAGGTATAGCATATTTGTTTTTTCTGAGCAGCTAAGGAACATGAAAATAATGACTTATAACCGTTGGAACATTTTCTTTCCATTCGTTAAAAAGCCGCATCATCCGCTTCAGGGGGATGTTTACGTTTTTTGCCTCGATTAAAGAAAAAATAATTGTTCACCCTTGTTATAGCTTATCAATTGCATATTCTTAAGTAAGTTTATATATCTTAAGTCGTTGACTTTGGTGTGAAAAAATATTCAAAAATGGAGAATAGAATATAAATCAAAATGACCAAAGAAAAAGCAACTTCTCGTAAAGTGAAGATTAACAATACTCCGGTAAGAATAAAAATAAATCTTCGTTCATTTCCTTTCCATTTTAATCCTTTGAATTTGAATGCCATCATAGGGAGTTCAGAAACCAAGAGAAAAGACAGGGTCGGAATCAGTGCATATAAAAAATAAAGATTAGAAACGATGGGGCGCAAGCCAAAAGAATCGAAATGAAAAATCAACATGATTCCCACCACAAACATGGTACAGGCTGGAGTATTGAGGCCAATGAATTGTTCGGATTGGCGTGTATCTAAATTGAATTTGGCGAGTCGAATGGCTGCGAAAGCAGAGACTAAAAAAGCAGGCAAGGCTAGCCAAGAAAAATTTTGATCCATGATTAATTGATCAGATAGATTTGCTCCAACATCATTTGTAGTCAATCTAAAATTGATCAACATATACAAAATGGCTCCAGGGACTACGCCGAAAGTGACCATATCTGCTATGGAATCCAATTCTTTTCCGAAAGGAGATTTAACATTTAGCCACCGAGCTACCATCCCATCAGAATAATCCGCAATTCCACCAATAATAATAAAACTGAAAGCTTGCATAAAATCACCATATAGTATATTCACTAGTGCACCACAACCACAAAAGAGGTTGAGTAAAGTGATTATATTGGGGATTTGCTTTCGCATAAAAATTTATAAAAGTAATGGAAAATGATTTTGGCAAAAGTAGTATTTTATCAGGAAACCTTTTAACTAATGCCTATTTTTACGTCTTATTTGCTGGTTTTAGCTTAGCGCAAAGAATTAATGCAGTGTGTAATAAATTACTTTACGTTTTAGAATGCTTCTTTTTCGCGATTACTTCTTCATTTTCTCTCAAATAGTGGCAATTATTTTAAAAAAATGACTCGTACTCACAAAAAATAACCTATTCAAAATATAGATAGGCTTAATACACAACACAATGAATTTTCTATTTTAAACAAACTCCTAGCTCAAACTCACTTTAAAAAACCAAATATAATCAGATATTTAGCTTTTGAGCTTGAGGAATACAGTACTTTTAGACTCTTTCATTCGTTATCTTTGTAAAAAATAGTAAAATCTTTATAAATCAATATTTAAGCTAAGATCCCGTAGAAGTGAAACCAAATAGGCCAAGAGCTAATAACTAAAAACCAACAACTAAAAGCTATAAAACATTCGATTAAATTTAATCTTGAGTAATATGAAATACAGATACCACTCTTTTTTAATCTTATTGCCAATTTTTTTCCTATTTCTTTCTAGTTCTTTGTACGCTCAACCATCTAATGATGAGTGTGACGGCGCAATTGCTATCCCAAATGTGATAGATTGGTGTAGCAATATTGCTGAATTTACGAACGAAACGGCGACTCCTTCCGGTTTTGGGCCCGCATCTTGTATAAATGCTACGACCAACGATGTTTGGTTTACGTTTACGACAGTTGCTACGGATGTGGTGATTGTGGTAAATGGAAATAGTGGAAATGCTTCAGGAGGAACTTTAATTGGACCTCAGGTATCTCTATATTCTGGAGATTGTGATGGTACGATCAATGAACAAGAATGTGAAGTTCCTAACTTTGGAACCAACATTGTAGAATTGTATAAAGGTGGATTAATTATTGGTGAAACCTATATCATCCGTGTACAAGGTTTAACTGCCAATATGGGTACATTTCAGTTGTGTGTAAATAATTTTAATCCACCAGTATTTCCGGGTTCGGATTGTGTGACTTCTGCTGTACTCTGTGATAAGACGGCCTTTGTGATTCCTCAAGTAATTGGAGCAGGAAATGATCCTAACGAAGCAGGGAGTACTTCTTGTTTAGGAGGTTTTAATAACTCAGAATCTAACTCTACTTGGTTTTCTTGGGTGGCAGCAAATGATGGAGATTTGACCTTTATACTAAGCCCTTTGAACGCATCAGATGATTTAGATTTTGTAGTTTTTGAAATAAATTCATTACAGGATTGTAGCAATAAATCAGAGTTGCGTTGTATGGCATCTGGAGATTTTAGTTTTCCAAGTCCATGTATGGGACCTACCGGTTTAGCGGATGGAGAAACAGATACTTCTGAACCTTCTGGATGTGCATTGCCTTCTCAATCAAATTTTTTAGCACCATTAGAAATGACAGAAGGATCAACTTATGCCCTGATGATCAATAATTTTTCGGGAACTGGAAATGGTTTCTCTATTGAGTTTGGAGGAGATGGTGAGTTTGCTGGACCAAATGCAAATTTTATAGCACAACCAACCACGGCTTGTTTCAACGAACCAATCACCTTTACCGATGCGTCAAGTTTTCCAACGGGTACTTTGACCAGTTGGGTTTGGAATTTTGGAGTAGGAGCCAATCCGGAGAATGCATCTGGTCCTGGTCCACATCAGGTGACTTGGACTTCGCCAGGAATCAAGTCGGTCGCATTAGTAGTGGGAACCGATGCTGGTTGTCAATTGACTCAAGTCGGTTTTGTAACCATCGAGCAATGTTGCGAAGATATCAACGTGATGACCATAGATTCGGACTTAACAGAATTGTTGTGTCCTTCTATCCCAACTGGAGCGATTGACCTCACGGTTACTAGTAATGCACCAGGTTATTCTTATAATTGGAGTACTGGAGCGACAACGGATAATATTAATAATTTGACTTTAGGAACCTATCTCGTGACGATTACAAATGCTGCTGGTTGTGATACCGTGGTGACTCATGAAATAGGAGCGCCTTTAGGCATTAACATCCAAGAACAAATCACCATGCCTAATTGTATGATGGGAATGGACGGAGCCGTTGTCCTCAACGTAACGGGTGGAGTCCCTCCTTATCAATACAACTGGTCTTCAGGATTGGGTACGGCCAATAGTATCAATAATATTGGCGTTGGTTTATACATGGTGACGGTTACTGATAACAACAATTGTCAAGAAATTTTAGAAATAGATGTTCGAGAATTAGAATTGGTCTTGGATACGAATATTCCAGCAATCACTCCTCCATCTTGTTTTGAAAGCTCTGACGGAAGTGTCGTGTTTAATATCGCCAATGGAACACCTCCTTACTTTTTTGATTATAATGATGGAAATGGATTTGTCCCAAACAATACTTTTACTAGTTTAAATGCAGGAACTTTTGATGTGACCTTTAGGGATGCGGCGGGATGTTTAGGAGATACTTTTTTTGTGGTCACTCCTCCTCCAATTGTTGCTTTAGATATTAGTGCAATAGATGCTAGTTGTTTTGGAGCAGAGGATGGTATTGCAGAAGTCAATGCGAGTGGTGGTGTTGGTAACTATACTTATTTGTGGAGTGATCCAATGGCGCAGACGGATCCAATAGCTGTTGGCTTAGATATTGGTCAGTATTTTGTGACGGTAGCAGATGGAAATGGATGTACCAAAGTGACTAGTGTCTCTTTGTCTCAGCCCATCGAATTGTTTTTGAACGTTACTGGTGTTGAAAATGTGCTTTGTTTTGGAGATAGTACGGGTTCCGTTTCTGTAGTAGGAGGTGGTGGAAATCCAACTTATGAATATAGCTTGGATGAGATCAATTATCAAGCGGATTCTATTTTTAATGATATCAGAGCAGGGACTTTTGATGTATTTGTTCGAGATGAAATGGGCTGTGTTTCCAGTGTTAGTGCTTCCATTATAGAGCCAACAGAATTAATGGTGGATGCAGGAAGAGACACCACCGTAGAATTGGGCTTTCCTGTTACACTAAGTGGCACTAGTTTTCCTTTATTTCGACCTGTTGCTTATGAATGGTCGCCTGATCTATTTTTGAATTGCCTGACTTGTCAAAGAGTAGAAGTTTTGGCAACAGAAACGACGACTTACTTTGCGATGGTAACAGATTCGACAGGCTGCGTAGCTGAGGATTCTGTTCGGATTTCTGTCATAAAAAATCGTCCGATTTATATTCCAAATGCAATATCACCGAACTTGGATGGTCAAAATGATGTATTCACGATTTATGGAGGGCCAGCTGCGGATCAAGTTAAGTTGATGAGAATTTTCAATCGATGGGGAGCTTTGATTTATGAAGGAACGGAACTTGATTTGAATAATGAATCTCCTACGAATGGTTGGGATGGAACTTTTAAAAGTGAAAAATTGCCACCGGATGTTTTTGTTTATTATGTGGTCGTTCGTTTTATAGATGGAGTTGAAGTGAGTTATGAAGGGGATATTACGATTGTGAAATAAAAAAATGGATGAAGAAATTTTGAATGACTGAATGACTGAATGACTGAATGACCGAATGACCGAATGACTGAATTTTGAATGGGCCTTCTCGCGATGCCCACGTTCGAAGGTCTATTCAATATGATTCATGTAAATTCCTTAATTCTAAAACACCTATTTCTTAAAAAAAACGATTTTACATTAAAATAAAGGTTTGAATAAAATATCTAAATTAATACTTGCTTGTTGTTTTGTTTGTTTTCTGATGGCTTGTGAAAACGATCTAGCCGAAATAGATAAACTAATTTCTGATGATCAAGTCAAAGTCGAAACAGCTTATGATGTACAATTACTTTATAGTGATTCCGCGGTAATACAAGTACGTATCAGTGGACCAAGAATGTTGAGACATTTAAATAAGTCAACTCCCTATGAAGAATTTCCGGATGGAGTACGGGTAGAATTTTTGACTTCAGGTAAAAAAGCAAAAAGTGAACTAACTGCAAAGTATGCGGTCCGTTTTGAAAATAAAAATGAAGTGATCGCAAGAGATAGTGTGGTGTGGAAAAGTGGAAAAGGAGAAGAGTTGATCACCAATGAACTGATCTGGGATGATAAAAAGAAAAGAGTACACACCAAAAAATTCGTCAAAATCATAAAACCAGATGAGATATTTTATGGTTATGGATTTGAAGCTGATCAGGAATTTAATAAATGGACGATCATTCAACCTGCTGGAGAAATGAAAGTAGAAGGCTTTGATGAGGATTTGTAAATCAGTTTGGTGATTTTGTCCATTCGCCCTCTTCTAGTGTTTTTGATAAAGAACCAAGAACCAAGAATAGTTTGAATATATCTAATTTTTATTATATCATTGTTAGGCAACTGCTTTCTTCAAAATTCCTCAAAGGGATTGACGAAGTACTAAAATTGATTCTAAACGAATGTCCATAGCTATAGCTATTATTTTCTTCTTACTTTTATCTGCCCTTTTTTCAGGTACGGAAATAGCTTTTATTTCGGCTAGTAAGCTAAAAATAGAATTGAAGCGTCAAAAAGGATCAAAATCAGGAAGCATTCTGTCCAGATTTTATAAAAGTCCTGCAAGCTTTTTGGCGACCATGTTGGTGGGCAATAACATTGCGTTGGTCATTTTTACTTCTTTGATGACCAATCCATTAGATACTCTTTTTAGCAATTATTTTGATGAAGGCAATCTACTTTTGCTATTGATCAACACGATCATTATTACGATCATCGTACTTATCTTTGGAGAGTTTTTACCCAAGACCATCTTTCGATTATTTGCCGATGACATCCTTTATTTTTTAGCCTATCCTCTTCGATTTTTACAATTTTTTCTGGCAATCCCGGCTTGGTTGATGACCAAATTATCTAATTTTTTATTACGAGTTTTATTTAAAATGCCAGTCGAAAAAGTAGAAAATGTGATTACTCGATTAGATTTAGAAAACTTTATTCGAGATACACAAACCAAATCTGAAGAAGAAAACATTGATACGGATTTGTTTGAAAGAGCTTTGCATCTAAAACAGGTGAAAGTACGAGAATGTATGGTACCCCGACCAGAAATAGAATCCATCGATATCAAAGCGAGTGTAGAACAGTTAAAAAAAGTGTTTCTAGAAAAAAATCACTCTCGGTTGATCGTAACCGATGGCGATATTGATAATATTTTAGGATATGTACATCATCAGAAATTATTGAAAGATCCTTCTACCATCAAACAGATTAAGATGGATATTCCTATCGTTCCAGAGGTGATGAATGTGCGACATCTGATGAACGTTTTTATCAAAACTCGAATCAATATTGCTTGGGTTGTAGATGAATTTGGTGGGACTGCAGGCATTATTACCTTGGAAGATATTCTGGAAGAAATTTTCGGCGAAATCGAAGATGAGCACGATCAAGAAGAATATATTGAAGAAATTATTTCTGAAGAAGAATACCGTTTTTCAGGTCGTTTGGAAATTGATTACCTCAATGAAAAATACGAAGATTTAAATTTTCCAGAAGGCGATTATCATACACTATCGGGCTATTTGGTGATGACCAACGAAATGATTCCCGCCCAAGGGGCCGAAATCGAATTAGATGGCTACAAATTTGTATTAGATTTAGTCAGCGATACTAAAATTGAAATCATTCGCGTCTTTAAGCTACCAGCTAATGATGAAGAAAAGGATCAGTGACATATTTTATTCTTTTCCAGTACAATTGCTCGTATTACATTTACGAAACAATTTGCTATTGATTGGTATTTGGATTCTAGTTGCTTTATTAATGACTGGAACTGTAGGGCGATTGTTTGGTATCCGTTTTCTTTTTCTTGCCCCAGAATATTTAGAACAGGTTAACTTTATTAGCTTTTTCTTTCTAGGAGCCGCCTTTGGTGGATTTTTTATTACCTGGAATTTAACCACCTATTTACTGGACGCACATCATTTTCCTTTCTTGGCATCTTTGGCAAGACCTTTCACCAAATTTTGTTTAAATAATTTTATCGTTCCCTTAATCTTTGTCAGTATTTACTTTTACTACTCTGTCCATTTTCAGTGGTATTACGAATATTGGAAAGGAGTAGATATTGCCTTGCATTGTTTGGGCTTTTTACTTGGCGGTACAGTAATGGTCTTATTGAGTGCTATTTATTTTCAATTCACAAATAAAGACATTATTAGTTTTGAAAAACTTCGAAAAAAGAAAGCGCCGCATATGCTAAGAAGCATTGCTCCTGGAAGAAATATGGCAGATTTTAAAACCGTCAAAACAGGGATTCAAACTTGGCGAGTGGATACTTATTTGACGGAGTCACTTCGGCCGCGATTGGTTCGTTCGGTTACCCATTATGAATCAAGTATGTTATTAAGTGTCTTTCGACAAAATCACTTAAATGCATTGGTCGTACAATTATTTGGTCTGATTATTTTGATCGCTCTGGGTTTTGTGATTGATCAACCTTATTTTAGAATTCCAGCCGGAGCGAGTGTTTTTATTTTATCAAGTGTTTGCGTAGCGATCACAGGAGCAGTGACTTATTGGTTTGGAAAGTGGCGATTAACTATTGTGATTTTACTATTAGTATTTATCAATTTTTTGACTAGCTATGATCTATTTCAACATAAAAATAAAGCTTACGGTCTAAATTATCAGAATGAATTGGCTACCTATACTTATGCTGCCTTGGATAGCATTTGTACGGATGAAAACATCGTGGCCGATAAAAAAATAAGCCAACAAATATTAGATAACTGGCATCAAAAAAGAGTACAAGCTACGGGTACAAAAAAACCTAAGATGGTGATTTTTTGTGTAAGTGGCGGTGGCATGAAAGCGGCTGTTTGGAGCATGCAAGTATTGCAACAAGCAGATCAACTCATGCGAGGAGAACTATTTAAACATTGCACATTGATTACTGGCGCCTCTGGAGGATTGATTGGTACGGCTTATCTACGAGAACTGTATTTGCGTCAGCAGCAAGGTGAAGATATCAACATCTATGATCGAAAATATATTGATAATGTATCTAAAGATTTACTGAACTCTTTGACCTTTACCATTGTTTCCAATGACTTGTTTATGCCTTGGGTTACTTTTGAAACGGGTGGGCATACCTACTATAAAGATCGAGGATATATTTTTGAAAAACAGTTAAGTGAAAACACGAAAGGAGTTTTTCAAAAAACGATCGCCGATTATCGAACACCAGAACTAAGCGCAGATATTCCGATGTTATTTCTCACCCCTTCCATTGTCAATGATGGTCGAAGATTGGTGATTTCTCCGCACCCTGTTTCTTACATGGGGCGAGCACCTGTTACTGAAAAACAAAGAAGTGTTTTAGAAATTGATGCAGTTGATTTTGGTCGAATGTTTGGTGATCAAGGAGCCTATGATATGCGATTTACGACCGCTCTTCGAATGAATGCTACTTACCCTTATATTTTGCCAAATGTTTATTTGCCAAGTTCGCCAAGCATTGAAGTGATGGATGCTGGCTTTCGTGATAATTATGGCATCATGTCTTCCACTCGATTTATCCATGTCTTTAAAGATTGGATCCAAGAAAATACGAGTGGGGTAGTATTGATCCAAATTAGTGGTACCGACAAATATCAAGAAATTGAACCAACTGATAATGACGGCATGATTGAATCCTTGCTCAATCCATTAGGTATTGCAGGACAAATTATGACCTTGCAAGATTATGAGCATGACACGAATTTAGGATATGTATTTGACTTGTTAGGAGAGGATATGTTTGAAGTCATTCGATTCATCTATCACCCTAGTAAAGATAATGAACATGCTTCGATGACTTTCCACCTCACGAGTCGTGAAAAAAATGATATTCTCAAAGCTTTTGACTTACCTAAGAATCAACAAAGTTTAAAAAAATTATTAAAAGTAATGGGTGTGGAGGGGAAATAATTGAATGCGAGAATAATTGAATTTTGAATGAGCCTTTATACTTGAAATTCAGCTGCTCTTGGATTCAATCATTCTTTTTATAGATACTTCGGATTGATTTTTTGTAAAAAAATAAAGGGAAATAGATTAAATATTTTCTTTTTAATCGTACTAGCGACAAATACAATTGAATTCATTAATTCCATCCAGCTTTTCAGATAAATTTGATTCTTTTTCTTTGTGATGTATATTTCCGATTGATTGACTTAAGGACTCCAAATCATTTGGATCAAATACAACATCGGCCATGTTTTTTCCAATGAAGACTACAGTAGAATCATTTTCATTTAAATACCATCCAACTGTTTTAAATTCGTCATTTAATCTTATGATCTCTTCTTTTGAAAACATGGAGATGACTTTTGAAACTTTCTTATCTATTCCCGACCAGGGTTGATGATCCAATGAAAAAATATAGCTTAAGATTGAATCAAAAACATCCATCTCGACTACAGAGTCTAGATAAGCTTGTAAGTCTTTTACTCCATAACATTCATAGTTTGAAGCCAGATAATACGTTCTAAGATGTTTAATTTCATTTGAAATTAAACTTTCCATAGTCTCAAATTTTTTATTTCGATTCAAGAGGCTTTTTAACCCGAAGTTATCTATGTCTTGTCCATTATCTTGATGATGATAAAATCTACCATACTGGGAATTTTCAATGTCATAAAAGAAAGAATGTATTTCTTCAGATTCATCTCCTAACCACATTTTTCCGACACATTTATAATTCTTATTTATAATCTTAGTTTCTTCCGTTTCTTGAAAATATTCACTGCCAAAAAATGCATTTAATTCATCGACCAATCCAATAGAAGCATTAGCTTTTGAATTTAATCTTAGGTCCATTGGACAAATAAATCCTTCACTTTTGAATGGACCATGTTTTTTATAAAATTCAATCAGATCCAAAGGCATTTTGTTTTCAAATAGCGTCTGGATATGAGGAATGTTATTTTCGTTAAATAGATTTTCTCTTTTTTCAAGGTTCATCCAGATACCTCCAAAAAGCAAATTTACAAGTCTATTTAATTTTGATATTTTGAATTCGATTTGATTCATTTTTTTAATGTAAATGAGAGAGGTTTAAGTATTTGACTACGATCGTATATGTTTTGTTATTTATTGTTTTCAACAAAGCATTAATCTTACTCCAATGCACTTAGTAGTTTTGTTAGAATGTGATATGACCTTGCATGTTGGTGACGTAGACCATAAGCAGTAGAGGTCAATGCGATGACTAAGTTTTTTTCTGGAACAACCACTAAATGGTTTCCTCCGTATCCTGAGGCAAACAAATAATCAATTTCTTTGGCCTTAAATGTAACTTGATTTTTGTACCAGAGCATTCCATAAGCATTACAAGTCCTCCAATCACTAAAGTCAAAAACTTTTCGTTCTATTAGTTTTTCAACATAATTAGCTTGAACGATTTGTTGATCAGCCCATTTTCCTTTATTGGCTACCAAGACACCCAGTTTGGCGAAAGCTAATGTACTGATGTATAAATTTCCTGCTGCTCCAGTTTGATTTGAAGCGTTGGTAAACCAATAATACTCCGTGATTCCTAAAGGAGTAAAAATTTTTTCTTTTGCAAAATCTTGGAGACTCATTCCAGAAGTTTCTTCTATGATAGCGCCGATTAAAACGGCGTTAATATCTGCATAGACCCACTTCTCACCTGGTTGATCAGCCAAAGGAATACTGAGTATGTAATCTACCCAATCATCTTTCCCTATCCACTTACCCGCATTGCCAGGCGTTTCCCAATTATCTGAATCCGCATCCAAGCCAGAAGACATATCGAGTAGATGCTTGATCTTTATTTTTTTATAGTCTTCATGTAAGGAAGGATATTTTTCTTTTGAGAAGAAGGAATAAATATCTTGATCTAAATTTTGAACTAAGCCTTCTTCCATCGCTACACCTAGTAATATTGAGGTAATACTTTTTCCGGCAGATCTAATGTCATTGATGGTCTTTCTTTGGGTACTATTGTAGTACCATTCCATTGCTATTTGATGATTTTTGATGACGACCATACCTCTAAAATCCTTGTGCTGAAAATTATCCATGATAGGAATGAGCGCATTTATTGAATCGAGATTGAAGCCAGCATCTTCCCAATTAATCGGAGGTAAATTAGGGATAGGTGCTCTTTGCGCAAAAGAAGTGATAGACAAGGACAAACAAGAGAGAAGGATTAAGAGTCGCATTTGATTGTTTTTGGAGTGATGTCATTTCGTATTGAGGTTGATTTAAAATGACTAAGTATTGCTAGCAGCAGCCTTTTTGATTATTTTACTTAGTTGACGCAAAGTTGTTACTAACTGTTCCGTTTCGATATAACCGAATCCTAATCTGAAAAACCTTTTTGATTCCCCAAACCATTCTCCATTTGCTATTTGAATTTCTGAATGCTTTGCCAAAGTATAAAATGCTTCTATTTGATCATTGTTGAATTTCGTTTCTTTTAATTTTATGCAACATAGTGCACCTGCAGTTGGTATATTCCATTTTAAGAAATGTTCATTTTGTTCAACCCACTGTTTTGTGAGTGCTAATCCTTTTGCAGAATGTATTCTTCTTGATTGAAATATTTGTGCTTCTTTTTTTAGGACTTGAGTGGCGACATATTCATCTAAAACAGAATTAGATATTACAATATTCATTTTGACGATCCCAATTTCTTTTATAAAATTATCATCATTCGAATATAACCAACCAATTCTTAGTCCAGGAGTACCGTGACATTTTGATAAGGAAGAAACCGTTATTATATTGTTTTTCAATCCTGCAAAGGTTGGTATTACTTTATCATTTCCATAAGTAGCTTCACGATAGGTTTCATCAATCAATAATCTACAGTTAGGATATTCAGCGTTTAAGTGAGTCGAAATTCTTTTAATTTTTGCTCTATCATGAATTGTCCCAGCTGGATTTAAAGGAGAGACTAAGATAATTAATTTGGTTTTTTGGGTTACAATTTTTAGTAATGCTTCTTCGTCTAATTGGTATCCTTTTTCAAATGATAATTTTAATAATTTCTTTTTGAAACCTAGACCATCTATTAAATCCATGGTTGGAGGAAAGTTAGGTTGTACAGTTATCACTTCATCTCCTTTATCGCATAAACTTAGCATGGCTAAAAAAATCCCAAATGCGGAACCATTTGTAGTGACTATATTTTTTTTGTCTACTTGTAATTTCTTACCAATGAGCTCTCGTAATTCTTCATTTCCTTGAGAGGTCCCATATTCTAATTTTAATGCTCTCAATCCTTTATGAAAAGATTCATCCCAAATCTCATTTAAAACTAAATCCTTATTAGTGCTTTCGGCTAAATTAAATGCTAGTCGTTCATCTAAAAGGCTAATGATGTCATTATATGGAAATTTCATTTTTTTATTTTTAACCTACATAAGAAATACGATAAATCACATCTGCAAAATCATCAGAAACCAACATAGAACCATCGGGTAAAAATTCAAGATCAACGGGACGACCCCAAACTTCTTGACTTTCTTCATCCAGCCAACCTTCCGCAAAAGGCTCGTAACTCACCGCTTTATTCCCTTCCAATTTGACGAGCATTAAGCGATAGCCACTCTTTTTTTCTCTATTCCAAGAACCATGTTCTGCAATGATGATATGATTTTTATAAGCTGCTGGAAATTGTTGCCCCGTATAAAATTCAACTCCAAGTGGAGCGACATGAGCACCTAAGTTTTTGGCTGGAGCCGTAAATTCCGCGCAAGCTCTTTCTTTACCGAAATCTGGATCAGGAACATCTCCTTGATGGCAATACGGATAACCAAAATGCATATTATCTTCGGGTGCATGATTGAGTTCACAAGCCGGAGTATCATCCCCCATCCAATCTCGGCCGTTGTCCGTAAACCACAATTCTTTGTTCTCCGGATGCCAAGTAAAACCAACTGTATTTCGGACACCTTCTTGTACGATTTCCATATCTGTACCATCGGCATTGATTCTAGTAATTGAATTGTAAATTGGATTTTTTGATTCGCAAATATTACAAGGCGCTCCTACAGGAACATACAATTTTCCATCGGGACCAAAAGAAATATATTTCCAACCATGATGATTTGAGCTAGGATATTCATCATAGACTACGACGGGTTCTGGAGGATTAGCCAATTGTTTTTCAATGTTGTCATAACGTAAAATTCGACTGACTTCCGCAACGTACAAACTTCCATCTCGCATCGCAACGCCATTGGGCATATTCAAATCCTTATCCAAAGTATATTGTTCCTCTGCAACAAAATCACCATCCTTGTCGCGCACCGCATATACATTTCCTTCGCTTCGAGTACCGACGAAAACAGTTCCTTCTGGACTCAAAGATAATGATCGAGCATTTTTTAAGCCTTTAGCATATAACTCAATTTTAAAACCATCAGGTAATTTAATTTTATCTAATTGAATGACTTTTTCTCCATCTACCTTTTTTGCTTTTTTGGGTGGGTTAATTTTTTTACACGAGAAAAGGATGAAACTGATAAAAAGGCTGGCGTAGAGGAAGGAATTAAATTTCATGGTTGATATTTTAAAGGTGATTAGCAAAGTTAATTCTGGGCATTACTTAATTAAGTTTGACAAATTAAAGATATGGAATTGTTTTTAAACGACTGACTTTGATTAAAGCCACTTTTTTGTCTTTTTTCGACCTTTTAATTGTTGGATCATCTCTTTTAAACTTTCTACACTGTGAGCTGGAGCAAAGACATCTACGAACGGAAGGGCGACTTCCATCCCTTTGACCGTAGGTTGATAATGGACATTTCCTGCTAAAGGATTGAGCCAAATCACTCGACCAGATTTGCGATAAATTTTTCTCATACTCTCCTCTAAAATATCCGTATCGCCCGTATCCCAACCATCACTCATGATCAAAACAATACTTCTATGATCTAACATTTTTCCAGCATAGTCTTTGACAAAAGTATGGAGTGAATTTCCGATTTGAGTTCCTCCAGACCAACCAGGTACACTATCAGATAAACGTTGTAAAATATCTTTAAAATCTCCCTTTTGTAACTCTTGGGTGATCCGATGTAGAGCAGTACTGAATACAAAGGTTTCTACTTGGCGATAATTATTTTGAAAAGTGTAAAGAAATTGGATGAGAAAGCGACTATATAAATCCATTGATTTGCTGACATCACAAAGGAGTACTAAACGCAATTTTTGTTTTTGTTTTTTGTGGAAAGAAAGTTGTAGAATTTCGCCACCGCGGCGCATATTTTGCCGCATGGTTTTTCGGAAATTAATTTGCCCCGGTCTTTTACTTTTTCGAAAACGACGACTATAACGATTAGCTAAAGTATTGGCTAAAAGATGAATAAGTTTTTCTAATTCTTTTAAGCCTTCTGGGCTAAAACCAGAAAAATCTTTTCGCTCAGCGATGGCCCCCGAACTATAACTCGCGAGTTCTTCAGTATCTTTTTGAGCATTTCCATATAGCCAACTTTTTAATTCTTGTAAACTGGGTGCTTGTTGTTGCTGTGATTTGTTGGAAGAGGTCTTGTCCTTTTGTTCTTTACTTTTTTTGATTTTGGAATCGACGGCTTTGGACATTTCATTCCAATAAGTAGCGTAATGTTCTGCAAAATCAATTTGTTGTTTTAGGCTTTTCGCCAAAACGGTTTGCAAGCATAATTGAAATTGTATAGGATCTTCAAAAGCTCGGATTACGGATATGGCTTCTAATGCTTCTGCTTCTTCCTTGGCACCAATACTATAATCTTGTTCACGCAGATAGCGACAAAATGCCACCAGATGTGCACTCAGCTCAGTATATCGACCTTGAAGGTTTTGATTAGACATTGGGAGTAATTGAATGATTGAATTTTGAATAAATGAATGTGGAATAAATAATCGAATGATTGAATTTTGAATAATTGAATGAGCCCTCTAACGCGATTTTTACGTATGTAGAGCCATTCAAAATTCAATTATTCTCGCATTCAATTATTCCAACTTCGACTTGATACCGACTCGTTCAAATAGTTCAGATAAAGAATCTTGTGCGGTTCGAATGTCTTGCCAATCTTTTAGAATGATGCCTAAAGTGTTTTCAACAATATTTTTATCTAGGTGATCGAGATGCATTCCTGCGAGTGCCATGGCCCAATCTAAAGTTTCTGCGATACCGGGAATTTTTTCTAACTTAAGTTGTCGAACTTCATGCATGAATTGACAAATCTGTTCTCCAAGTTGACTGTCGATTTGTGGAACTTTATTTTTGACAATGGCCAATTCTTTTTCAAAATCAGGATAAGCAATCCATAAATAGAAACAACGACGTCGAAGCGCTTCAGACAATTCTCGAACACGATTACTGGTGACAATGACATGAGGAATATGATGCGCTTTGATGGTTCCAGTTTCTGGAATACTGATTTGCCAATCGGATAAAATTTCTAAAAGAAAACTTTCGAACTCTTCGTCAGATCGGTCAATTTCATCAATTAATAAAACAGGCGCTTTGTGATGAGTGATGGCTTTTAGCAAAGGACGTTTGAGTAAAAAGTCATTGCTAAAAATGGTTTGTTCTTTTTCAGAAATGGTTTTACCAGAATTTTCCTCCATTTTGAGATGTAGTAATTGGCGTTGATAATTCCATTCATATAAGGCATGCGAGGCATCCAATCCTTCATAGCATTGGAGTCGAATCAAATCGGTATCCAATGCTTTAGCCATGACTTTTGCTATCTCCGTTTTACCAACTCCGGCAGGCCCTTCGATCAATAAAGGTTTGTTGAGTTCCATAGAAAGATAGACCGACATGACGATCGAGGGCTCTGTGATATAACCTTGATCATTCAGTAAATTTTGAATGCGTTTAAGTTCTTTATTTTTCAAAGGGAATTTTTTTTGACGATTGATGAATATTCTGAAAATGAAAAATACATTTATTGACGGATGCTAAATATAACATTTTGAAATAAAATCTGCTCCTTTTTTTGTGGACATTCTTATCCATAAAGTTGTGGGCAACAATTTGAGATTCCTGAAAAATAGTTATTTTGTCCTTAGGGAGTTTAAATCAATTCATTCATTATTTATCTTGTGCCATGCTTTTATTGAACAATAATATTCGAGCCTGTGTTTTTGATGCATTTGGAACGCTGTTTAATTTAGATATTCCTTCGGAAAAAATTGATCAATTGGCGCATGGTAAAGGTGGAGAATTGCTATCGATCTGGCGTCGAAAACAATTAGAGTATACTTGGCTCCGAGGCTTAATGGATAATCATGTGTCTTTTGATCAAGTGACGCATGATGCCTTGACATTTGCGATGAAAAGTGTCGGGACTGAAGCAATGGAACTCTATGATATATTGATGCCGATATACGAAAAAGCGATTACTTTTCCTGAAGTGAAACCAATGTTAATACGTCTTAAAACACTAGGAATAAAAACGGCTATTTTGTCCAATGGAACACCGGCTATGCTTCAAGCAGGAGCGAAGAATGCTGGGATTGATCATTTGGTCGATCATATTTTTTCTGTTGAAGAAGTGGGTGTTTTTAAGCCTTCGCCAAAAGTATATCAATTGGCCTTGGATGGCTTGTCGATGAAAAAAGAAGAACTGTTATTTTTTTCCTCGAATCAATGGGATGTGGGAGGGGCAACTTATTTTGGTTTGCAAACGGTTTGGGTGAATAAATATGATCAAGTGCCGGAGCAATTACAAGAAAGGCCTCATTATACGGTGGCTTCTTTGGAAGAAGTGATGGCCAGCTAATTTTAATGGGGAAGAATTTTAAAAAGAGCGATCTGAAATCATTTGGTTCGTACCATTTTGAAGGTGGAAATTTTGAATGATTGAGTTTTGAATAGCCCTTCTAACGCGATTTTCACGTATTAAGAGCCATTCAATTATTCAAAACTCAATCATTCAATGATTCAAAATTACAAACAACCTAATGATTGTATTTAAAGTAAAATTGAAGAGATAAAAAAATGATCACCAAATAAAATGGGTTTACCAATATGATCAGTATTATTCTTTTAGCAGCGGGGGAGTCTCGTAGAATGGGAGCGGAGAACAAATTATTATTGCCATATCGAGGGCAAGCTTTGATTGTATATATGTTGGAGCAAATTTTGAAAGTCGAAAAGGCCGAAGTCATTGTGGTATTGGGACATGAAGCTGAAAGGATTAAAAAGGCTTTAGTGGGGAAAGCAGTTATTTTTGTGGAAAACTCAGATTATAAAAAGGGAATGACTACTTCTATTCAAGCGGGCGTTCGAGCAAGTGATGTTAAGAGTCAAGGTTATATGATTGGTTTGTCGGATTTGCCATTAATGGAAAGTGTCGATTATCAAAAGATAGCACGTGCATTTTTGACGAAAGTCATCCAAGAAGAATCCGTGATTGTCGTTCCGACTTTTAAAAATCGAAAAGGACATCCAATCGTTTTTTCTAAGCAATATAAAACCACCATTTTGACGCATCAAGAAATGGAAGGTTGTAAGCTCATCGTCAAGGACAATGGCCATCATATTTTTGAAGTAGCAATGAATAATGATCACATTTTAAGAGATATGGATACGCCAGAAGATTATCGAAAATTTTAATCAAACGAATGCTCCGATACTTTTCTGGCATACCCGAAACTTTGATCTTGAAAGCCTCTAGGATTAGATATTTTATTTTCCACAAAGGCGAAAAAATGACTTTATCTTTTCCCGAAAGGTCTAATAAAACTTATGAATGGTAGATGATACCAAACAAGCTTAATATTGGAAGGAGGTTCACTAAAAAGATCAAATTCTTCTGTATGAATACTAAGAAGAGCAAGGTCAAATGACATTTTTTTTCCCATTAATCGACAGCCAAGACTTAGCATAGCAAAATTATTTTTGGCAGCAAAGATTAGATTGTCTGAAACAAGTGATATATTCTTACTAATACGTTTCTGACCTGAAAAACTAAACATGGGAACTGCTCCTAAGCCTGATTGATCAAATCCAAATCCAAATCCTGCACTTACATTATTGTTGCTATTTCCATAAGTTCCGATACCATAGATAGAACTGGTTCCTTCAATATCATCATTTGTTGCCAAAAAAAATGATGAACTTGCTACTCCTATATGCAAATTCTCTTCTATAGGAAAAGTCAATTTAGGATTTAAAGTAAGATTTAAGATAGGCATAATAAATATACCGGCCTTGACAGTTAAATGATCTGTGAATCCATAGGCAACACTGTTGTACACTCCATATATATTTTGGTAATAAGCTTCGCCTTTTTTTAATCCCAAAGCACTAGGACTAATGAGATAATTAGTACGATTAGTAGGTGCAAACCAATCCTTTTGGTTCTTCTGTGCAAAGAGCTCATTTTCTGATAAGGAGAAAAATAAACAAAGGATCAATAAGAAGGGAAGTGGTAATTTTAGCATTTATATTTTTTTGTTGAGATAAATTGAATGACTTAAATCAATTTAATGGGATCACCTTTTAAATGCTAGTTTAAGTCTTATTTTGGGTTAATTAGGATGGATCGAGGTATGAATGGGAGGGGGAAATATCCAATATCCAATCTTCAGGAAGGAATATTCAATATTAATGGAATAAAAAAATCTCCGCCCCTACAAATGAGGGGGGAGATTTAGGATGGGTTGCTTATGATCATAAGCGACCAGCTGGAACTTGAGAGAGAGAGTTCTTGAAATTGTTTTAATTGGTTGCTTGAGGTGACTCTACAGCTCTTTCATTCGCGTTCTTAGTAAGAGTTGTTTTCATAGCTAGAGTCATTTTTTGAGTTAATTGAAAAGTGAGTATATCCCAAAACATTTTAAAATCAGAAACTAAGCTCCATCCGGGATATTGAAATGTAGCAGGTTTGTTTTTTTCAAAAAAGAAATGTCCAATCCATGCAAACCCATATGCACAGATTGGAGCTGCTATTAATAAGGTATACCATTGAGAAAATAAAGCAAAGACAACCATTCCAAGAAACAAGGCTGTTCCGATGAAATGTAAAGTTCGGCTAGTTTTATCCTGATGTTCTAGTAAGTAATAGGGATAAAATTCTTCTAATGATTTAATGTCTTTTTGCATGAGTCGACAATATATGTTACAACAATAATTAATAAGCCTCTATCATTATTTAGAATACAGCATAATGATTCTGGTGCTATTTGTTATTACCTTCTTTCTTGATGCTTTTAATTTTAATTAATATGACTGCAAGGTAGGTGAGAATGGAAAGGGAAGGGAAATAATTTTCGCCACAAATACATTTAATTTAATTTAATATCAATTCAAAATCCGAAGACTTTTAAGAATGGGATAATTTTTTTGCGATTTTTAATTCTAAAAGTGTGTTCTTTTAATTTTGCCAATTAATTTTTAAAACTCCTTAATTATTATATTTATAAAAGTTCTCTTCTTGATAATAAATGTTTAATTTCGGGACTTCGCGATGCATCCACAAACAAATTACACAAATGCAAAAGACATTACAAGACCAGTTACTTGATCTTGTGCTCGCAAGATTTGAAAAAAGGTCACTAGCTGTTGACACAATGACTCAAATGTTGAGTATAGGAAAAGACGCAGTGTATAGAAGACTTCGAGGTGATACATTGCTAACTCCTGATGAGATGCGCCAACTCTCTTTGCATTTCAATATTTCTTTAGATGCGTTAATTAATAAGCATTCAAATACGGTATTTTTTTCCTACAATCTTTTTAATACAACGATAAATAATTTTGATGATTACTTAAATGGAATTTATCAAGATTTGGATCAAATTTCGAAAGCAAGTCAACCCAAAATATCTTATGCGACCGCAGAAGTTCCTCTTTTTTATTATTGTTTATTCCCAGAGTTGATTGCTTTTAAGTTGTATGTATGGGGACGAACGGTTTGGGATTTTGAATATTTAAAAGATCGAACTTTTGATTTCGATTTGGTTCCTTATCCTACCTTAAAACTGGCAGAAGATTTAGTAGACCTATTTAGAAATATTCCTTCTGTTGAATTTTGGAGCCAAAGTCTAGTTGATTTTACCCTTAGTCAAGCAGAGTATCATGTGATCAGTGGCGGTTTTACAAAATCAGAAGATGCGCTGGTTATCTGTGATCGTTTATTGGATTTGGTGGCGCACTTGCGTACAATGGCAGATAAAGGCTGTAAATTTAAGGCCAATGGCAATCCAGAAGATGCTCTGAAAAATGGTTTTGAATTGTACCATAATGAAATGGTCTTTGCGAATAATACTGTATTGGTAGAAACGGAATCGACTAAGATGTTGTACACCGCATTTGGGAATCCAAATTTTTTACGCAGTACGGATCATAAAATGTGCGATTATACACAAGATTGGTTTTCAAGAATGAAAGTTAAATCGGAGAAAATCAGTCTGCAATCTGAAAAAAATAGAGCTTGGTATTTCAATGGAATCAAGCGTAAAATCGAAATGGTTAAAAATCGCATTGAAAATTATTTGGGCATCATTCATTAAATTCTGCTTGCTCACTCTTTCGAGAAAAGGATCATTTTCACTTCCCTTTAAATTCTTCCTAAAAGAATTAACGATTCATCTTGGCTATTTAACACTTCATCAATATTTATATATGGATTCAAGATGTTTTTTCGAAATTTCCTTTCGAAAAACCTTATCTTGTTAATCATGTCAAAGAAGAACAGAGAAATATTAGGTTTCAACGATACCTGGTTTATGTTAATTGGTATTCCTGTAGTGGGTATATTGATGGCTTTTACGATAATTGGAAACTCTACAGATGATCAAATCGGAATCATCAATGGCTTATGGAGATGTACCTTGATTTCGACCTTGTATGTAGTGATTTACTGGATCGTTTTTCGACAAGTTTTTATTTACTTCCGTCAAATATTTCCTGAAAATAGAGACGTAGGAAAACGCTTGATTTTACAATCCTTGCTCATCGTTGTTGTTTTTTTTGTGATCAAAACAATTTTGCATGAAACTTTAGATAATCGGCTCCATGACTTTTTAGGCGTTCCAAAAGTTCATGGTCTTTCCTTAGTCGTTGGTTCTCTAACCAATACTTTTTTTATCATTGCGATTTATGAAGGCGTATATTTTTACAATAAGCTTCAACGATCTTTGATCGAAAAGGCGGAGCTCGAACGAGCAAATATTCAATCGCAATTGGAAGGTTTAAAAAACCAAGTTAATCCACATTTCCTTTTTAATAGTCTCAATACATTGACCTATATCATTTCAGAGGATCAGCAATTGGGGGTTCGTTTTGTTCAACAATTAGCTAAAGTCTATCGCTATATTCTAGAAATTCGAGAAAAAAAATTGATTCCTTTATCTGAAGAATTAAGTTTCTTGGATTCCTATATCTTTTTATTGAAAGAACGGTTTGGAGACAATTTGCAAGTGAGTATAGAAGTGGATGACGAGTATATGGACTATAAAATCGTTCCGCTTTCTCTGCAGATCTTATTTGAAAATGCCATCAAACACAATATTATTTCATCAAGTAAGCCTTTGGAAGTAAGCGTATTTGTACAAAAAGGAAGAAAACTAGTCGTCAAAAATAAACTACAAAAGAAAAATCAAGAGATGTCCTCCACAAAAGTTGGCCTAAAAAATATCGAAAGCAGATATGCCTTCTTTTCCAATGATCCGGTAGAAGTATTAGTGACTGCCGAATATTTTATAGTGATCCTCCCTTTGATCAAATCAAAAATTAAAGCAGCGGTCATGTGATTGGGTGTTTTGGTTGGTGATATTAAGGTATTATAGTATTAAGGTGATCACCTACTTTGAAACCTCAACACATACACCAAATACAATCTATTGACTAAAAGATTAAATAAACACCATAACACGGAGGAAAACACTTGAACGCTAAGGTACGTTAACACCGTAACACTAATTTCAAACAGATGAAAGTATTACTCATAGAAGATGAATTTCCGGCGGCCAAACGATTGCGTAAATTGATACAAAATTGTTGTCCAGAAGCAGAAATATTAGATGTGATAGATAGTGTGGAGACTGCGGTGAAATGGTTGAATGAATTCGATGCACCGGATTTAATTTTTATGGATATCCAATTAGCTGATGGATTGAGTTTTGATATTTTTGCGCAAACAGAATTGAAGTCGCCCGTCATTTTTACGACCGCCTATGATCAATATACCTTGAAAGCTTTTAAAGTTAATAGTGTAGATTATTTGTTGAAACCCATTGACGAAAGAGAATTAGAAGCTGCTTTTAAAAAATATAGTCAGTTGTATGCCGAACCCACAACATACGATCCTCAAGCCATCAATCAATTAATTGCCAACCTTTCTCAAAAAAGTTATAAAGAACGGTTTTTAGTAAAAATCGGACAGCAAATCACCTACGTTGCGGTCAAAGACATTGCCTATTTTTATTCTCAAGATGGACTGGTCTATGCGCAGACTCATCAGGGAAAACGACATAATTTAGATTATACTTTGGACCAACTGGAAACATTGGTTGATCCCAATCACTTTTTTAGAATTAATCGAAAGATAATTACGCAACTACCAGCGATCAAAAAAATTCATACCTATTTCAATAGTCGTCTCAAATTAGAATTGTGCCCCAAATTAGATTTAGAGGTCATCGTTAGTCGAGATCGAGTAGGGGATTTTAAGTTTTGGTTAGATAAATAGCCGACAAAAACTTGAAACAACAATAGATATGCTGTTAAAAAGACACATTCTAAGTTCCAAAAAATTGTTTGTCTCTGCCTTTTATTAGATATTGCTAATATGGTGTTAGTAACCTACCATGATAAGTTTAATTACCAAACAAAGAACTACAAATCTACAAATTGGCCTATATATTTTTTTCCGAAAGGAAAGAGTTCAAGATATGGGAAATGCTCTATTTCCCTTTTTAGTTAGAAAATAGGATAAAGGTTATTCTTTCTTTATAGAAAGGGTGGCCTTTTCTTTTTTGGTTAAATATTCTCCGTTCATTCCTTCAAATCAACCGTTGCTCTGAATTATATCCAAATTTGCCCATTAGAAAGTATCTTTTTTTATATTTAGTAAAGATGAAAAGATAAGGTGGTCATCTAGGCTAGCTTTAAAGCTGGCAGTATAGATGGTTAAGTTATTCTTTCATCGTTACTTAGTACTAATCACTTTTGAGATTGAAGAGAATAGCTTTATATATCATACTGCTCTTATGTTGCCATGTTCTTGCTTCTGCGCAAGATCATGAGTATTTTCAGTATACTGTAAAAGACGGACTTCCCACCAATCATGTATATGGCGTGATCGAAGATGAAGAGGGGAATATTTGGGCCTATACCGAAAATGGAATGGCCAAGTTTGATGGCTACGAGTTTCAAGTCTACAATACCAAAAATGGTTTACCTACCAATGACATCGTCCATGCGATCCGAGATGATGATGGCCGAATGTGGCTTTGGGCTTACAATGGACCACCCACTTATATTTATAAAGATTCCATTCATATTGTTGGAGAGGAGTCTTGTGGTTTTATCTATAAAATGGATAATAAAGTTAGATATGTCTGTAGAGAATCAGGTCATATATTGGAAATGGAAAATGGGAGGCCGAGTATAGTGAAAATGGGAAACGAATTTTTATTCGATCATGAAGAGTTATTTCAATTGGACTCTGTTCGTTATCATCCTAATGGCGAACAGGGGCAATTTGGTTATCTGGGAAGAGGTAGAATAATAAGTCAAGTTGGGGAATCTCTTCGGTATTATTCCAATAACAGGGCAGTATATATTTATATGTTAGATGATGGATATTTATTGGTGGATAGTCAAGAAAAAATAGTCTATCGAAAAAAAAATGGACTAACTAAATCAATGCAAATAGGACAGGTAAATAAAGAAGGGGAGATCGTTGGTATTGATAAAGTTGGATTAGAGGAACGATTTCTTCTCCGCTATATGGAGAGTAAAAAAATGATTTTAATTGATTTTGAAGATGAAAAATGGAAATGGATGGCCCCCTTTGATTCTCTTTTACTAGCTTCAAGTGCTTTTATACATTCAATCAATGAAAATACTTTTTCCGTTGATGGGCAAAATGGATATTTATCATATGATTTCAATGGTGATCTAACAGATCAATTAAGGTTAAGCGATCTTCCCAAACAATTTTTTTTACAACGATTTTATAAAGATCAAAATCAAAATATTTGGATAGGCTCTCGTGAGGGAGGTGTCATCATGATTCCTGCTGAAAATCGAAAAACACAATTATTGACTTCTCGTTTTTCTACCGATCAATCCTTTGAACAACTATTGAAAACAAAAGATGGACGATTATTGGCTTTTACAGATAATTCAGGAGTCTATGAAATCAAAGGAAAAAAGATAATTCAAAAATATTTTCCTGAAAAAGGTGGCCGTTTGATGGATATAGTAGAGACAAAAGAAGGCGTTTTAGTGAGTTCTTCTACGAGTTCATTTTTAATTCCCTATCAAAATGGACAATTGATTTTTTTTAAGGAAAAAAGAAAGCTTTTTGCAAAAGCTAGAAATACAATAGAACATCAATTTTTAAATCAATTATTTGGCCAGAAGTTGCTGGTATATGATTCTATTCAGCAAAATATTTATACAAGTTTTTCTCAGTCTCATCAACTCAATCAATATCAACTAAAATCTGCAAAAGAGATTTATTATACCGATTATCCCATCAAAAATATTTCAGCGATGTTCTATGATGATCGGCAAGGTCAATTGTACCTAGGAACAAATCAAGGTGTTTTGAGTTTGAAAAATGAAAAGATCGACACCGTCTTAATTGTGAATGAAAAAATTAAAAGCATCACTTCTTTAGAGATGGTTCAAGACCAATTATGGATGGGAACTGCTAGCAATGGTTTATGGACCTATGATATTCAAAGTGCTACGTTAAATTCCATTTTAGATGCTTCCTATATTCGTAGGATTCGTCCAGATACAGATAGCACTGTTTTAGTTTGTACAAATGAAGGACTTTTTATCGTCCATACCACAACTCAAAAAATAGTGCAAGAATATAGCACTAAAGATGGAATCCCAATCAACGAGATTCAAGATGTTTATGCGGAAGGAGATACTTATATTTATGTAGCTACCACCAATGGAATAGCCTTAGTGGATCGACAGATGAAAACGCCTGTTTCATTATCCTCTCATGATTTACAAATGGATCAAGTATTGATTAATAATGAGGTTGTTGGATTACAAAACACCTATGATTTTTCTTACCAAGAAAATAATTTAAAACTAGATTATCATTTACGTTCCTATGCCAGCAATGGTGAGATTCAATATTATTCCAAACTAGAACCTTTGCAAAAAGAGTGGGAAAAAAGTAAAAAACGATCTGCTACATATTATGGATTAAATTCTGGAAAATATTCCTTTCACCTCAAGGCAGAAGATATTTATGGTAATGAAGTGAGCCTAGAAAACCCATTACAAATAAAAATTCGAAAAGCTTATTGGCAAACCAATTGGTTTAGAATATTGAGTATTTTTTTATTAGGCGGTGGTTTGATCTATTTTTTGACTAGAAGAGAAGTCATTCAAAAAGAAGCCGTAGAAAAAGAAAAACAACTCAATCGTCGAATGGCGACCTTGGAATTGTCTGCTTTGAAAGCACAGATGAATCCTCATTTTGTTTTCAATGCATTAGGAGCGATTCAATATTATATTCAAGTCCATGAAGTGGAAGCCGCAGATGCTTACCTCACTCGTTTTGCACAATTGATGCGACGATTTTTAGATAGTTCAAAAGAAAAACTCATTAGTTTAAAAGATGAAATTGCCTTGTTGAGAATTTATACAGACTTGGAAAAAATGAGATTCGAATCCTTGTTTACGGTGGATATTATTGTAGAAAAAGGTTTGGGATTAGAAGATCATTATTTACCTTCTATGATGATTCAACCCTTCATTGAAAATGCAGTCAATCATGGACTTAGCGAACGACGTGATGGAAAAGGTGCCTTGACTATTTTTTTCTATGAAAAAGAAGAAGTGCTTCATTGCGAAATAAAAGACAATGGCATTGGTCGAGAAAATGCCAAAAAAGCCAAACGAAAAGGCCATCTTTCAAGAGGTATGTCGATCATCCAAGAGAAAATTCAAACCTTGAAAATATCCGGTTTAGCAGATATTCAATTACACATTCAAGATTTAGATCCAAGCAAACAACAATACCCCGGAACTCAAATCATTTTAACCCTCAAAACTATTGAAGACGATGAAAATTAATGCATTAATTATTGACGATGAATCGAAACTCAGAGAAGTCCTTCGGATCAAATTGCAGCAGTATTGTCCAGAAATCGATGTGATAGATACGGCATCGAATGCTCCTGAAGCTTTTGAAAAAATTACGAATTTACAACCGAAGCTTATCTTCCTAGATATTTCGATGCCTGGTGAATCAGGATTTGATTTGTTAGATAGATTTGAAAAAATCAATTTCGAAATCATTTTTGTCACCGGTTTTAATGACTATGCCTTGGACGCGCTCAAGGTAAGTGCCATTGATTATTTACTCAAACCTGTGATTACGGAAGATTTGGTCAAAGCAGTTGAAAAAGCAAAAGAAAGAATCAATGAGCGAGAAAAAATAGAACTGTATCATATCTTAAAACACAATTTAAATCATTTGGGTGATCAGGATACCAAAATTGCTATACCGGGTGCCAATTCATATGACTTTGTTGAGATCAATAAAATTGTACGTTGCGAAGGCTGGCAAAAATATACTCGAATTTATTTGTTAGACGGAAGCTGTATTGTAAGTTCTTACAACTTGGGTGTTTTTAAAGACATGCTAGAAAATTACGATTTCTATTGCACGCATAAGTCTCATTTGATTAATAAGAAATATATTTCGCGCTATTTAAAAGAAGGAACTGTTGTGATGTCTGATGCCGCTAATGTGCCAGTAGCCAGAAGAAAAAAAGAGGAATTTGTGGAAAAAGTGTTGAAAAATATTATGTTGAAGTGATTATAATTAAAAGCCATAATTAGGAATCACCATCCCGATAGCTATCTGGAGCACTTAAGAGTAGATAGTCCTAGATCGCGAAAGGGCAGACTAGGGAAATGGCAAGCCATTTCTCAAAGTTCAATAAAGCATTTTAGATATTATGTGACCTTCGAAAATTAGCATTAGCTAAACTATGTGTTCTTTGCGGTTGAGAGCCATGTGCCTTACTGTATCTACTTGGTGAAAATTGATTAATCCAAATAAATTTGGATTACCAAAATAAACACAGTGGTTTGAATAATATGAGAGGAATAGTTCATTTACTTTTGATTGGAATGATCTTTTGCATAGCAAGAGCCTCATCTGCACAAGTAGAAGGAAAGACCTATCCTATTTTTGATAAAGAAAATGCTTGGTTCAGTTCGGCGGATTTTGTTTATGATATTTTACTGGGCAGTGAGGGGAATCTTTGGTTTGGAACGAATAGCAAACTAGTCCGATGGGATGGGCAGCATAAAAGAAACTATGAAACGATTGGAAATGATGGTTTTCAAATTGATGGAAAAAAAGTAGCGCAATTATTTGAAAAGGATACATCGACTTTAGTTTTACTGACCCAAAAGGAAAAATTACAAGTTGAGATTTTAAATAAAGAGGAGCGAAAGTCGCGAGTTATTCCATTCATTAAAAATGAAAGAGTAAATCAAGATGGATATTTAGCGGATATATTTCAGTCGGCTGAAGGCCAAATCTATGCTATTCTCAATCAACAGAATATCTTAGAAATTTATGAATTGATCGGTGACCGATTTATCTGGAATCGAAGTATCAAATTTGAAGCGTCAGTCGATCAAAAAACGATTAAAGGAACTTTAAAACAAGATGATTTTTGGATAGGAATTGAAACACTTGGTGTATGGAAATGTGGAAAAGAAACGTCAAAAAAAATGATGGATTTTACCGAAATGACTTTTTATTCTACTCCTGCCATAAAATTTTTACACGCAGATAAAAATGATCGACTTTGGTTAAGTATCAATGCTAAGCAGAAATTATTGCAATGGAATCCTAAGCAAGAACAATTCGAACCGACCAAAATCCCAAGCCAAGAGATAGTCAACAAGATTAAAGAAGATGCATCCGGAAATGTGATTTTTATCTGTGGAAAATATCCTGAACCAATTACCAAAGTTTATTTATATAAAGATGACATCTGGCAGGATTATACCAGTCTGCACCAAGCTTCAATGCTTAGTATATTTCCTGCACGTGATTTTACTCGATCTTTCTATGCCTTTACTTCCAATAATGTTCAAGTCGTTGAAATTAAAAAACAAGGGGTACAAAGTTATTTGGAGCAAGTGCTACCGCCTGGAAGATACGGAACAATAATCAAAGGGATCAATGAAGATCAAGATGGAAATATTTATTTTTTATCGGAAATTAATGAATTTTATAAGCTAAATATTTCAACCAATGAAGTCTCTCGAATCCCCGTAATCGATGAGCATGGAAATGAAATATCTTTTCGATGTGGAGGAGCCATGCATCGAGATCATCTAGGTAATTTGTGGTTTAAAACATGTGATGCAGCAGTAAAAGGTTTGTTGATTAAATTTGATCCAAAGCTTAAGCGATTTCAGATTTTTACTTTTGATGGACTCATTAGAGATATTGATATCCATGCGGATCAAGAGATTTGGGTGACTTATCATGACTTTAATGATAAAAAAGGTCGATTAGCAAAATTCAATTTTAATACCCAAGAATTCGCGAAGGTACCATTGGCCAATGCTGATGGAACAAAGACTTTTGCGGAACCTCGATTTTGCCTTGTAGCCAATGACACAACGATTTGGTTAGGAACCATCAAAGGTTTAGTCAAAGTCAATCCTGTGAAAAAATCATTTGAGATTTACTCTTTTGACAATAATTTGCTTCGATACGATTATATCATCACTATCCATGAAGATAAAAATGGTCAATTGATTTTAGGGACTTCCGGAGGAGGACTTTATATTTTTGATCCAACAAATATGGAGGTAAAAAACTATAACAAGACCAATGGTTTAATAGGGAATTATGTTTGTGGTATTCTTCCGATTGATAGTACCCATTATTGGTTGAGTACGTTTAGTGGGATTAGCTATTGGGATCGAGAGAATGAATTATTTTTTAATATAGATCAAGCCGAGGGGTTGAGCCACCACGAGTTTAATCGATATGCATTTTATGAATCCACTGCTGGTGAATATTATTTTGGAAATGTCAATGGCGTTAATCGCTTTCAAAGCAATGATTTGATTGGAGCCAATGAAGTCCCTATTTTAGGCATTTCTAAGTTGACCCAATATTTTGGAAATGCCGATACCTTTCACATTCAGGAATTAGCCTTAGACCAAATAGAAGAAGTGATCATTTATCCAGAAGTTACTTATTTGGAATTTGATTTTTTTGTAAATGATTTTGCTAGAGCAAAAAATAGTGTCGTATGGACAAAGCTAGAAGGATACGATAATGAATGGGTGGCGACTGAGGTAGACAAAAAAGTTCGTTATCGACGTTTGCCCTATGGCACTTATCGTCTTTTGGTCAAAGCCTATTCTGCGAAAGGAGTAAAAACAGTCAATGAGTTGACCATTAAAATTATTTCTAAAAATTACTTTTATAAAACCTGGTGGTTTAGTTTGATGGTGATGACGTTATTATTATCTCTAAGCTGGTGGTGGTCTTATCATCGTTTGGAACAAATGAAAACGCTTGAGTTAGAAAAGCAACAGGTCAATCGTCGCTTTGCAGCCTTAGAGTTAGAAGCCTTACAAGCACAGCTCAATCCACACTTTATCTTTAATGCATTGGGGGCCATTCAGTATTACATACAAGTCAGCAATGTAGAAGCAGCAGATATTTACTTGACCCGTTTTGCACAATTGATGCGTAAATACTTGGATAGTTCTAAAGAAAAAATGATTTCTGTAAAAGATGAAATAGACTTACTTCGGATTTATTCGGAACTCGAACAATTACGATTTGATCATTCTTTTAAAGTGGATATAAAAGTAGAGGAAGATTTGTATCCTGAAGATACCTATCTACCTTCTGTGATGATTCAACCATTTGTAGAAAATGCAATCAATCATGGTCTGTCCGGCCGAAAAGATAATGAGGGAGAACTCGTGATTCATTTTTATGAAAAAAATGATCTGCTTTTTTGCGAAATAAATGACAACGGCATCGGTCGAGAAAATGCAAAGAAAAATAAAAGAAAAGGGCACAAGTCGAGAGGGATGACGATCATTGATGAAAAAATACAAACCTTGAAAATGTCGGGATTAATGGACAT
>CAYTVR010000009.1:0-68850 GCA_964441245.1 uncultured Saprospiraceae bacterium | reverse complement strand
ATTAAATTTTGAAGGAATTAACCAAGAAGTTGCATCTGGACAATGGGAATTCCAATTGTTTGCTAAAGGAGCAAAGAAAGCAGGTGATGAAATTTGGGTAGCAAGATATTTGCTAGATCGATTGACTGAACAATATGGATATTATATCGAATATCATCCAAAACCAATTCAAGGAGATTGGAATGGTTCAGGAATGCACGCCAATTTCTCTAATACAACTTTAAGAACTTGTGGTTCAAAAGAAATATATGAAGCAATTTGTGAAGCTTTCCGACCAGTTGCAAAAGAACACATAGCAGTGTACGGTGCGTACAATGACATGCGTTTAACTGGAAAACACGAAACAGCTTCAATCAATGATTTCTCTTTCGGTGTGTCTGATCGTGGTGCTTCTATTCGAATCCCGATTGGTACAGTAGAGGCTGGCTGGAAAGGCTGGTTAGAAGATCGTCGACCTGCGTCAAATGGTGATCCATACAAGATCGCAGGTAGAATCATAAAAACAGTAAAAAGTGCGAACATAACAGTTCCTGCATAATAATATTAATTTGGTTTTATATGGTTAAGGCTATAGGCTGTTCGGTTTTCGGACAGCCTATTTTTATTACTTCTTCGACAAAGCCTCTAAGCCTTATAAAACTTAAAAATGTGCTTCTGCTCGTCGCTTACTTATCCTATTTTATGAAGGTCCATAGGATTTGTCGAAGAAGATTTTTCTCTATCTGTCAGTTTTAATTCCTTGGAAATAGAAAAGAAAAAAGTAGTTCCAAGGTTTGGGTAGGATTCTAACCACATTTCACCAAAGTGATTAGTAATAATTTTCTTGCAGATGGATAAGCCAACCCCACTTCCTTTGTATTTTTGACGAGAGTTTAATCGTTTAAAAGCTTGGAATATTTGATCTTGAAACTCCTCCTCTATTCCAATACCATTGTCTTTCACTGCAAAAACATGGCGATTTTTCTCTTCTCTATAGGTAATACTCACTTTAGGGACTGCCTCCTGATGTTGAAATTTAATAGCGTTGGAAATCAGATTCTGAAAAACTTGGATAAGTTGGCTTTTATGGCCAATAATTTTGGGCAAAATGGGGACTTTAATAACAGCTTGTGTTTCTTCGATTTGAGCAGAAAGATTTCGTATTATTTCAGCCAGGATTTCGTCTAAACCTACCTCTTTAAAAGTAGTTTTTTCAGAGGTCAATCGACTATATTCCAATAAATTGAGTAAGAGGTGATGCATTCTTTGTGCACCTTCTTCGGCAAAACCTAAAAAAGTTAACTGTTCTTCATTCAATTGACCAATAGAAGATCTTTTGAACAATTGTAAATAACTAATGATCATTCGCAGAGGCTCTTGTAGATCATGGGAGGCGATAAAGGCGAATCGCTCTAAATCTTCATTTGATTGTTGTAATGCAAAAGTTCGAGCAGCAACCATCGCTTCCAAGTTTTCATTTTTTTCAGCCAATTCTTTCTGGACTTTTTTTAATTCAGAAATATCATAATTGACCCCTAAAATATGACTAGCAAACCCTTCCGCATCTCGTTTAAAAATAACTTCTCTTGAATGTAACCAATGCCAGTTGCCTTCTTTATCTCTTACTCTATACTCAAAATCAAAAAACTGATCTTCTTGGTTGGTGAAAATATCATAATTTATAGCATGGACGTTATCAATATCATCTGGATGAACAAAATTGGATAACAATTCACCTGGTCTTTCAAAATCCTTTTGAGTATAGCCAAAGCGATTCAAAATATTCATATTAAAAAATCGAATTGGCCGAATACTCAAGTCTGAAAGATAAATATCTGCAGGTAGCATTTCCATTAATTTTTCATTGAAATGTAACTGCTTCTCTAACTTATCTTTTAAGGCTGCGTAGGATTGGTCAAATACACTTTCTAAATTTTGTCCCCAAGGATTTGACCTAAAAATCAATTCATCACTTTTCTCGTTTTTACTTAAATTTTCCTCCACAATTGAACTGATATCATCCAATTGATTCAATAATATATAATCATCTGCTCCTTGCTTAATACATTTTACAGCAGCCATTTCTCCAATAGCCGGACCAATAAAAATAAAAGAAGTATGAGAATAATTTTGCTTACAATCCTTTAATATTTTAAAATTATCCACACTAGATAATTCAGGATCGTATTGCTGGATGATCAAATCGGTATCTTTATTATATTCGATAGGCTCTTCTTCAGTTGAGGAGACAATACGAACATTTGTAGAATTAATAGATTTCAGTTTCTGTACCAATATTTTCACTAAATACATCTCCGTATTCTGAATTAGGATAATTCTATTCTTTTGAATGGTACTCATGAAGACCAATTAATTTACATTCTTCTACAAATCGTACACATGGATGGACATTAAGTGAGATGAAAAAGCAACCATAGGAAGCGTTGAATTTCAATTTTGAATGTCTATACAAATACATGCGTACGTACAGGTCTGTCGAAGAACATTAGTTTATATATAGCTGATAATTTCCGATAGCAATGAAAATTATATTGACTAATATATACAAATTTTATATAATGTAAAAGAATCAGAATAGTTTTTTAAATTTGTCACATGCTAGAATCAAATAACACTCATAATTTCGGACCTATTCTTGAACGGACACTTAAAATTATTCGACAAAATGTCTTACAAATTTTCCGCGATCTAGAATTAGATATTACAACAGAACAATGGGTCATTCTAGACAGTCTCCATCAACAAGATGGTCAATCTCAAACAGATTTAGCCAATAGCAATTTTAAAGATGCTCCTACCCTTTCACGTATTATCGACTTAATGTGTAAAAAAGATTTGACCCAACGACAACGATCCGAAGAGGATCGTAGATCTTTCAATATTTTTTTGACAAAAAAAGGAAGGAAAATTTATCAAAAAGCGTATCCACAAATAATAGCATTAAGACAAACAGGATGGAAAAATTTAAGTGATGAAGATTTTATTACTTTTCAAAGATTGATGGATCAAATCTATCAGAATTTTAAAGAAAAATAATACCTATATGACTTATAAAAAATAGCACTCTTTGGTCAGCAACATTTCTCATATGCTTTTGGCTACTTAACTAAATTCCTTTTAATAGCATCCAATTTTGCATGACACCTTATTTTTAAATATATTTGTCATAGCAACTAAATTCCTTTTTACAAAAAACTTCTTCGACAAAAAATATAAACATGCCTATCTATCATCGCTTGGGAAAAATACCGCCAAAACGGCATACTCAATTTAGACAACCTGATGGAACGCTTTACAATGAGCAATTATTTGGTACCATCGGTTTTGATGGCATGTCTTCTCTACTCTATCATATTCATCGACCAACGATGGTTAAAGAAATTCTAGGCTCTAAAGACATGAGTCCTAAGATCGCAGTAGAAAAAAACATGAAAGCTAGAAAACTAATTGGTTTTCAAATAGAAGCGGAAATCGATTTTTTAGATAGCCGAAAAACATTGATGGTCAACTCTGATGTCCATATCGGATTAGCTGCACCAAAGACTTCTATGACCGATTATTTTTACAAAAATGCAGATGCCGATGAAATGATTTTCGTTCATAAAGGTAGCGGAACCTTAAAAACACTTTTTGGGAATATCGAATTTGAATATGGTGACTACTTGATCATACCTAGAGGAATGATTTATCAAATTCATTTCGATACGGAAGAAAATAGATTGCTATATGCCGAATCTTTTCACCCAATTTATACACCTAAAAGATATAGAAATTGGTTTGGCCAGTTGCTCGAACATTCACCATTCTGTGAAAGAGATTATAAGATTCCGAGCCAATTAGAAACACACGATGAAACAGGAGATTTTATCATAAAAGTAAAAAAACAAGGACATTTACATGAAATGCTATATGCTACGCATCCGTTTGATGTTGTCGGTTGGGATGGATATAATTATCCTTATGGTTTTTCGATTCACAACTTTGAACCTATAACAGGAAGAGTGCATCAACCACCTCCAGTTCATCAAACTTTTGAAACTGCTGCATTTGTGATTTGTTCTTTTTGTCCTCGGATGTATGATTATCATCCAAAAGCGATTCCTGCACCATACAATCATTCTAATATCGACTCTGACGAAATGTTGTACTACGTTGATGGTGATTTTATGAGTCGAAATGATATTGACCAAGGTCATATTTCATTACACCCTGGAGGTATTCCACATGGCCCACATCCTGGCACCTACGAAGGTAGTATTGATAAAAAAGAAACCGGCGAATTAGCTGTTATGATTGATACATTCAAACCTTTGATGATGACTGAAGAAGCGATGGGAATTGATGATGGAAAATATTATCAATCTTGGCTAAACCATCATTAGATCATCTTTCAAAAAACACCAAATTATACTTTTCAAGCACTTATTTAAAAACACCTAACTATGTCGAATCAAATCAATGAAATGCCCAAAATATATGACAAAGCTGGAGATTTCATGCCCATCAACGGGACGGACTATCTGGAATTGTACGTCAGTAATGCCAAACAAGCAGCTCATTTTTACAGATCTGCATTTGGATTTAAAGCCTTGGCTTACGCAGGTTTAGAAACAGGTTTACGAGACCGAGAGTCCTATGTGGTGATACAAGATAAGATTCGGATAGTTCTTACTTCTCCACTAAAAAGTGGTACCCAAATCGGTCAACATATCGACAAGCATGGAGATGGAATCAAAGTCAATGCACTTTGGGTTGACGATGCAACCTACGCTTATAATGCTGCTATGGAACGTGGTGCTAAACATTATATGTCGCCAACGGTAGAAGAGGATGCAGATGGTAAAGTCGTTCGCTCAGGAATTTATACTTATGGAGAAGTGGTTCATATTTTCGTTGAACGAAAAGATTATAAGGGGGTCTTTCTTCCTGGTTATCAAAAGTGGGAAACCTTTTATAATCCAGAATCAGTTGGCCTAAAATATGTCGATCACATGGTCGGAAATGTAGCCTTAGGAAAAATGAATTATTGGGTCAAATTTTATGAAGAAGTGATGGGGTTTGCACAAATTCTTTCCTTTGATGATAAAGATATTTCAACAGAATATACTGCTTTGATGAGTAAGGTAATGAGTAATGGAAATGGAAGAATCAAATTCCCCATCAACGAACCAGCACCCGGCAAGAAAAAATCTCAGGTAGATGAATACTTAGAATTTTACGAAGGTGAAGGAGTTCAACACGTTGCTGTTGCCACTGATGATATTATTAAAACAGTCACCGCGTTAAAGGAACGGGGAATTGAGTTTTTACAAGTTCCAGGTACCTATTATGACGCCTTGCTTGATCGAGTTGGAGCTATTGATGAAGATGTAGAAGCTTTACGCAAATTAGGAGTCTTAGTTGATCGCGATGATGAAGGATATTTGCTACAGATCTTCACTAAGACTATTCAAGCAAGACCGACTATGTTTTTTGAAATCATCCAACGAAAAGGAGCGAATTCTTTCGGAAAAGGAAATTTCAAAGCATTGTTTGAAGCCATAGAGCGGGAGCAAGAATTAAGAGGAACCTTATAAATATTTTAAAAACGAATACTTTTAAAGCGCAAAAAGAATCAACCTCTTTGCGCTTTTTCATTAGAATTAATCTGATTAGTATTGATGTTCGTCGACTTCATAAGAATTATTCATCAAATAGTTATATTGTGAGTCAAATCAACAAAAGCTAGAGCAACATGACTAATGAAACAACAAATCAACCAGAAGAAATAAAAACGCCAAAATGGCTAAAAAAACTGGAGCAAGAAAGCTGGCAAGCGGAATTGATTGTTTCAGGTTTGGCGATATATGGTTCTCTAAAATTACCAGATGCAGTCATTCAATTAGGATCATGGGCCATCAATAATATGGCTCCAGGCGCACTGATACGTACTGGTATTTGGTACTTATATATTGCCACTATTATAATCGCTTCGAGTTTTATTTTTCATTTTATACTAAGAGCCATTTGGATTGGTTTTATTGGCCTCAATTCTGTTTTCCCGAAAGGAATTAACAGAGAAGGAAGTAAAAATTATTCTATTTTTTTTATGGATTTCCTCGTCAAAGATTATCCCAACAATCAGTCTATCATCCAACGTTTAGATAATTTTTGTAGCAGCATTTTTGCTAGTTCCGCCTATATTGGCATTATGCTTTCTGTCCTTAGTTTTGACATTGCGATCTTATTAGGAATCAAATACTTATTGAGCTTTTTCATCCCAGAAAACATTCTCGATTTTATAGGAATTTTGATTTTAATTTTACTATCAGGTATTTCGGTTTTCTCCATGTTTTGTAACCTAAAACGGAATCACAGTAATCAAAAACTTCAATCCATTTATTACAAAATATATCAGTGGTACACTAAAATGCTATTCCATATTTTTCAAAGACCAGCCAACTATTTACTATTTATATTCTTAACCAATATTTCTTTTAAAGAATATTTTAAAGGAGCTACCGCTATTTTTATTCCCATCATGGCCTTAGCAAGCTATCAATTTGTTAATACAGAAGGCATCTACTTACTAGCACCTGAAAGGTTATATCAAAATTTTGAAAGGCTGGATCGAACCCAAGCATATTTTTATAAAGATGAATTAATAGAAAATAATTTGAGTGTTTTTTCGCCTTTTATTGAGCGTAAAAAAATTGATGGGCCATTAATGGAAGTCTTTATTCCCATCCATGGAAATGAATCGGATATGATTGATAAGGTTTGTGGCGAATGGACTAAAATCGATAGCTTAGAAAGAAAAGAGAATCGTCAACTTAAGTATGCCTTCTACTATAATTGCTATCATCAATACCATCGAATTTACCTCAATGATAGCTTGTACCAAACAGAGTATTCAGTCTATAAACTTCCTTATAAAAAAATAGAAGGCATCATTACCTATTTACCTACGGATCATCTAAAAAATGGAAAAAATATATTAACTGTAGAAAAAATTGCGAACGAACCTGATTCTGTTTTTCGAAAAGCAATTATTCCATTTTGGTTTACAAATTAACCAAATTTTCAAATACTTTATTCATTTTCTTTTTCCAAACCATGAGATTTACCCATGAAATTCGCCAAGCGATAAGCTACTCGAGCACCGACATTTCCATCCCATTCATTACCTAAACCAGCGACTTCACTCAGGTCAAAACCAATAATTTTTCGACCACTATCCACCACCATTTTTATCAAATACATCGCTTCCGAAAATTCTAAGCCACCAGGAACTGGCGTCCCCGTATTCGGGCAAAGTTTCGGATCTAAACCATCAATATCAAAACTAATATAAACATTCATCGGTAACTCTGCTACAATTCGTTGACAGGTAATATGAAAATTAAATCCCTCAAATTGCGCTTGTCGAATATCGGCATCATAAAAGACCACAATACGTTTTTCCGAAGCTGCTACCCTATTGACTTCTTCCTCGCAATAATCACGGATGCCCACTTGGACTAGTTTTGATAACTGTGGGATCTTCAATGCATTGTAAAAAATAGAAGCATGTGAATGAGTGAATCCTTCATAAGCTTCTCGTAAATCCATATGCGCATCAATTTGCAAAACACCAAAATCCTCATACTTTGCAGCCAAAGCTTCTAAAAAACCAAGAGGTACACTATGCTCTCCCCCAATGATTCCTACCAGTTTATTTTGCTGTAACAATTGCTGACTTTCGTCAAAAACCCATTGTCTAAGTTCTTCGCAAGCTTCATTAATCTCTGCTTGTAAATCCTGTAAGTGCGGCGACTCCGCCATTACTTCTCCCAGTTCCATTTCTTCAATCAGCACGTTTGACTTCCCACGCAAACTATTATTTTTTCGCAACCAAGTAGCATTGGAAGGCCGTAAATACAATCCCATTTTCCAAGCATTTTTCACTTCCGCATCATACAAATCTAATTGTGTCGAAACAGACAAAATATTATCCCCACCAGTCGATGTTCCAGCTTGATAAGAAACGGTCACATCCCAAGGAACAGATAACATCACCATAGATGCTTCCTCCTCCGAAAAAGGCAAACCAATGAAATGGCCATTTCTCAAACCAATTCCATTCGGATCAAAATTTTCTATTTTTACTTTTCTTGACATGCTTTGTTTAAATCAGCTCAGGAAATTCTAGATTTCACAAAAAATACTTCACTTGATAATTTCGAAAAAGATCTTCAACCTTTCTTTCATTAATTCCAACGAATCTTGATCTCTTATGTTTCCAATATATAAATATGAGAACTGCTCGTCCCCACTCATTTTGGATATTGGATATTCGATATTGAATATTGGATATCCCAATCTTACATTTAAAAATTTAGTATCCCAAAATATCCAACATATCCTCTGCCTTCTGTTCATCTCGGTACAACCAATCTTTTAAATTCCCTTGCTCATCCCTATCCACAAGCACTACTTTTGGGGAAGGGATCAAACAATGCTTAATTCCTCCATATCCGCTCAAGGCTTCTTGATAAGCTCCGGTATGAAAAAATCCGAGGTATAGCGTTTCCTTATCTCCTTTTTCAAACTCAGGTAAATAAACTTGATTGAGATGGACTTCAGAATTATAATAATCTGAATTATCACAACTCAATCCACCGATATTAACTTTGGTATATTCATTTTTCCATTTGTTGATCGGTAATAAAATAAATCGCTGTGAAATACCCCAGCTATCTGGAATGGTATTCATCAAAGAATTATCAATCATATACCATCGCTCCGAATCATTTTGTTGTTTTTGATTTAGAACGGAAAAAATAGTCGCTCCACTTTCACCAACGGTGAAAGAACCAAATTCTGTAAAAATATCCGGCTCCGGAATCGCTTCTTCTTTACAAGCCTGTTGAATCATGGCTACGATTTGTTGAATCATATATTTATAATCGAATTCAAAACCTAATGAATTTCGAATAGGCATTCCGCCACCAATATTCAAGGCTTGTAAATCCGGACAAATCTTCTTTAGTTCACAATAAGTTTTGATTGCTTTCTTTAGCTCTCCCCAATAATAAATGGAATCTTTGATTCCTGTATCTACAAAAAAGTGTAGCATTTTAAGCTTTATTCTTTTTTTACGCGCTAACTTTTTTTTATAAAAAGGGATAATTTCAGAATTTCGAATACCCAATCGCGAAGTATAAAATTCAAAATTGGGTTCTTCTTCTGTGGCCACTCGAATCCCAATTTGACATTCTTCTTTTACATACTTGGTGTAGTAATCTAATTCCTCCACATTGTCCAAAACAGGAATCACATTTTTAAAACCATCATTGATCAAAGCAGCGATTTTCAATGCGTAATCCTTAGTTTTAAATCCATTATTAACGATAATCAAATCCTTCTTCAATTTACCTTGAGTATACAATCGTCGAATCAAATCAATATCAAAAGAGGAGGATGTTTCTAAGTGCGCATTATGCTCCAACACTTCATCAATCACATAACTAAAGTGATTGCTCTTGGTACAATAACAATAGTAATATTTACCTTGATAACCAGATGCCTTTATTGCTCGATTAAATATATTTTTAGCTTTTTTAATCTGTTTGCCAATGTTAGGTAGATAGGTTAATTTGAGTGGAGTCCCATATTTTTTGATGAGGTACATGATTGGAATATCATGAAAGGTCAGTTCCCCATGTTCAATATCAAAACCTTCCTGAGGAAAGTAAAAGGTTTGGTCGATCAAATCAAAGTAAGTATTTTTCACTGTATTTCGAATATAAAGATATCGTTCTATTCTAATTTTTAAAGAGCCTAAATTTAAATATAAAATTTATAGAAAGTCAAATTATTTTGGAATTCAAAATCGCTAGTCATAAAATCTATTTAAAAACAAAATATTTTTGCAAAACAAAATTATAAAAAACGCCAATGAAGATGGAAACAATTACCTTTGAATAAATATAGTTAATACCAAAGTATTCTGTAATCAAGTAAACACCATAAGTATTTAAAATCAGACTCCCCGCAGAAACCAATAAGTATCTTAAAGCTTGTTGGTGAATTTGTCGTTCCTTTGATTCAAAGACCCAATATCTTCCAATCAAAAAATTAACAATTGTCCCCATCAAAGCACCAATCGCATTGGAGGTCACATACCAAATTCCAAAAACTTCCGTCAATAGAATCACCGTCAAGAAGTCTACTAATGTAGAAACCATAGCCGAAAGCTGTGCCCTAAAAAAAGAGACCAAAGTTCGTGGTCCATTCTTTGTTTCTATTTCAGTCATAACAGAAATCGCTGCATTTGCTTGTTCATTTTGGATTACAAATTATCTCAAACTTCAGTTTATCTACCGTGGGATCTCCACTACTTTTCAATTGAATATTTCTTAATGAGCATTGAAATTATCATAGCCAAAAATATAGAATCACTTGCAAAACAATATTCGCATAAATCCCTGCTAATACATCATCCAACATGACTCCCCATCCTCCTTTAATGGCTTCCAATTTTCGAATAAATAATGGTTTCCAAATATCAAATAAACGAAACAATCCAAAAGCCAATAACAAATTCATCCAGGTTACCGGAACAAAAAGTAAGGTAATCCAAACACCAACAACTTCATCCATAACCACTCGAGATGGATCTTTTCCCCATTCTATTTCTAAATGATCTGTAGCGATTACTCCTAAGTAAAGAAACAATAAAATCACTCCAACAAATAGCATCGTAAAAAACTGTGGGTCATCATAACAACTATAATAAATTTGATGCAATACCCAAAACATCAAAACACCTACCGCAGCACCCGCAGTACCAGGCGCTACTGGAAAATACCCCGCACCAAAAGCAGTCGCAATCATTTTATGTATCGTGGTTTTCATATTTTTAAAATTGGTGTTAAAGTATGAACGTGTTCTACTATTAGGGTGCATCCCTTTACGGAATATTCTCTATGTAATTTAATCAAAACGCTCAAGTCAAAATATTAAAAATCAATAAAAATAATTTAACAATCTTTTCTGAATCTCTTCTTCCTTAGGCAAACCCGCAATGCCCATTTTTTCAATACTCAAAGATGCCGCTACATTTGCGTAAGCTACTGATTGATGTACCTCTTTCTCTTTAATATAATTCAATAAAAAAGTGACTGTAAAAACATCACCCGCTCCTGTTGGATCAACAACTTTTGCAGCACATGCCGGAAAATCCGTTTGCTTGTTTTCATAAAACAATCTCGCTCCATACTCGCCCCTCGTTAGAATCAAAACTTTTACCAATGATGCAATCCGAGGAATTTCATATTCAAATCCTACAATGTCTTCCTCACTCATGATGATGACTTCCGCTTTCGCTAAACGAGTCCAATCTATATTTTTAGACTTTACTTTTTTATCTTTTCCCCAAGTTCTCATCCAACCTTGAGGCGCACAAGCCACCACACTATCAGGAAACATTTCCAAAAAATCAAAAGAAACTTCATCCGCAATCGGACAAAGTAACACCAATGGAATCTTCAACCAAGATTCAGGAAGATCCTCTGGCCTTAAATCATTTGCTTTTTGATGGAGATATTGAGTCCGTTTATTTTCTAGATATACATTTTCAAAAATGGTGTCTTTATTCGCTTCTACATTTTCTAAATAAATATTTTCAAATACGGAATTAAATAGAAAGTCCTTTTCAACACTTGTCAATACCGCAACTGATTTCTCCAATTTCAAGGCCACTTGACTGGTAAATGAAACTGCTCCCCCCAAGACATAATCCTCTCCTACTAAATCGTAGCAAGCATGACCAATCGCCAAAAAATCCGGAATATTTTTATTTGGTACTTTCAAAAATCAATTCTTAAATTTTTCGCGCAGTCGTAATTTGAACCATATAAGATTTATGGAACATATCCATACGGACACGTAAGTTCTAACGTGACCTTTCCTAAATGAACTTAAATGCCTCATATGGTTCAAAAAAACAGACCACACATTTCTTTACAAAGATACAAAGGACACCAAGTATATAACCCAGTGTCCCTTATAAAATTTATTTCCCAAAGGAGCCTCTTTAATTTCGAGGAAATCCTTAGCTATTTTTCTTCGTAATAATCCAAACCTAGGTGAGTAATCAAATCCTCTCCTTGTAAGTGACGCAAAGTATTTTCCAACTTGATCAATTGTTTAAACAAATCATGCATTGGAGGTAATCCTTTTTTCGTTTGTGGAGACTTAAAGAAATAAGATAACCATTCTTGAATTCCGCCCATGTTAGATCGTTTAGCCAAATCTAGTAATAATGCTAAATCCAAAACTAGAGGTGCTGCAAGAATAGAATCTCGACAAAGGAAATCCACTTTGATCTGCATTTCATAATCTAACCAACCGCGAATATCAATATTGTCCCATCCTTCTTTGTTATCCCCACGAGGTGGATAATAATTGATTCTTACCTTGTGATATAAATCTTTGTATAATTTTGGGTTTTTCTCTGGTTCCAAAATTTCTTCCAATACACTTAATTTAGAAACTTCTTTCGTTTTGAAACTTGCAGGATCGTCTAATACTTCTCCATCTCGGTTACCCAAAATGTTGGTAGAGAACCAACCTTTGATTCCTAACGATCGAGCTTTCAAACCTGGAGCCAAAATTGTTTTCATCAAAGTCTGGCCTGTTTTGTAATCTTTACCTGCTAAAGGTACACCTGTTTCGTTTGCTAAGTTGACTAATGCCGGAATATCGCAAGATAAATTAGGAGCTCCATTAGCATAAGGTACACCCATCTTGATAGCAGCATAAGCATAAATCATACTTGGCGCAATCGCTGGATCATTTTCTTTCAAACCTTTTTCAAAAGCAGCAATCGTCTTATGAACTTTACCTTCTTTAATATAGATCTCTGTTGATCCACACCAGATCATAACCAGACGAGTACATTTATTCTTCTTTTTGAAATCAGCGATGTCTTTCATTAAAGCTTTCGCTAAAGCCATTTTCGTTCTTCCTTTTTTGACGTAAGTCCCGTTCAATTTCTTAACGTACTTTTTGTCAAAAACCGCCTTCATTGGCTTGATCTTTTTTAGAACAGGCTTCATTTTATCCAATAAAGCTTTATCCAAAACATCTGCATGAACGGAAGCTTCATACATATCAATATCAAAAATATCCCAGCCTCCAAAAACGAGGTCTTTCATTTTTGCTAAAGGAATAAAATCCTTAACAATAGGTTCCCGTCCATCGGTTCTTTTCCCCAAACGAATTCGATTCATCTGTGTAAAGGAACCAATCGGTTCTGCAATCCCTTTATTAATAGCAGCTACACCGGCAATCAATGTAGTCGCAATCGCTCCCATACCGGGAATCAAAACTCCCAATTTTCCCTTAGGAGGTGTAATGGCTGATTTCTCTTTCATTTTATAATTTTAAGTTAATCGAGTTAAATGTGTTTTAGTAATGTGGTTGTTAGTTTTAGTTGTTGGTGTTGCAAATTTTTAGCATTCATGATTCTAGAAACCAACAACCAAAACACCAACAACAAATTATCTACAACCACTTATTTTCTTTATACCAAGCAATGGTTTCTTCTAGACCTTGCTCTAAGTTATATTTAGGTTGAAAATTAAAATCTGTTTTCAGAGCGCGAATATCGCATTTCCAATTCAAACTTTCTAATTCTTTTACTTTTTCTAAGTTGAGAGGAGGCGATTTTCCTCCTAATTTGACAATCAATTCATTGACATAAGCAATCCCTCGAACTAAAGTCGTTGGTACTTTGACAGAAATTGTTTTTTTATTTAAAAGTCGTTTACCGATTCTTCCTAGATCATAAGTCGAATACACACTACCATCAGAAACAAAATAAGATTTATTTACCTTATCGGACAAAGTCGCTTTAACAATCAACTCCGTCAAATCTTTGACATAAATAAAAGTCAATTCTTGTTTTTTGAATCCAATGTATGGTTCAAAATGTTTATTCAATAAGGTAAAAAAAGTATAAATGTCTTTCTCTCTTGGTCCAAAAACCGCTGTGGGTCTAAAAATCAAAAAAGGAAAATTATCCAACTGCTTGATGAAGCGTTCTGCATCAAGCTTACTCTCGCCATAAGTCGTAATCGGCGAAGGTTCATCCTCTTCCATGACAATGCCATGAGGTCTATTATCCGCAGGACCATAAGCTGCAAGGCTACTCAGAAAAACGAATTTCTCTGGTACTGCATCAGCTTCCATAAGCGAATGGATGAAGTTCTGAGTGTACTCAGAATTTCCTCTAAAAAAATCTACTTTCTTATCTGCCTTGGTAACACCGGCGCAATGAATGATGTAGTCGAACTTTTGCTGCCGGCATTGTTCGGTGAGTTTTTTGGTATTGGTAAAATCCAGTTCGAAAAACTGGATGCGAGCATCTGTCAAATAAGCCCGACTACTACTAGAACGAATGCCTGCGTAGATTTCGTATGTGGAATTTTCAGAAAGAAAAGTTTCTACCATACAACTTCCAACAAAGCCACTTGCTCCAGTGATGAGTATTTTCTTCATAGTTAGTTTAACAGACTTTCAAATTTATTGGATAGAAAATGTTACACCCAATAAATTTGGTGAATCACTTTGCTTAGCCTAAGCTCAATTCTAAAATTCTGTATTTCTTATACGCTTCTGCATTCATATTCAAAAGTCCTTGATTCATCATTTCGTTATCCTCCAAAATCCAGGATGCTTCTGCCGTATGAATTCCTTTTTTCAATCCATTGGAAATAATCTTTGCATAAAAAACGCCCTCAATTCCCAATTTTCTATATCCTTCAATGACTCCTAATGTGATGATTCGAATTTTTTTGATTTTACTTTTTCCAAAAAGGAGTTTAAAAATTCCTGTTGGTAATAAACGGCCCTTCTTCACTGTCCGCATGATTTGATTGATATCTGGAACAGCCAATGCAAAACCAATTGCCTTTCCATTATCTTCTGCAATCAAAGCGAACTGTGGATCGATAACGAGTTTCAAACCTTCCGCCAGATGAGCAAATTCTTCATCTGTCGCGGGGACGAATCCCCAGTTTTTTTCCCAAGCTTGATTATAGACTTCTTTGATCAACTTGACCTCGTCTTTAAACTTTTTCATGTTTACTTGACGAATCGTGATGTTTTTCCGTTTGAGTCTTTCCTCTAGCATGCCAGCAATTTTAACTGACTTCATCGAGACTTTATCTTCGGTCAAAACATAAGCTAACAAATCCATCTTTTTCTTGAATCCGTATTTTTCTAAAAAGTCAAGATAGTATGGCTTGTTATAAGTCATCATTGCAGCTGGCGGATCATCAAAGCCTTTGATTAATAATCCTGCGGTATCATTCGTAGAAAAATTAGTTGGGCCTAAAACAGCATCTAGTTTTTCTTTTCGAATCCATTCAATCGCTGCATCAAGAAGCGCCTTTGCGACTTCATAGTTATCGACTACATCAAAGAAACCAAAAAAACCAACGTTGGCGTTGATGTAGTCATTGTAATTGTTATTTCGGATGGCTGCAATTCTTCCAACTACTTTTTTTCCTTCCTTAGCCAAATACAATTGTACCTTTGAATGTTTGAAAAATGGATTTTTCTTAGGATCCATTAGTTCTTTCATCCCAATATAAACTTCCGGTACATAAACCGGATCATCAGCATATAAATCATGCGGAAAGTCTATAAATGTTTTCTTTAGTTTCTCATTAGTAACTTCAACAATCGTCATCTTTAAACAGATACTTTTTGCAATTTTGGAACTTCTAAAATACGACTTACTTTATCAATTTTCTCCAATGCCTCTTCGATTTGTGCTTTGGTATGTGTAGCCATCAATGAAAATCTAATCAATGAATCCGTCGACTTTACTGCTGGCGAAACCACTGGATTTACAAATACACCTTGCTCCAAAAGCATCTTAGTCAAAGTAAAAGTTTTGACATTATCTCGAATGTAAATTGGGATAATCGGTGTTGTCGTATGTCCAATATCGAATCCAAGATTTCTCAATTCTCTAATCGCAAAATGAGTGTTTTCCCAAAGTCTATCAATTCGTTCTGGCTCTGCTTCGATCAAATCTAAAGCAGCAATGACACTCGCCGCATTCGCAGGGGCAATACTTGCACTGAAAATCAAGGATCGGGCATGGTGTTTTAAATAGTTAATCGTCGTCTTATCCGATGCAATGAAGCCACCGATAGAAGCTAGTGATTTACTAAAGGTTCCCATAATTAAATCCACTTCGTCCGTCAATCCATAATGAGAAGCTGTACCGCGACCATTTTTTCCAACGACACCAAGACCATGCGCATCATCCACATAAATATTGGCGTCATATTTTCGAGCTAATTCAACTATTTTATCTAAACGAGCTAAATCACCTTCCATACTAAAAACACCATCTACCACGATTAATTTTAATCCTGAGGTAGTACATCTTTGCAAAGAACGCTCTAATGATTCCATGTCGTTGTGACGATATTTCATCGTTTTGGCAAAAGATAATCGAGCACCATCGATAATACAAGCATGATTTAATTCATCCAAGAAAATGGTATCATTTCGATTGGTTACAGAAGAAATCACTCCTAAGTTAACTTGATAGCCAGTGCTGAATACCAATGCCTCATCTTTTCCGACATAATCGGCTAGCTTTCGCTCCAGCTCGATATGCAAATCCAATGTTCCATTTAAAAATCGAGAGCCAGCACATCCGGATCCATATTTATCAACAGCAGCTTTCGAAGCTTCCTTTAATTTAGGATGCGTCGTCAACCCTAAATAACTGTTAGATCCAAACATCAATACTTTCTTGCCATCAATGATGACCTCCGTATCTTGTTCGGATTCAATCATTCGAAAATATGGGTAAACGCCCATTTCTCTTGCTTTCTGTGGTGCATCATAACGCGCCATTCGTTCAACTAGCTTATTCATGCTTTTTGAATTTCTATTAAATGATTATAAGCGAAGCAGTTGTTGTTTTTTGGTAACTTTCTGTCCAACTACTTGTAAAAATTTTCTTATTGGTAATTGTCTAAAAATATGATTCTATCCTTCGACAATCTTAACTTCTAACGGATAATTGATTCGTATTTTTCTAATAAAATATTTGCTTTGGAGTGTACGATTAACTCGATCAAAATCAAGGTAGTCACTGCTGCTCCTGCTCCACTCAATACATCTATGATATAATGATGTGTTGAATAAACTGCAGAAAACCAAATACCGATGATACAAATAAAGAAAAACGCCATCGCGAATTTCAATCGTAATTTCCATCCAAAATAAAACAACAAAACTGGAAATGCAGAATGCATAGATGGAATTGCTGCAAAGACATTCCCGTTTTTATTATAAATACCTTTAAAAATCTCCACTCCAAAATACTCATCGAAACTTAGGAGACCAGCGGCATTTCCAATGATATTAAAATTTTCAGTAAAACCATGTTCCACGATATACCAAGGTGGAGCTGCGGGATAAAGATAATAGACACTAATCCCAATCACATTTACTAAAAAAAACGAACTCGTAAACTGAAGTAATACTTTTTTATTTTTAAAAAACAAATAAAAAGAAAACATCATTGGCACCGGGATCCAAGACAAATAAAAGAAACCTGTCATGACATCCAAAAAGGTACTTTTGTTCGCTAAATAATATTCATTTGGTGTTATTAATCCGTTTGGTGTTTGTATTCCAAACCAAGCTTTTTCTAATTCATAAGGCTCTATCAAATGTACATCATTGAACATGTAGTTTGGATAAATTCTTAGCGAATCATACACAAACCAATATAGCAATAGGAACATCATCCCATATAAAATTTTCCGAGTCGTATCTGAAACAAAGAAAGCGATTAAACAAACCACCAATAATTGAACATGATCCTCTCGCAATCCAATCCACCATTTTAACCATCCTAAATAAAAAAGTGAAACAACCGTAACAACCAACACACTTTTTTTTGTGAATCGTTTAAAAGGTTGCTTATCCTCAAGCTGATTTTGATTCAACACTCTTCTTCTTAATGTGTTTAGCATTTCCTTTTGTAAAATTCGATCCTGCAACAATATCCCAAATTGGAGAACTTACTCCATAACCTTTATCTGGGTCTTTAAAATGATGTTTCAAATGATGCGTTTTCAAGGTCGTCCATAACTTCCCTTTCATGTCTACATGATGCACCGCATAGTGCAACATATCATAACACAGGTAACCAAATACAAATCCAGCAAAATAAGGGAACAACAAATACATTGGCAAGATCGCTTTGAACGAGTAGTAAAACAAAAATGCTAATGGTATGCTTGCTCCGGGAGGCATCACCAAACGCTTTGAATCATTTGGATAATCGTGATGGACCCCATGTACAGTAAAATGTATTTTTTTCCCTAACTCAGATGTAGGATGATAATGAAAAACAAATCGGTGTAAAACATATTCAGTAATCGACCACATAATAATTCCAGTTACAAACATCCCTATTCCCATCAGTGGCGTCAATAAAATTTCTTGTGTAGACAAATAGATTAAATAGCTCACTAAAGGCACATACAAAATTAAAGGTACAGACCAATGCACTTTGGTAAACATTTCTAGCCATTCGCTTTTGAACATCCGAATGGATTCATCCTTATTTGATACGTAATGCTTTTTCATATGCTTGTTAATCCTTAAGATTAGTTTTAATTCTGGTTATTAACCTTTAGTTCTTGGTTTTTAGTTTTTTACCTTATTATATCCGCATGTTACAAAACGTTTTAGGAATACGAATAACTAGTAACCAAGCACCAACGATAACTACCGAGCAACCTTACTCATTTTTTGAATTTCCATGACCACCTGATCTTTACCATCTACTTTTACAATTCTTGAAAACAAAGAATATTTAGAGTTGAAAATAAAGTCTAACCAAAGTTTCGACCAAGAATGATGTGCATGTAAATTATTATAATACTCAGGAGCAATTTCTCTTAGCTTTGGCAAATTGTGCCAAGGAATCGCTGGAAAATCATGATGTTCAACATGGTAACCAATGTACATAGAGATTTTATTCATCGGTCCATAATAACTATGTGTTTCCTGTTTGCCATCCAAGGTGTAATGCTCTTGTACCCATCGCGCACCTAAGGGATGGAATCCGAGCGCAAAAAACATAGAAGCGATCAAGTACATCAAAGCCATTGGTCCTATCAACATCACTACGGCAACATCAACTACAACCACTAAGGCAATATTGATCAAAACCCATTTATTCCAGGTATTGACATTTTCAATTCGGAAAGTTCGAAAAATTTGAAAGACAGGAAAAAGGAAAAGCCACAAAGCTTTTCTCCAAGTAGAGTTACCAATTAATTTGGCTTCCCACTTTGTAGCAATATCCGTATCGATTGCGTAATCACCTAGGTGGGCATGATGTCTTAAATGATACGTGCTAAATCCAAGTGCACCAGGAAGACCATTAGCTGTATCTGAAAGCAGACAAACCCATCGATTGGCCAAGCGATTTTTAAAAATCATATTATGAGTTGCTTCGTGAACAACCACATATAAATTATGATTTGCGAAAGCTCCAATTATATAGGCTACGATGAGTGTCAACCACCAATATTCGGTACCCATTTTTCCTAACCAGATCGCTAAACTAAATTGTAAAGTTAATAGAAATACCATGATCAATGCCGTATAAGGATTTCTCCCTATCAAATTGGCTACTTCTGGGTGTTTTTTCATGATTTCTCTACACCGTATAACATGGGATTGTTCATCAGTTTCAGAATGATAAAATTCTGTCCGTGTGTTGCTCATCATTTGCTATTTTAGTAACAGTAAAAATTTTATTTTAAATCCATTTATCAAATAGATAGTAGGTTTTTTAAATAAAATTATTTTGTGTTAAGGTTTTGGTCTTTCGACCTAACAATTTATCTAATTTCTATATTCAAATAAGCGCCTAAAATGATGCTGTTTGAATTATTTTTGACAAAGGTAGATAGAAATCTAATTATCACAGAGTTATCTAGCACTTATATTTGATTCAGCCGTTTTACTTTTCTAAGAGACATGAACCAAAATTTAACGTTGCACTAAGCTCTTTTTAACTTGTTTTCCTTTTTAGTCGTATCCAACAAGATTCTTCGACTGTACATCAATCGTCTTAGCGCGGTAATATTTGACATCACTGCCAAAACAGTTATCGGCATCGTAAAGAGTGAGATGGTTTCAAAAACTTGAAATGGTAGAAAGTCTACAAAAAACTTATAATCACCACCGACTACTGATGAAAACAAACCACACAAACAAGCAGATATACCAATAATTAAAATTCGTTCTGGTCTTTGCATCAGACCAACACTACATTCTACGCCTAAACCTTCTGCTCTTGCCCGAGTGTAACTGACCATTACAGAACCGATCATAGCAATAAATGCAAAAATAGAACTCAAGAAATAATCTTGGGCAACTAAATAATAGCAAATTCCTAAAAACATGACCATTTCGCTGTAGCGATCTAAAACAGAATCATACAAGGCGCCAAAAGGATGAGCCATTTTGCCAACTCTAGCTAATCGACCGTCGATCATATCAAACAAACCTGCAAATAAAATCGTCAGGCCTGCCCAACCTACATAAGAGTAGTCATTTCTGGCGCCATATTCAGCACCATAAATGAGAATGATCATGGCTAGGAAATTAAGTCCTAAGCCAGTAGAAGTAATCATATTAGGTGTAACACCCAATTTAATCAGCAATTCAATCAGGGGTTGAATGGCTTTGTACACGATAATTTGTCCGTACTTTTTTAACATGATATTCTTTTTTTTGCGAATATCCCCAAAAAGATTTCCTCTTTAGGTATCAAATAAATAAATGTTGATTCCATATCTTTAGTCATAAAAGATATACAATCAGTTTTTGATCAACAAGCAATATTGGAAGAGAATGTATAAGGCATTGAAATACCATATAACATTTACTCTAAATCTTGTGATAATTGATATACATCATCAAAGATTTAATGCTTGTTTGATTTACCATTTATTAGTTAAAACTAAAAATGATTTTACCTTCTTTCTTAATAAGTTTTTTGTCTCTATTCCTGACTATTTCTACGAAATAATCCTGAGTATTTGAAAACAGCCAGTATTCAGAAAGAGACTGAGGATTGGACTGTGTAGTTTCTATATTCGTTTTGAAAAAAATATTCTTAGAAAAGAGTCTAAGACATAATATAATTTCATTAAAACGAACTAGCTCAAAAAAATGTTGTGTTTTGATGTATACTAAAAATTAGCAACATCTATTTTCATAAATTACCTTGTACAAAGATAAGAATAATATCTCGATTCTTCAATTATACTCGTGGCTTTTACCTTTATTTTATCTAAAACTCTACTTTGAATCTTACTCTTAAACCTAAACCTTTTACTCCCCATAATTTAGGAATGTTTGGGTGATCCAAATGGGTCAATCTTTGCACCACATCTACTCTTAAAAATTTGAAAATATTATAAACGCCCGCACTTGCTTCCATGTAAGGACCACTACTATCTAGTGGATAAGTAGTCGGAATACCTTCCTCATTTTTTTCAAACTGAGGTAGATCTTCATTTCCCGCCAAAGTAGGATTATTATTATCAGTCAAACGACCATAGATGCCTTTAAACGTGACGACTTCTCTCAATTTCAATCTTTTAAATAGTGGAATTTTATTAAATATGAATCCATTAAAAAAGTGCTGATAATTGACACTGACAAATTCATCACTTGCAAATTCCAGAAAATTCATCATATTGAAAGAGAAAATTTGATAAGCATAAGTCTGATTTGCCCTAGGCAGATTCAATAATAAATAGGGTAATCTATCCCCAAATACTTTTGCCGACTCAATCTCCAAATTACTATATCCGAAGACAGACAAATAGAATCTTTTGAAAATCTTGAAATTAACCTTCTGAAAATTATATTCTCCACCCAAAATATCTTTGAAGCCCATTCTATAATCCAAAGTAAGAATTGGATACTTATTAAATAAAGCAATTTGAAAGGATTTTCCATTCCAATATTGAGCATTAGGCGACCATTTTAGGTTAAAACCAAATTCTGCCGTAGTCAGCGTCCTGAGATAAGCGATGGTATCCCCTTGCATAAAAGCAGGATTAAAATTACCAATTGGGCGTTGTCGTCTATGGGCTATGGTCAAACCTAGATCGACATTATTCTTCATTTGCCTTAAGTAATCGACCGTATATGAATCGAAGAAAAGTAATTTATCGGCCTCTCCCCTTCTAAAAGATAAGAAGATATTATCCTCACTAAAATATTGTACCACTTGTCCCGGGAATCTAGTCTCCCGTTCACCTCCTATTTTTATATAATGCTTGGGATATTCTTCATAGTTCTCCTTAAAAGAATATAAGAAGCTCGCTTGGTATTTCCACTCTTTATTTTTGACTCCATATGCACCATATCCTTCTAACTGAATTTTTTTACTGAACCTAGTATTCGTTCGCCCTCCTAAACGAGGTCGAAATCCCTCCACATCATTAAAACTATAAAAGGAGTTGACAGGACCAATATCAAATGGGCCAATAGCGGTGTAACCTGTGAGTAAGAAGGAAACAACATTAAGTGCTCGCTTAAATACAGGAACTCTTTGTAAAGTATCAATCATGTGATACGCTCCTTTTTCCCTTTCAGTCAAGAGTTCAGGGCGTTTACTATTCCAAAAATCCTCATCCTTTTTCATAAAATCCTTAGACTTTACCAAAAGGTCCCCTCCCGCGTACAGATCTTCGTCTCTAGGGGTATCAAATACATGATCTTTGAAAACAGTAGTACGCCTACCAAAGAATCCCATTCCTTTCTTCGTCAAATTGTAATCTACTATAATCTTATCCTTAGTCAATGCCCATTTATCAGAGCCTTTACTAATTGGAGAAAATTCTTGCGTTATTTTAGCATCTTTTACAAAGTTGATATTGGTCTCCTTCAAAATACTCAAATTCACTTTGAGGACTCGGTAGGTAGTATCTTGAGTGATATACATGTTGCCGTTAAAGCAAAAATCGTATTTATTTTTGGGATAAAAAGCAAGATCAATCACTTCTTGCCCTTCAAAATCTATGGTATCTTGAATATAAAAACGATATTTTTCTACTGCAACAACTGGCGCAAGTGGACTAATGAAGTTGGTGGTCAAAAACATGATTTGATTATCGTAAATATTGATATCATCATATAATTTTTCCATAACCGTAGCGATGGATTCATCGTCTAAATATTCGGCCAAACTCGTTAGCTTTTGTCCATCTTGATATTCTTTTTTCGCTTCAGGACTTTTTCGGTAATAGACTTTAGAACTAGTTTCCTGTAAATAGATTGGCAAAAAGGGTTTACCATTTATATCAGAAGTATCAACGAAGTCAAATATAAATTGAAGCTTTTTAAATGCTTTTCGTTCTCGAAATTTATCGGTAATGTTATTCAAGTCCATTTCTACCTTTTCATACTTATTGTATTCATAGTAGTCGTTGGCTTCTAAACGATTATTTTTCTTATTCTTGATGACTTTTCTGATCAACTCCACAGCGGGATTATTCCTTTTACGATAACGTCCTTTCTTTTCTGTAACGACAGCCGTTACCAAGGTAGCCGCTTCGCTATACAACTCAAAGTCAATGGTTTGTCTACGATCTTTGGTAATCGCAACACGCTTAGATTCATAGCCCAGATAGGAAACCTGAATCGAATCAGTCCCCCATTGCGATTCTAAGCTGTATTTACCGTCAAAATCAGTAGTAATTCCTATCGTCGTGCCTACGAAGGTGACATTTGCAAAAGGAAGCGGTTCTTTGGTATCTGCATCAATGACAGTTCCTTTGATCCGAACCATATCTTGTTGAGCAAAGACCATGGAACCTTCTAAAAGCAAGAAAAAAATAAAAATAATTTTTACAAAAGAGATAGACTTAGGTAGCATGCCTTAGTTTTCAGTTAAGAAAGTTTAAATTAAGAGCTTATAAAGAGAGAAGAGAATTCATTAGTAAGAATCAATACATTTGACTAACAATCAAATTAAAGAAAGTGTTCTTAATAATGATTAAAATTCATCTTAATTTTCTTCATAGCTAATACTTCTTTATAATTTACACATAGAAGTTGTTTTAAAATACCTTACTTGGCTGCAAAACTCAGCTTAGAGAACCTCTATTCAGCTATTTTCGCGTCCAACCAGAAGGTTGCACTTAAAAATGAGCTTCTAGAGAACCTTAAATCTGATTTTTTCGCACAAGCAGACATTTTAAAACAACTTCATATTTTAAACGAAAGGACAAAGATGAAATTTTATTCACATTAAAAAAACTTTTATTGCCTCTTTCCAGTTTGATTTTTTATGTAATTGATTTTTAACTAGGTTTGAGCACTGTTTTAACCAATTCTACTATAATGACGTATTTTTTACGAACACTCCCTTACTTCATTCTCGCCTTTTTAAATAGTTTCTCGCTTATTGCACAAAACACTAGTAATTCTATTCCTACTCACGGTGTGTACTTGATAGGAAATACAGCTAATGCAAATTTAGATAATTTAGTTCTCCGATCATTACAAAAACAATTGGAAGCAACCAAATTTCCTGCTAAACTGTTGTTTTTAGGAGATCTAATAGACCATAATGGCCTAGTTAAGTCCAGTGATGATAACAATTTAGTTTTACTACGTAAACTGAGTGAGGTTTCACAAAAAAATAAAAATATCCAAACTTATTTCCTAAGTGGTGACCGAGATTGGGATAACTCAGGCCCAAATGGTGTCCAAAATATTCATCAACTTGCTCAACAATTAACTATAGCTGGGGCAGAATTAATTCCTAAAGATGCTTGTCCTGGCCCAATCAGTATTGAATTAGATGACTTGACTACGCTGATTATTTTCAATTCTCAATGGTTTATGCATCCCCATGATCGACCAGTATCACCAGATACTGATTGTCCAATTATTAGCGAATTTGATTTTTGGGATGAGCTCAAAGACCATTTAGATGACGCCGAAGGAAAAAATGTGTTACTGGCAGCACATCATCCTATTTATTCTGGAGGCCAGTATGCTGGAAAAAAATTAAGCGGATATCATGCCATTCCGATTATTGGTACCATGTATGTTTCTTATCGACAACAAATCGGAAATACAAGGGATATGTCTAACGCAGCTTATCAAAATTTTAATCAACACCTGCGTGAAATATTACAAGATTATCCTTCAGTTATTTATGCCTCCGGTCATGAAATGGATTTGCAAGTTCAACAAATTGAAGATCACTATCATTTGAATAGTGGCGCTGCTACCACAACTAAATCAGTCAAGCATACTAAAAATCATATTTTTAGTTCATCGGAAAAAGGCTATATGAAGTTAGAATACTTTGCCGATGGTCAAGTACAATTGAAAACGTTTACTTTTTCTGCGGAAGCAAAAGAAGCGATCATTCAAAATCATATCCTATACCTCTCTCCATGTTCCGAAAAATCCAAGGCTAAAGATCTCAAACTACCATATAATAGGGCTTACGATCCCTGCTATCAAGAAAACGTTCAAAACTCAAACAATAGTTTTTCAAAAAAACAATTTGATTCAACTATCGCAGGGCCAGAATATCAAGCAAAAAAATTTAGAAAATCTTTAATGGGTACAGGTTATCGAAAAGAATGGACTCAAAAATTGCAAGTCCCCGTTCTCGATCTTGAAAAAACTTTTGGGGGGCTGACCCCTTATGCTACTGGAGGAGGTTTGCAAACCAATTCCTTAAAATTCACTGCAAAAAACTGCAAGAAATATGCCTTCCGATCGATTAACAAAGATCCTGTCCGTGGACTGGATGAATTAAGCAAACAAACCATTTACAAAAACATCGTCAAAGATCTAATTACGACGCAGCATCCTTATGGCGGCTTAGTGGCTTCCAAATTAATGGACGCTACAGACATTTTACATAGTCAACCTGCGCTATATCTCATGCCTAACGATCCGAGACTCAAACAATATGCTTCCACATTTGGCGGCTTGCTGGGAACCTTAGAATATAGACCTGGTTCTGCCAAAAAAAAGAGTGAAGAAATCGGCAAAGCAGATGATATAGATTCGAGTAATAAAATGTTTCGCACCTTATACAAGGACAATGACAATCGAGTAGATCCTAAATCCTTTGCTAGAGCTAGGATATTTGATTTTTTTGTTGGTGATTGGGATCGACACGAAGACAATTGGAAGTGGGCACAATACAAAATAAAAAAGGGAAATATTTTTAAACCTATTCCTCGAGATCGAGATCATGTATTTTCAAAATGGACTGGATTAATCCCAAGCATTGCTGATAAAGTCATTCCCAATGCGGAAAACTTCGGAGATCAATTTGATAATATTCAACAACTCTCCTTCAAAGCGCGTCACCTTGATCGACAGCTAGGTAATTCCTTGAATTTAGCAGATTGGAAAGCAGCAGCAGAATATATCGAAACCCAAATGACAGATGAAGTCATCGATACTGCTATACTAGAATTACCAAAAGAAATTGGCCTTTTTTCAGGTGATGAAATCAGCAGGAAATTAAAATCTCGTCGAACTCAATTGGTCGATGCGGCCAGTCAACTATACCAACTTTTAGCTAAAGAAGTAGATGTCATCGGCTCCAATAAAAAAGAAATTTTCGAGATAGAACGACTCGATAATGGAAATGTAAAAGTGCAGATGTTTGATGCTAAAAAGAAGTCAGGTAAAAAAGGCAAACTAGTTTATGAAAGAATTTTTCATAAAAATGAAACTAAGGAAATTCGGCTATTTGGATTGGGTAAAGCAGATCAATTTTTCCTCAAAGGAGAAGGGAAAAATAAAAGTATTTTAGTTCGAATCATTGGCGGAAAAGGGGAAGATAAAATTGTGGATCAATCAAAAGCAAATGGTTTTAAAAAACGCACTTTAGTCTACGACAGTGAACGAGAAGACTTGATCACCTCAGGTCCTGAAACCAAAATAAAACGCCCTGCTCAAATTGCAAAATACAACAACAAATCATTTGAGTACAGTTACCTAGCTCCATTACCAAAATTTAGAATTAGTAGTGGAAATGGCTTTGGTGCAGAAATGGTTTTGACTTATTATAAATTAGGATTTAACAAACCTGATTATCATCAAAAATTTGAGGCGAAGCTCATTTTGTATACCATCAATGCTCAACGTTTGGATCTCAAAAATTGGCATCGACACCTTTTTGGAAAATGGGATTTGTTATTGCATGCTCGTTTGTCCTCTTTGTATGATAAATTTCCTTTTTTCTACGGTATTGGAAATGCCACTATTTTAGATGACGATCTACAAGAAGAAAATTATTATCGAACAGATTTTAATACCGTACAATTCTCCCCTACTCTAATCCGAAGTTTTTGGAGAAAGAGTCAATTCAATATTGGCTTTAGATACGAGTTCAATGATGTCAATCCTAAGAATTCAGAAAAGTCTATTTTCTATGAAGAAAGATACCTCCAAATTGATGGAACACAAAAGCAAAATTTATTGGGTTTGACCAGTTCTTTAAATATTGACTTTCGAGATAATCCTCTTTTTACTCGACGAGGTTCTCAGTTTTTCATTCGACATGAGATGTTTCATAATTTTAGTTCAGGTGATCAATTCTTTGGAAAAGTGGAAGGACATATCGCTCATTATATGACAGCTGGATTCGCAACTTTAGCGATTAGAGGAAGCTTATCCTCCGCATATGGTAATCCTCCTTTCTATCACCTCAGTTCTATCGGTAGTCATAATTATCAACGGGCCTACTTTAGAAATCGCTTTCTAGGCGATAAATCAGCCACGCTGAGCAATGACATTCGATTTCATTTAGGAAGTATTCGTACTGCAATCCTACCCATCAAATGGGGAATTTATGGTTTTTATGACATTGGTCGGGTATGGTCTGTTGAAGATGGTGCAGACATTAGTCGTTTTCATACCGCATATGGAGGAGGACTTTATGCCGCTCCTTTATCAGAAAATTTTGCTTTTACCTTTACTATTGGGAATCCAGATCGGGATGATGATCTTTATTTTAGGGTCAGCCTTGGTTTTGATCTACAGTAAAATGGAAGGAAATTTGAATGGATTATGATAACTCGAAACCTCAGGTTTTCCAATAACAATTGAGCATCCCAATAAAGGCAATAATTTTTTCTAAAGAAAGGTAGCTTTTGTTAAAATAACTTTATAGATTTGCAGTCGAATTAAATTAATATAAAAATAATTATGAATACCGAGAATACTTCTAAAGATACTAAGAAATTTTGGTTGATGTTCATCATCTCCACTATTGCATGCATCGCCTTTTTAATCATCAAACCTGAATGGTTTTGGGTAACTTTACCTATGCTTTTCACCTCTTTGGTGTACGCTTTAGATGTAGTATAAACCTCCTTCATTTTGAAAAAGCTTATTCTTTTGAATAAGCTTTTTCAAAATTACTAAGCCATCCTTCCCTATTTCTTCCCTTTTCTGGTTTCAATCCTATTTTTTTTACGCAAGTATTAAGAAAAATACTTCTATATCTCACTCTTTTTGTTTAATTTGTATAGCGCAGAGAATATTGCTGACCAACTATTTTAATAGACTACTAGCATCTGTTTAAAAGTTATATTTGAAAACTAAAAATTCGCATGATGAAAAGAGCTTTCCTTCTTCTATGCCTCCTCTTTGCATTTTTTCACCTATCTACTTCACTTCAGGCAAACAGTCCTTTCAAAATTCTTGACAGTTGTGGAGAAGTTTTCTTTGATAGTGGTGGACCTAATAGTAATTATCAAAACGGTGAAAACATGACTTGGACTTTCTGCCCAGATCAAGCTAATACAGTCATTCAAATTAGTTTCACCTTTGTTGATTTAGAAGGCTGTTGCGATTTCTTAAACATCTATGATGGTTCTACCACCGATGAGCCACTTTTCACCCAAGTACTTTTTCCAGCGACATTTACTTCCACCGCTTTTGATGGTTGCCTAACCGTTAACTTTAGTTCTGACTTTTCTGTGGTTGGACAAGGCTGGGAGGCTGAAGTTGAATGTTTGGAAGTCCCCAATTGTTTAAGTCCAGGTAATATTTCAACTACTCATATAAATACTACTGAGGTTCAAATCAATTGGAATTCAATGAGTGAGATCACCAATTGGGAATTGGAATGGGGACCAGTTAATTTTTTACAAGGAGATGGAAATTTGATTTCTGCTAACAATCCAACTTATACATTGACCGATTTAGAACCATCAACTTATTATCATGTATATTTAAGATCTCTGTGTCCAAATGGAGAATTTAGCAATTGGACCGAGCCTTATTTGTTGATCACTTCTACTGATTGTGGTGGTATTTTTTACGATCCGGGGGGGCCTGATCAAAATTATCCCAATAACCAAAACTTTGAATTTACTTTTTGTCCTCCACTTCCAGAACAAACCATACAACTTGATTTTGATTTAGTTGATATAGATTTTGCAGATCAACTCAGTATCTATGATGGAATAGGAACAAATAATCCTATTATCTTTGGTCTATTTGATCCGCTAGAGTTAACCTCTAGTACTTCAGATGGTTGCCTAACGATTAAATTTGTATCAAATAATTCCAATAATCGCCAAGGTTGGGAGGCTAAAGTTCGATGTCTTGATCCTCCAGGTTGCTTCGGTCCAGACGGTCTTACTGCTTTTAACCCTACTGCAAATTCTGTTTCATTAAATTGGTTCGGGAGTTTTGCACCTACTTGGGATATTGAGTATGGTCCGCTAGGGTTTGAGCATGGTGAAGGAACAATAGTCACTACATCTACCCCTGATTTTTTCATCTTAGAAGGTCTTGATTCCGGAACCGAATATGAAGTATATATTCGAGCAAATTGTAGTGCCGGTGGTGTTAGCTGGTGGTCACCACCTGCTACCTTTATAACTCATTTTAGTTGTGGAGATTTATTTTTTGATCCAGGCGGTCCTGATGGTAATTATGGTTCAAATACATTTTCTGATTATCGTATTTGTCCCGAAAATCCAGATCAATTGATCCGACTTAACTTTACAGAAGTAGATATTGAACCTTGTTGTGATCAAATAGATATTTTTCAAGGGCTCAATCAATTTGAATCCATTTTTACGGATGTAGAAAATCCAATCAGTATTACTTCGGGATCAATAGACGGTTGTTTAATTGTCTTTTTTACTTCTGACTATGAAAATAATTTTTCAGGTTGGGAAGCCAATATTGAATGTTTAGATCGACCTAATTGTCAACCACCCTTAAATATCTCCCTGGCCGAAAGTTACTTTGATTCAGTAAAAATTGTTTGGTCGGATATTATAGATGTAAATATGTGGGACGTCTTATATGGACCCAAAGGATTTTTGGAAGGAGAAGGTACTTTGATTGAAAATATTAGTGATCCTAGTTTCATCATTTCTGATTTAGAACCAAATACAGCATTCACTTTTTTTATACGATCACATTGTTTGGCTGGCGGTGTAAGTTTTTGGAGTGATCCATTTCCCTTTAGTACTTATTATAACTGTGCTCAAGATTTTTTTTACGACCCAGGAGGACCTATGGGAAACTATCCTGACAATACTAATCAGACTTGGGTTTTTTGTCCAGATGAAGAAGACAAAACCATGCAACTTACCTTTCTTGATATTGATGTCATTAGCTTCTGTTGTGATCGCTTAGAAATTTTTGAAGGAATCGGATTCAGCACACCTCTTAGTCAAGGAATATTTATTGGAAATAACTTCATTTCGCATGCCCCAAATGGATGTATCACTGTGCGATTTATATCTGATCAATTTTCAAATGCATCGGGTTGGGAATGCGCTGTCTCTTGTATTAATCCGCCGACTTGTCCGGAGTCTTCTTTCTTGGAGTCCTCTCCTATTTCTAATCAAAGTATCCTACTTGACTGGAGAGCAAATGCGACAACAGACCTATGGGAGGTAGAATATGGACCCAGATTTTTTCCGTTTGGAACGGGAACAAGCATTAACTTAAATGGAAGTCCACCTTTTGAAGTCAATAATTTAACCTCCAATCTTAATTATGATTTTTATCTCCGTGCTGATTGTGGTCAAGGAGATTTTAGTGAATGGGTCCAATTTCCTTTTGCTCGAACTTACGTGGGCTGTGAAGAGGAATTTACAGATAGTGGAGGATCATTTAGTAATTATGGTGATAATGAATTTAATCAATGGATCTTTTGCCCAGAGGCTGATAATCAATTAGTATCTATTGATTTTACGGAAGTATCCGTTGAAGCTTGTTGTGATGAAATTTCAATTTATAATGGTAGCGGTATTGGAGATCCTTTATTAATAGATTTAGAAGAACCAGCGACGGTATCCTCTACTTCGGAAAATGGTTGTTTGACTGTCATTTTTAGTTCTGATATAAGTTTTGTTGAAGATGGTTGGGTAGCGAATATCAATTGCCTGGAAACAAGCATCGCGGAAATAACTTCTTTTCAAAATTTCCAACTTTTCCCTCAGCCTACTTCAGATCAGTTGAACGTTCATTTTTATGCCAATCAAAAAAATAGTGACACTCAATTCACTTTACTTGATCTAACCGGTAAGGTAGTTTGGCAAAGTGTTAAAGATATTCCAAGAGGTGAAAATAGAATGGAGATCGCATTGCACTCTTTTCCGAATGGCATTTATTTTTTGAATATTCAAAATTTAGAAGGAACATTGACTAGAAAAGTAATCAAACAAGGCAGAGAATAGTTGTTGTTATTGGATATCCTGATTTTCGGTTGCTGCTGACTTTCAGCTGCTCTATGGCGGGACGGGATCTTCAATTTGTTTTGATTGGATATTGGATAGTGGATATTCCTATACGAATTTCTAAAAAAAACTAGATGACTTCCGCGACCACAAATGTACTTCCACCGACATAAATTAAGTCTTGGTCACTTGCCTGTCGGCGTGCCGCTCGTAAAGCATTTTTCACGGAAGTGTAGGTCCTTCCTTCCAAATCAAATGCTGCCGCTTTTTCTTTTAAAATCTTTGCCTCCATTCCACGTGGGATTTTTGCTTTCGCAAAATAATACTTCGCTGCTTTAGGCAACAAAGCCAAGATGCCATCAATATCTTTATCATTGACGACACCTAAAACAAAATGCATTTGTTTAAATTTCAATCGATTGATATTTTCAAAAACCATTTTCAACCCAGCCTTATTATGCGCACTATCACAAAGGATATTCGGTCGACGTCCAATGAATTGCCAACGTCCCATAAAGCGTGTTGATGACTTTAAATCTTTAAATCCATCTCGAATGTTTTTTGCCGTAATCTCTCCAAAGTCAGCAGTCTTATTTAGTCTTTCCAAAGCCATTAAAACCGTTGCCATATTTTTTTGCTGATAGGCTCCATGTAGATTCACCGAAAGTTTTTTTAGGTATGTTTTTCCCTTACGGGAAATGTCAAAGAAGGAATGTTCATCCGTTTGCTTAAGTAAATTCATTTTGAAATATCGACTTGCGAAAAAGATATCCGCCTTCTTTTTAATTGCTTTATTTTGAAATACTTTCTTCGTTTCTTTTTGTTCCTCCCCGATGACTACTGGTGTATTTTTTTTAATGATCCCTGCTTTCTCTCCAGCAATTTTCACCAAAGTATTTCCCAGTAACTGTTGATGATCAAAACTAATATTGGTGATAATAGACAATAAAGGTTGAATGATATTGGTGGAATCCAATCTACCTCCCAAGCCTGTTTCAATAATCGCGACATCTACTTTTTCATTGGCAAAATAATCGAAAGCGATGGCTACTGTAATTTCAAAAAAGGAAGGTTTTATTGTTTTAAACAAATGATCGTATTGCTGTACAAAGTCAATAATTTTTCGTTTGGAAATAAAGCGACCATTGATCTTAATGCGTTCTCTAAAATCTCGATAATGAGGAGAGGTATAAAGGCCAACTTTTAAACCTTTAGCTTGTAAAACCGAACTTAATAAATGAGCTGTAGATCCTTTTCCATTGGTCCCGGCGATATGAATGGATTTGAATTGATGATGCGGCTGGCCTAATTTTTCACAAAGGGCAACGATATTCCCCAAATCTTTTTTAAATGCCATAGGCCCCACCCTTTGGAACATGGGTAATTGGCGATAGAGGTAATCTAGTGTTTCTTCGTAATTCATCTTTGCTTTGTCCTTGTACATCAATAAAAAAGGCGCAAAAATCACCTTTGCTAAATTAAACTGTGATTTTTGCGCCCTTTTCCGCTGTGCTATATTTTTATCTTAATCTAAAATTAATTTTAATCGTACCGCATTGTTTATCTACATCACCTTTTGAAAAGCGATATTTTCTTGCTCCAGCAATAGCCGATTTAATCAAACCCTGATCAGTAGTCGTTGAACCACTTTGCGTGTATTTCGCTGAAACTACTTTTCCTTTAGAATCGACACAAACCCTTACCACTACAATGCCAGTCTTTTGAGAATTATTGGTAATCTTAGGAGAAGACACTTTCTTACGTCCCAACAATCCGCCTCCAATATCTCCCGATCCTGTACTGATTCCATCCAAAGCCTTGCCATCTGGATCACCATTTTGCTGTCCTTGGTTACCAGGCTTGCCTCCTGATCCGCTACCACTTCCGACCTTTCCTAAATTTTTCCATTTATCAGCTTCCGCTTTTTTACGAGCAGCTTCCGCAGCTGCCGCAGCCTCCGCATCTGCTTTCGCTTTTGCAGCTTTTGCAGCAGCATCTGCCTTTGCTTTTGCGGCTTTTGCAGCAGCATCTCTTTTTGCTTTCGCAGCTGCCTCTTCTTTTATCTTGGCCTCTCGTTCTGCCTTCTTTCTATCTGCTTCTTTTTTCTTTTTTAAAGCCAGTTCCCTAGAATTTTTATCGGATAAGACATCTTTCTTAGGCTTTACTGGTGCTTTGGTTTTTTTGGGCTTAACCACAGGTTTCTTAGGCTCTTCTTTTACAGGTTCCACCTCTTCAACTTCTTCCACGGTTTCTTCTTCTGCCGAAGCAGCTTCATCAGGTGCAGAAGACGCAGGTGCATCATTCATACCTGCATCAGGCAAACCTAGTGCGACCAAAATACCCGGCTGGCCTGGAGGTGGATCAGGAATCGTCATGAAGGGTGCTAAGGCCAATAACAATAAAATGATGTGAAGAGCAAAACTCGTTATGAGTCCTTTCTTCCTATTATTTTTTTCGTCGGTGGTTTCAATTGTGTAATCCATAATTTGCTTGTTTAATCTTATAAACGGAAAAATGGAATATATCCTTTTATTAATACGATGTTTTTTAAAACTTTAACAAACTTCGTTTCATTCGCATTTATACAATAAAGATGCTTTTTTTTGCCGAAAGGTGCATCAAAAAGTATTAAAATCCTCTTAAAAAAGTCGATAAAAGTTAATTATATCTTTGCGATTCAGTAAATAATCATTGATAATCAGACAATTAGACTTCTTTCAAATCCAAAAATGATAAGATCTTGTCTTTATTTTTTTTGTAATAGTCTTTTGCAAAACGTTTCATCGCTTTAAGCTTATCAGCATCCGTAACATCCAATTTTAGTCTTTTATTTCGGATTTCTTTTGGTGCATTTTTATCATTAAAATATAATTGACAACGTAAATAATCCTCTGGATCTAAAACTTGTCGAACATAATACTCAGAAGATGCGATATTCGTTTCTGTCAACATTTCACCAATAAAATCCTTCCATTGCAACACGCCCCAATCTCCTGTTTGGATAGCCGATGGTGGAATATAATTTCCATTAGAAGTACCACATCCCAAGGAGAAGACTTTTAAGTCACCTATTTTTTTGTGTAGTCCTTTATGATTAGGATTGTCATAACAATAGGAACTTTTATCACTTATATTTTTATTAATCGCAAAAGCCACTGCTGCCATTGCAGGATGATTAATGGCCACTCCTCCATCAATATGATTTTGATGCATCGGAAAATAAGTCGGTCCAGCTGAAGTTCTTAGAGCTAAATCAACCATGTTTTCATTATTGCATTTGATATAAAAAGAATTAAAAACTTCTGGTCGAAAGTTAGAATAGAATCCATTTTCGTCTTGTGGATTCAACCAAAAAGTAGGCACCAAAAAGATCTTTTTTCCATCGTGTAAATCATGTAAATCTCCAAGGGTACGATTTTTATAAGTCTCCTTCAAAAGTTTTTTTAATTCCTTGTTTGAGTATTGCGCGCCAATCAAGTTTCCGATATCTCGAATATCATCGATCTTATTGTCTTTGAAAATGTCTTTGGCATGATGGAGGTATAAATCCATGATATCGTAAGTCTTTCGTTTGACTCCAAGACTTAAGATCAAAATTCCACCGGTAGAAGTCCCAGCAAAAATATCGAAAATATCCAAGGGATGTTTTCCAGTATCATCGAATATGCAATTTAAGATCGTGGCAGGAATGATTCCTCGGGTACCACCGCCATCAATAGAGAGGATTTTAAGTTTTTTCATGTGGATATTAGGTGTTCATGCAATGGGCTGTAATTTGGTTGTTGGTTGTCCCGACCTTCGGTTACCCTAGCGGCGAGATCTTTACTTCGTTTCGATTGGTTCTTAGTTTTCGGATAAAGTGATTGGATTTTTCGAATGAATTATTAGGAGTGATTTTGATTAGAAAGCCTATTTTTCCTTTTTTACCAAAAGACCTCCGCTATATAGAACGAAAATTGACAACTCAAGTTTCATCAACTACTTTTCGGTAGCTAAAATGGCGTTGATATTGAGTCGCATGGCAATATCCATTACGGTAACAACATGTTCGATTGGACAACCTGGAGCAGGAGAAATGGTGATATCTAGTTTCTTTCCACCGTTTTTACGTTTCAACCTTCTTAGCCCTTCTTCTAAGTTTGGAACAGTCATTTTTCGATTGTCCAAAAGGAAGGTTCCGCTTTTCCTAATGCTTACATCAGGAGGATTTTGCGTAGAGCTTGGAGGAGGTGTAGAGCTTCCTGGTAACTTTAGATTAAGGGCATTGGGGGCAACCAAAGAGGAGGTCAACATAAAGAAAATTAGCAATAAAAAGATAATGTCTGTCAAAGATGACATACTAAATTCTGCACTAACTTTACTACGTTTTTTAAAGCCCATTTTTTAAGATTTATCCTTCTTGAGAATATTGAATATTAATTGCTTTAGAGTTGAATCGATTCAAGGAGTCAACTAACTTTTTGGCTGGGTCGCCAAAATAGCCTTGATCCTCAAATCTTTAGCGATGTTCATTACATCTACCACTTTTTCAAATGGTACTCCTACTTCTGCTACAATAGTCAAGGTCGCATTCTTCTTACCAACCGTTGATTCTGACAATGCTTGACGTACTCCTTTTGACAGTCTACTCAATCTCATTTCTTCACCATTCAAGACATATTTACCATCTTTTTGAATGGTCACAGCAACGTCCGTTGGAGCCACTGTTTTGGAGTCTGACTTGGGTAATTCGACATTATCTACCCGAACAAAGTTCGCAGTCAACATAAAGAAAATCAACAATAGAAAGATAATGTCTGTCAAAGACGACATACTAAATTCTGCATTGACTCCATTTCTTTTCTTTAGACCCATAATTTAAAATTTTAGTCTAGCTTGGATTAGCAAACTAATAGGAATGAATATTAAAAGAATTAAGCGCCAATTATGTTAGGCACTTGGTTCTTGCAATAAATCCATAAATTCAACGGTAGTACGTTCCATTTCAAAAACCACTTTTTCTACATTTGCTACCAAAATATTATAACCTACAAAGGCAAAAATACCAATGGCTAATCCAAAGGCAGTAGTGATCAATGCTTGATAAATACCACCTGCTAAGATATCCGGTGTTACGTTTTTAACGGTCGCCATCTTATAAAAGGCTAAGATCATCCCCGTTACAGTACCGAAGAAACCAATCATTGGAGCTGCACCAGCGATACTAGCTAATTTGGAAAGATTTTTCTCTAATTTGAAAATTTCTAAGTTACCTACGTTTTCGATAGCTGCGTCAATATCACGAAGCGGTTTTCCAATTCGTAATAATCCTTTTTCTACCATTCTAGCTACTGGAGAATCCGTTGTTTGACAAAGTGCACGCGCAGCAACTACATTACCCGCAGCAACATTTGCCCGAATATTATTCATGAAGTTTTCATCAATTCTACCTGCTTTTTTGATGGTCAAAAAGCGCTCAATAAAAATATATAAAGCAATGACCGAAAGGATCAAAAGAATCACAACGATGGCGATCCCCATTGGTCCACCGGATGAAATGATGCCCATTAAACTTTGGCTAGTTTCTCCTGAAGGAATTTCTTGAAAAAGGAGGATTGTCTTGTTAAACATAGGTATGGTTTTAATTTTTTCAGTTCTGTTCTACAAATTCATTTGGCTTATAATTCTACCAAAACGATTTTGAAGGCCGCAAATTATAAATTGGTAGGCTAAATCTGAAATTTTTTTAGTTCTAATCAATAAAAGACTAGTTATTAGGGCTATAAAGAGAAAATATTGACGAATATAAGTTCTAAAACAGCCCAAAAATCACTAAAAAATAAGATCCTAAGCTATTTTAAATCACATTCATGACATCTTGCGAAAATCTCAACAAAACATTTTAGCACTTATTCCAGTTTAATTCATAGCAACTAAGTACTTTGTATTGATTTTTTTAATGAATGACTGAATTTTAAAACCTAATAATTCAAGCGATTTTTACGCCAATCGAAACAAAAAGAGAGGAACACCATATACAATAAAAGATTTGTCTAAGAAGGAAAAAGATTAATCTTTACTCCTTCCTTACCAAATAATAGAAGTAACATTTATGGTTCTTCGATAAATCCCGTGTTTATAGACATTCAAAATTGAAATTCAACGCTTCCTTTGGTCGCTTTTTCATCTCATTTTATGAATGTCCACAGGATTTGTCGAAGAAGGATATTTATTAAACTGGTATTATTTCTTTCGTACAGTGATTATTTAGTCTCCATTCTTAGAAAAAATTTCATAAATTTGCACAAACAGCGAAAATTCGCTTTTCTACACACAAATACGTATAAAATCACAAAATTAATTAATAATGAATATTTCAACCGAATCAAGCACCACCACTTCTTCCGCTGGAAAAAAGAGTTTTGCTCCAGCCAGAAGAATTAAGAAAGTGGCTGTTTTAGGTTCCGGTGTGATGGGATCAGGCATCGCCTGTCATTTTGCCAATATTGGTTTAGATGTACTCATGCTGGATATTGTACCTTTTAATTTAGAGGAAAAGGATAAAGATAATCCTGTTGCTAGAAATAGCATCGTCAATAATGCCTTAAAAGCGGCACTCAAATCAAAACCTGCTGCACTTTACGACAAAGCATTTGCTAGCCGAATCAAAACAGGCAACTTTGATGATGACCTCGCTAAGATTGCAGATTGTGATTGGATCATTGAAGTAGTCGTTGAACGATTAGACATCAAACAACAAGTTTTTGAAAAAGTAGAAAAGCATCGCAAAAAAGGATCTTTAATCACTTCTAACACTTCTGGTATTCCGATCCATATGATGACCGAAGGACGAAGTGAAGATTTTAAAAAGCATTTCTGTGGAACGCATTTTTTCAATCCGCCTCGTTATTTACGATTATTAGAAATCATTCCTACTCCAGATACAGATCCTGCCATTGTTGATTTCTTTATGAATTATGGTGATGTTTATTTAGGTAAACAAACGGTATTGTGTAAAGATACGCCTGCATTTATCGCGAATCGTGTGGGTGTTTACGCTATGGCGAAAATATATCAACTGACTGAAGAGTTAGATTTGAAAATTACTACGGTTGATAAATTGACTGGTAAAGCGATCGGTCGACCCAATACAGGTACCTTCCGATTAGGAGATTTAGTTGGTTTGGATACTGCAGCTAAGGTTATGGCTGGAATTAAAGACAACTGTCCAAACGATGAGCAAGCCAGTACATTCAATAGTCCTAAATACATGGACTTCTTGATGGAAAATAAATTCTTCGGTAACAAAACCAAAAAAGGATTTTACGAAAAGACAAAAGAAAGAGATGCTAAAGGTCGGCCTGTTATTTTAGGTTTAAACCTAAAAACTTTAGAATATGAACCATTCCAAAAGCCAAATTTAGAAAGCTTAGCTATTGCTAAACAGCTTGATGATCTTCCATCAAGAGTACGTGCCATGTTTGAGGCAAAAGATAAAGGTGGAGAATTGGTTCGAAAATCTTTGCTTGGCTTGTTTGCTTATGTTTCTAATCGAATTCCAGAAATTGCGGATAACCTCTTTAGTATTGACGATGCGGTTCGAGCAGGTTTTGCTTGGGACATGGGCCCATTCGAATATTGGGATACTGTTGGCGTAGCTACTGGAATTGAACAAGCGGAAGCTCAAGGCGAAAAAATCGCAGACTGGGTGAAAGAAATGGTTGCTGCAGGTCACACTAGTTTTTACAAATCTGAAAATGGCGTTAGTAAATACTACGATAAAGATTCAAAATCATATAAAGCAGTGCCTGGTGGTGAAGCATTCATTAAGTTGGATAACTATCGCGAACAAGCACCTGTCATGAAAAATGATGAAGTCACCCTTCACGATATTGGAGACGGTGTTTTATGCTTAGAATTTACTAGTAAAATGAATTCTATTGGAGAAGGTGTTTTACGTGGTATCAACGAAGCCATTCAAATCGCTGAAGATGGCAACTGGGCAGGATTGGTGATTGGAAACAATGCAGCCAACTTTTCTGTAGGTGCCAATTTGATGATGATCGGTATGTTTGCTTACCAGCAAGAATTCGATGAATTGAACATGGCTATTGACCTTTTTCAACAAACAACGATGCGATGCCGATATTCTAGCATTCCAGTGGTCGCAGCTACTCAAGGTTATGTCTTTGGAGGTGGTTGCGAAACCATCATGCATTGTGATGCGGCAATGGTCGCTGCAGAATCTTATGTTGGATTAGTTGAAGTTGGAGTTGGATTAATTCCTGGTGGTGGTGGAACCAAAGAATTTGCCGTTCGTCTGTCTGATTCATTCTTTGCAGGTGATGTACAGATTCCAAAAATGATCGAAGCAACCAAAACAATCGCAATGGCTTCTGTTGGAACTTCTGCACAAGAGGCATTTAATTTAGGTTACCTTACCAGTAAAGACCAAGTGGTCATGAACGCATCTCGCGCCATTAGCGAAGCAAAGAAAAAGGTTTTAGAATTATCTAAAAATTACGTAGAACCCATTCGTCGTAAAGACATTCAAGTGATGGGTCGAAATGGTTTAGGGGCATTATATACTTTCGCCAATGAATTGAAATTGGGGAACTATGCATCTGAGCATGATATTCTGATCGCCAAAAAAATTGCTTTTGTTCTTTGTGGAGGTGACCTTACTGGACCACAAAAAGTATCAGAACAATACTTATTGGATATTGAACGAGAAGCTTTCTTAAGTCTTTGCGGTGAGCAAAAAACACTGGAGCGCATTCAGCATATGTTGCAAACCAATAAACCTTTAAGAAATTAAGAATTGGTTGTTCGTTATAAGTTGTTCGTTTTTAGAGACTAACAACCAAAAACTAATAACTATCATAAATTAATTAAAAAAACTTCCAGATATAATGACGTGCTTGCGCACAAAAAATATTTGGTTATCAATATAAAAAATATGGATGCATATATTGTAAAGGCATATCGAAGTGCCATTGGAAAAGCCAAAAGAGGTGGTTTTAAAAACTTCCGTTCTGATGATTTGGCGGTAGAAGTAGTCAAACATTTAATGGCACAAACGCCAGAATTAGATCCTAATCTCATAGACGACGTCATCGTTGGTTGTGCCAACCCTGAGGGAGAACAAGGATTCCAAATAGGTCGGCAGATTTCTGTACGAGCATTAGGAAAAGCTGTTCCAGGTGTTACGGTCAATCGCTACTGTGCTTCAGGATTAGAAACGATTTCTATGGCTGTCGCAAAAGTTAAAGCAGGAATGGGCGAATGTTTTATCGCAGGTGGAGCAGAGAGTATGAGTAGAATTCCGATGACAGGTTATAAACTAGCGCCTAGTTATGCGGTGGCTAGTACAACGCCAAATTATTTAGCAAGTATGGGCGCAACAGCCGAAGCAGTTGCCGCAAAATATGAAATCTCTAGAGCACAAGCAGATGAATTTGCTTACAACTCTCATGTCAAAGCTGCTGCTGCAATTGACGCAGGAAAATTCAATGATCAGATTGTTCCAGTAACGGTCAAAGAAGTTTTTGTCAAAAACGATAAAAGACAAGAATCAGAGCATGTGGTTGCGATGGATGAAGGTGTTCGTAGGTCAACGACTGTGGAAGGATTGGGTAAGTTACGTGCAGTGTTCAAACAAGGTGGTTGCGTAACAGCTGGAAACTCTTCTCAAATTTCTGATGGAGCAGCTTTCACCTTAGTGATGAGCGAACGAATGGTTAAAGAATTGAACTTGACTCCTATTGCTAGAATGGTCGCTTGTACTTCAGCAGGTGTGGATCCATTGTATATGGGAATTGGTCCTTGTGCTGCGATTCCAAAAGCATTAAAGCAAGGAGGTTTGACTTTAAATGACATCGATCAAATTGAATTGAACGAAGCTTTTGCCACGCAAGCTTTAGCAGTGATAAAAGAAGCCGGTTTGAATCCTGATATCGTCAACGTCAATGGTGGAGCAATTGCGCTTGGACACCCACTAGGTTGTACTGGTGCAAAATTAAGTACTCAACTTTTTAATGAAATGAAATTGCGTGGACAAAAATATGGAATGGTAACTGCCTGTGTTGGTGGTGGCCAAGGCATCGCAGGGATTTATGAGTTGTTAAACTAAAATTAGATTCATAAAATCCGTAGTACTAATCATGCTACCTGGATAAAATATATCGCCCGACCTATTTTCAATTGGTCGGGCGTTTTTTATATTATCATTTTTTTTGGGATGATGATATTTCAAATTTAGTTTTTATTTTTTCTTAAAAATATATCCCTCCGTTTCGGCTCCCCAAACTTGCTCGTCATTAGTATCCCATCCTTGATCCCATGATATCACTTGACCAGAACAAATCGTTACTTCTGAAGTGGCATACGCCGCACCACGCAAAGTACTTTTACAGGCTTTATCTTTAGTCGATCCTGTGTAACAATTATCTTTATTTTTTCTAAGAAAAACTGCACATCCTTCTCGAATAATTAATGAATCCGAATTAATTTGGTTAAATACATCTGGCTGTTCCCAACCATGAATAAAATTATCAGGATTAGCCAATTTGTATATTTCACTTTCAAATAGTCCGTTGCCTAAATTTGAGATTTTATAAACTCTTTGACGATAAGGTTTTTTAATATATTTGGTCACCGCTTGCTCAACATACAACCACTTACTTTTAGGATCATTTTTCCAAATAGGATACATCACCAAATTAATATCATAAAATAAAGTATCATTTTCCGCTTGTTCTCTACTGGAGAAATCACCGCTCATTAAGTTGACTAAAGTGTTCAACTGGTCGTCTTGAAGTTCCTTTTTAACTAAACCGCGATTGGTACAAGAAAAAGCTAATATTAGTAAGCCGATTAGTACATAAAATTTATTCATCTTTTAATTCATCTTTCGTTATTTATAATTCGTCGAATATAAACATATTTTCAAGTAAAAATCAAATTGTCTAGGTATATTAGAGTTTACGTTTATAAAATTTGAAAAATGATTCCGCGTCAACTTCCATCTTTCTCTAGATATCATTCTATTAAAAATCTATCAAGATTTGTTAGTAATCCAATCAATGTCTTAAAAGAATATATGGAAGCAAAAGGGGATACTTTTTCCATCCACATGGGCGTCAATCAAAAGGCTATTGTTTCTTGTAATCCTGACTTTATACAGCATGTCCTTCAAAAAAAACATCGCATTTATCATAAATCACCAATTCAAACAAAAACGCTTGGTCGATTTTTAGGTAAAAATTTATTGACAGCTGATGGCCCTTATTGGTTAAAACAAAGACGACTGATTCAACCTGGCTTTCATCGAGATCGATTGACCGCATTGGTCCAAATCATGTTGTTGGAAGTAGATACTTTTTTGGATCGTTTTGATAAAAAAATAGAAAAGCAAAACGAAATAGAGATCGTTCATGAAATGATGGAAGTTGCTTTTAGAGTCGTTGCTAAATCACTTTTTAGTACCAGCTTAAATGAGAAAGATTTAGATCACTTAAGTGAAAATGTTACTGTGCTTCAGGAATTTATCATCAAGCAAGTTCGGATGCCTTTTTTAAATCCTTGGTTCAAAATATCTGGACAGATTAAAAAAATGGACCAAAGAACCACTGCATCCAATAACATTGTTTTGAATTATATCAGTGAACGAAGAAAGAATAAAGGCGATCAAAATGACTTGTTGAATATGTTATTGGATGCCCGATATGAAGACACCGGTGAAGGGATGACCAACGAACAATTATTAGCGGAAAGTTTGATTCTATTCGTGGCAGGTCATGAAACTTCCGCTAACGCGATGTCATGGGCTTTATATTTGCTTTCGCAAAATGAAGCAGCGGTTGATAGAATTCGTCAAGAGTTAACTCAAGTCTTAGGTGATCGAGATCCCGTATTTTCTGATTTTCCAAAACTAACTTATTTGACGCAAGTCATTCAAGAAACCATGCGCCTCTTCCCTCCTGCTTGGATTACAGATCGCATCTCAACTGAGGAAGATGAAATCAATGGTTATCCCATTCCTAAAAATAGTATGATGGTTCCTTTTATTTATGGAGTGCATCATCATCCTGACTTCTGGAACGATCCCGAAAAATTTGATCCTTCTAGATTCGAAAAAGAAAAAGTCAAACAACGACATCCTTATGCCTATCTCCCTTTTGGAGGTGGACCAAGATTGTGTATTGGCAATAACTTTGCAATGATGGAAATGCAATTGGTTATCGCGCGGATGGTCCAACGCTATGATTTTGTATTGGTCCAAGACCATCCGATTGATCTGCAACCATTGGTTACGCTTCGAGCAAGACATGGTATTAAATTGAACATCCGTAAAATCTAAAAATGAAATATTATTCTTCGGTGCTCTTTCGCTTAATGGTATTGATCCTCTTTTTTTCCAGTTGTCATTCTCAAAAAAAAGTGGTATCAAAATCTAGTCAAGCTGAGAAGCTCGAGTTAACTCAACGGGTCCATTTTCATATCAAATGTATGAATGATCGGAATTATACTCCTTTAGAAAATATTTATCATCAAGACTTTTCGAGCATCAATCCCAAAGTTGATTTTGTCAATAAAAAAGATTTTCTAAAAGCGCTTCAAAATAATTTGAGTAAAAACAAAACATTAATCAAAGGAGAAATTTTAGAAACAGATATCGAAATTCAAACAGCCTATGTACGATTGCGATGGCGCATTGTAAATCCGCTTCCCAATAGTGATGAATGGGAAATAACTTTTGACAAAAACCTTCTACAGATTTGGAAAAAAAATGAAACACATATTTGGCAATTATCAAAGGTTTTATTTTATCAAGCAGAATAAAAAGATTCAATTTTCAAATCAACTTTTGAAGAAAAACATCAGTTAGCCTCTTTGCATATCCACTAATTTTATAGCATACCCAACTTAATTCTTTTCCACCCAACACATATGATTTTCTTTCATTTCAATAAAATTCATTTTACCTGAATTAAAAATCAATTCAAAAGATCTTTCTATTTCCCATAACTTGGATAAAAAGATTTCTTGTTTATGAAAGCACTCATTTTTCTGTTATCCTTTCTGCTTGCTATTCCAAGTGCTGCTCAAATCAATGATCAGCATTTGTCAACTATTTTCAAGGTTCCAGCCTCGATGTTGATTGGAGAAATTTATAGTCGAAGTATAGGTATTGGAGTTGAAGTGGAAAAGCAAAAGACAGCACAAAAAAGTATCTCTTTTGGAATAGGATATTTTTTCAAAAATCCAAAAGTGCCCAAATCTTATGTTTTTCGGCAACAAGTAGACCAGTTAAATGGTATTAGATTAAATACCGAAATCCGAAAATATTTAGGAAAAAAAGCGATTATAAAAAGTGGTCTTTTCGTGGCCCTTGATTGGGACCATATACTTACCTTTTCGAAGGAAGACATTTGGTTGAATGCCATTAGATCGCGAGAAAACATCATTCGATATAGAACGACTTCTCATGTTAATATTGGTATCCAAAGTTTCACCAAATCAATCAAAGGACAGAGTCGTATTTCATTTGAAATAATAACAGGATTAGGTTTGGGTTATATCAAGGCCAATTCTAATATTGAAAAACAAGTTTTCACCAAAGGCATTAGCTCAAATATTAATTATTACAATGGTGCTGGATTTTATCCTGCTATTAATCTTGATGCAAAATTAGGTTTCGCTTTTTAAGTCGACATAGAAGCGAGAACGTGTATTACGTTTTTATAAAAATGAAAACAGGAATCCTCGCTACTAACTAGTTAAAAGAATAAAGACAAAACGAATACTAATCTTTCACCACTTTTCTGACAAAGGAACCCGACGTTGTATTAAATTCTAAAAAGTAAATTCCAGTTTTCAAATACGATGTAGAAAATTGCAATTGTTGAACGCCCCTATTTCTTTTTGCTCGATGCAATTCATTGCCTAAGACATCTACTAAACGTAAAGACTGAACATCATCATTTAAAAAATCAATCGTCAATTGATTGGAAAAAGGATTAGGGAAAAGATCAACAGATTTTAATTGATAGCTTAGCTTTTTATCAGATAATAAAGTCCCCATATCTGGATTGGGATGTTGGTGCCGATTAAAGAAATTCCAGATAACAGAGGTCGCTGCAATATCCTGATTAGTAAAACCTAAAGTAGGTATCGGAAAAGCACCCGGCCAAGAATGACCACCATTCAATACCGTATAAAAAATAACTTCCGTATCCTCGTTACAACTATAATAATCTTTGCTGACGGTGCTTCCATCCGTCAAATTGATATCAGGAACATCTGTCGTTGTAACTTCTCCACATTCATTAAACTCGACCCAGTAATCAACAGCCGTCTGAATCGAAGGAGTAAATAAAGGAATCCCTGTATAAGGAACCGTGAGATCACTTGTACCATGAATTTCCATGACCGGAACAGGTCGCTGAGGATCGCAAGCGGTGATTTGGCTGAATGCCATTGCCCCAGTTACAGAAGCAATGGCAGCGATCCGATTAGACAGCTCACATGCCAATCGATAACTCATAAAACCTCCATTCGACATCCCCGTAGCATAGACCCGACTCAAATCAATTTGATAATCGGTATAGATCTGATCAATCAATTTATTGATAAATCCTAAGTCGTCATGCCCCGTACCAAAATAAGCCTCCCATGAAGTATCTGTCGCTCCCCAAATAGCCGTCCCAACCAGTCCTTGTGGATACACGACTAGTATATTGGCCGAATCAGCAACATTATTAAAACCAGTATAAACTGATTGCTCAAAGCTATTTGAGCCCCATCCATGCATATTGATAACCAATGGCAATTCCATTCCTGAGCTATAACTTGCAGGAATATATAATCTATACTCTCTAGTTTCTCCATCATGCTCAATTGTCGCATCTATATTTTGTTGAGCGATTAATGAGGTACAAGCAAATATTGTCAAAAGTAAAGCAATGATCTTCAAATTTTTCATAATAACAGTTTTTAGAAATGAATATTAAAATTAAGCATTCAAAAGCAGTTTTTTTGTTAAAACTGCACTCTATGTCTTCCTATTTTCTTTATCCATCAAATATAAAATTTTCATTATTTGAGATAAAATTTGGCCAATACAGATCTAAACCCTATTTTTGCACAGCGAAAATTCGCTATACCCAATAAATACACACAAACCTATTTCTTAACCATATATTTTTATTAGGAATTCACACCTTCCTTTAAAAAAATAAACCACCCAAACATGAGAACTTTTATCTGGGGTCTATTGGCTCTACTTTTCGTCTACGGATGTTCCAAAGATACTGACCTCACCACCGACTCAATTGCTCATACAGATCCAATGCCTTCTGAGGAAATCAATGATTTTATATATAAGAGTCTAGACAAAGGCACTATTTTCAATTGGAAAGAAGCACCAGATCATTTATTGTGGAGCGCTGCCATGCAAAGCGATTCAATTTTTGCCGTAGGCTATCAAACTTCCACTACTTCTGATTTAAGAAATACCATTCATAAAATTGATATCAATTCATCAGAATGGCTAGATGCTCGGGATCAAATTTTAAATATCGTTTTAGAGGGAGAACGCGTTTTCAATAATGAGATGACTGTTGAAGATTTACTTCCAAAAGGCTACCCACAAACAGTTCCGTCCATGGAGCTGAAAATTACCAATCCTGAAACAATAAAAGTATTGCGTAATCTGAATGAGATTCGTTATCTAGAAGCAATGGGATATGAATTACCTCCGATTGCAGATAATAGTAATTCTGTTTTACGAAGTTCTTCTGGCTGTGGTTCGGATCCAAATTACAATCTAAATAGTACAGATTATACGACCATCAGTCCATTGGTTAAACAACCATGGAATCATTCAAGCTCTAATATTTCACAAGCATGGAATTCGTCTAACGGAAATGGCGTGACCTTGACGATCATTGACACGGGGATTTCAGATAATCAAGATAACCTAGGATCTAATTTCAATAGCGGATACTCTTCTGGTAGAACAGTTGAAAAATATAGCACCCTTTATTCTGGTTCTTGGTGGTGGAGATCTTTGGACCCACCGCATGATCAATGTGGACATGGAACCCAAATGGCTGGTTTGTCCACTGCTCCGCGTGGGAATGATGGTAACGCTGTTGGTATTGCTTACAATGCGGACTTGATTGGAATCCGTGCGGTAGAAGATGTGATTATTTCATCCTCTGATGAGAAAAAAGGAGTAAAAGATGCAATGATTTTAGCCGCTAATCGCTCTGATGTAAAAGTGATCAGCATGTCTTTAGGAACACCATTTTGGAGTGGTACGGTTGCTGACGGAATTTATTATGCTTACAATAGCGGCAAAATGATTTTCGCTGCAGCGGGAACTTCTTTCTCTTGGACTTCTGGTGTAGGCGTTATCTTTCCGGCTACGATGTCGCAAACTTATGCAGTCACTGGCGTAAGAGATAGTTATCCTTTGGTCAAATGTAACACTTGTCATCAAGGCAGTGCCGTTGATTTTGTGATGATGATGCAACGTGCTGCCAATACAGATCGTACTGGTTTGTCTCTAGCTCTTTATGCTGATCAACCTTTGTATGTTGGTGGATCTTCTTGTGCTACTGCAAGTGTGGCAGGCATTGCGGCATTGGTTTTTGGAAACCATCCTGGAGCTACTCGTTCCGATGTTTATAATGCCATGAAAGTGAATGCCTCCTATTATCCCAATAAACACAATAATTTAGGCTGGGGCATTATTGATGCTGCAGCTGCTGTTAGTTACTAGTTTTATTTTAAATAGTAAAAGCCGGAAATTGCTTAGCAATTTCCGGCTTTTCTTTTTCACAAAAAATCCTAAATTATTCTCTTAAAGAATTTTCTATCTTGAGATTGTGTTAAACGCTTTGGATGCTTTTTTGTAGTTATAGACTTTTTGTGTTCTGTTAATTATGGGATCATTATTATTTTTCAAAATAGTTAAATCCTTTCCTATCAACATAGCCTTCTCGATTAATTTAAAAACTCTATTTGATTCCTATACAAAATCTCTAGTCATAAAGTCCATCAAAATAATCCAAAATGTTTGCGAAATAAAATTTCTACCTTACTCTTTTCAAACACTTAAATAACTTCTATTCAAAAACCGTTATATCTCCTGTATATTTTACTTTTGCTCCATCCTTAAATTCTACTTCTACCAAGTATACATAGACTCCAGCATCAACCGTTTTTCCTCGATAAGTACCATCCCAGCCTTCCACTAAATCTCCTACCTCTGCTTTTGGATCTTCGTAAACCAAAGCTCCCCAACGATTGAAAATTCTAAAGACATTTACTTTTTCAACAGCCACTCCAACATTTACACTAAAGCGATCATTCACTCCATCAGCATTTGGAGAGAAAGCATTTGGAATATAAACATTGCGCTCTTTGATCACTTCTATTTTAATTTGATCCGTATTGGTACATTGAGTGACGGTATCAATAATTCCAACTGTATAAACGGTCGTCTCTGTTGGTTGCACCATTAAAGATGTACAATCATTACATAACAATTCCTCTGCTTCATTCATAGAAGACCAGATATATATTGCATTGGGAGAAGTTGAAACAGCATCTAATTCAATTTCCTCTCCTAATAAAATCGCTTCATCTGGCCCTACATCCACCAAAGCAAATTCAGGATCAAATATCGAAACGGGGAAAGCTTTAACACAGCCAACAGCATCTTGAATAAAAACATCATGATTGCCAGCAGGTATTCCCGCAAACGTTGAATCTTGCATAAAGAAGTTACCATCCATCGAGTAAACATAAGGCCCTACTCCACCGGTCACACTTTCAATCCGAACCATACCACTATTGTCTCCAGCCAGGCAAGTAATGTCTTCAGTTGAAACGGATAAATTAAGTTCAGAAGGTCCTGTTAGTTCATAAGAGGTTTCTGTTGTACATCCATTGTTATCTGTAATCGTCAGAAAATAAATTCCCGTTGTCAAATTTTCTGCCATCTCATCACGATCACCATTGCTCCAAGTGTAAGAAGGATTTCCACTTCCTCCTGAAATCACAGCTGTCAAGATTCCATCCGCAGCATTCGCACAAGATATTTCCGATACGAGATCTATTCCTACTGACAAACCATTTAAAGGTTGCGTAATTAAAACATTGGCAACATCTGTACAATTATCCGAATTGGTAATGGTCACACGATGATCGCCTGCGCTCAAATTAGTCGCCATTGAGCTAGACTCTCCATTGTCCCAAAGATACTGAATAGCATTGCCATTTGTGCTAACTGATGCCTGTCCATTGTTATTTCCAAAACAGGTCACTGGCTGAACTTCTATTGCAGTAGCTATAAATTCTGCAGGCTGATCTGCAAAGACTTCAATCATGGTTGAACAGTTATTGGCATCTGTAATCGTTACTTCATGTGATCCCGCACAGAGATCAACTACAGCTTCTGAACTTTGCCCTCCAGGCCAATTATACTGATAAGGTGATTTTCCGCCAGCTACATTTAGCACGGCTAATGCATCACAAGTGCCAAAACAACTGGTCGAATTGACGTTTTCAATCGATGCCGTTAAAGGGATTGGCGTAACAACGTCTGCACTGATAATCGTTTCGCCCCAAGCGTCCGTCACTGTAATCGTATAAGTATCTGAAATCAATCCATCAATCGTAGCCGTTCCTCCTTCTGTATTGACTACACCAGAACCATTTAATGCATTGGAATTATTTTGCCAATTGTAATTGTAAGGTGCTTGTCCATTCGAAATACTAAAATTCAAACTTCCATTATCATCTCCGATGCAATCCAACGTATCGTTTTCAATTTGCGTAAGAATATTAACTGGAAACAAGACCAAGACACAACTTTCCTCGGTACAACCAGCAGCATCCGTTATGGTCACACAATAGTTTTCTCCACCAGTTAAGTTACTAGCATTAGGACTTGTTTGTCCATTTGACCATTGGTAAGAAAAGTTTCCTGATCCACCATTGACATTTGCCATAGCTACTCCATCAGCATTTCCTAAAGCACTTGCCTGGGTCATTTCTATCGCTTGTACCGACAATTCATCCAAAACAGTCAACGCCGTGTACACCGTACTGTCACAGCCATCAACGGCACTTAAAACATCGACAAAATTACCTGAAGAATTATAAACAGAATTGCCAACTACAAAAGATTCACCAAAACAAATCGCCTCGGTTAAGTTGGTTGCAACTTCAGGAAGAATAATTAGATTTCCAATAACAATACTATCACAACCATTGGCAGAAGTCAAGGTTTCAGCGATAGGTCCTGAGGCATTATAAGTAGCTGTACCTACCATTAGGCTTTCGCCAAAACATAAAACCTCATTGATCGTACTTTGAATGGGAGGCAGTATGTTTAGCACACCAACCACCGCACTATCGCAACCCAAACTAGAAGTCAAAATTTCGTTGATAAAGCCTGGGTTACTATAAGTTGTCGTTCCGACGATCAGGCTTTCGCCAAAACAAATCGTCTCATTTAAAGGGGTAAATATATCATTTGGTTCTATGACATTTGCAGTTGTATTCGTTTCACCAAAAGCATCTGTAATGGTAAAACTATAGGTCCCTCCTTCAAGGTTTTCAATCAAAGCACTTCCTCCTTCTGTTGCAATCGTTCCAGATCCACTCATCCCATTTCCTTCCCATGAATAATCATAAGGAATGACCCCATTAAAAACTGATAAACTCAAACGTCCATCCGCATCATTTGGACAAGTCAAAAAATTATCTTCCACTGAAGTTTGAATATTACTTGGGAATAAAACAAGAATACATGCTTCAGCAGAACAATTATTTCCGTCGGTAACAGTCACACAATAATTCATACCTCCTTGCAAGTTTCCTGCTAATGGGGTGTCTGCTCCAGTAGACCATTCATAGCTATAATTTCCATCTCCTCCGACAGGATTCACCGTAGCTAATCCATCAGCAGCTAAGTAGGCTGTTGCTTCAGAAGTCAAAGAGGTGATAGCCAATAATTCTGGCGTGACAATTAAGGTGGTATTCACCGTACTATCACAAGTATTGGTGCCTTGAAGAACATCGGTATAAGATCCATTTGCACTATAAGTAGATGTTCCTACAGTAACAGATTCACCAAAACATAGATTAAAAGTTTGATTCGTTTCTACAAATGGTAATATAATTACATTTCCCGTAATTAAACTATCACAGCCATCTGTAGCGGTAACCAATTCATTAATTGGTCCTGAAGCAGTATATATATTTCCGCCGACACTTAGGCTTTCGCCAAAACAGATGGTCTCATTAATCGTACTGGTGATTTGAGGATCAATAGCCAACACTCCATTGACGATACTATCGCATCCATTTATTGCGGTGAGTATTTCGCTAATAGGACCTGAGGTATTATAAATAGTTGTTCCTACCATTAAGGATTCACCAAAACAAAGTGTTTCATTGAGTGTAGTTTCATTGATCGGTAAAATAGTTAGGACACCAGTTACCGTACTATCGCAACCATTGGCCGCTGTCAATACTTCATTGATCAATCCAGTAGCATTGTAAACGGCGTTACCGACATTTAGGCTTTCGCCAAAACATAAAGTCTGATTGATTGTAGAGGCTATATCTGGTGGATCAATTACATTCCCATCGACTACTTTTACACCAAAGGCATCTGTAATCGTGAAACTATAATTTCCGGCAATCAAATTAGAAATGATATCAGAACCACCTTCAGTAGTAATCGTTCCTGAACCCGTCAAGCTATTATCTGCATTTGACCATTCATAATCATAAGGGATGGCTCCATTAGAAATGGCCAATGATAACACTCCATTTGCATCACCTGGACAAGCTAAATTATAATCATCAATATCTGCAATAATATTACTTGGAAAAAGTACTAATTCACAACTTTCCGCAGAACAGCCAATCGCATCTGTCACGGTGACACAGTAGGTCGTTCCTCCTAACAAATTCGTTGCGATTTGAGTCGTTTGCCCATCACTCCAAATATAGTTATATCCTCCAGGGATACCACCAATGGTTGTCGCAGCAGCACTTCCATCTGGAATTTGATAACCTGTAGCTTCTACCAACTGATCTGCTTCCACCATCATTTCAGTGGCAACTACAAAATCCGTAATTACCGTGCTATCGCAACCGTTGACATCTGTAAATGAGTCCGTATAAATTCCTGTCATATTGTAAACTGAAGTCCCGACCGTAATTGATCCTCCTACACAAACTGCCTCATTCTGATTGGTAATCACTTCTGGGCGAATCGCTAAAAACCCAGTAACCAAACTATCACAACCTTCTGCTGTAGTGATATTTTCATCGATTGGACCTGTAGAATTATAGACCGTAGTTCCCACCATGATACTTTCACCAAAACAAAGTGTTTCAATCACCTCTGGGCCAATGATTGGATCATAGCCTGCATCTGAAATCGTCAAGTCAAAAATCCCTAAAAGATCCAAGAAAGTTCCGTCAATAACGACATAATATTCTCTCCCTGCTTCCAAACATGATAACTCTACTGAAGCATCAAAAGTCGACGTATTGTCATCACTTCCCACTAAACTAAAGTTTCCATTGCAAGCATTATTACTTGATTCAAAAACAGCTAATTGAATATCCAAAGGATCTAAACTACTACTGATTGCATCAATGTTTACATGACTAGATGGAGGCGCAATAAAGGTATACCAGACAGAGTTACTCAACCAAAAACCAAAATTTAAAGGTTCTCCGCCTCCACCTGTCGCACAGAAATTTGACTGAGTCATTCCTGTAGTAATCTGACCACCATCAGGCACAGTACCTAAAGGATCAGCATCACACATCAAATCTGGAGAAACCGCAATGGATTCATCTGTTATTTCTAAGCCAAAACGTCCTTCAAAAATATTGGTATTGGGCGGAAAGATTCCATCAATGATGATATAGTATTTTGTATTGGGTTTAAAACATTTGGCAGAAATGGATTCATCCAAATCTATATTATTCCATCTTGAAGCTACCATTTCTAAGTTGTCACAAGTGCCATCCAAACTTTCGTAGACAGCCATTTGAATCCCCATTGGCTCTCCTGTATCTTCAGGATCACTGGCCGCCAAAATATTAATCACAGCCGTAGGCATTGTTGAGGTCGTAAAACTAAACCAAACACTGAAATTATTGGCCCAACCAGAACCTGAATCAGCGGGATTTGGTTCATTCAAACCATCGGTACAATAGTTATCATAATTACTTAAAGTAGCATCACCTAATTTTCCATTTGGAGGTAAAACACCTAAATCCAAGGCACCACAGACATCATCATGTGCGCCACTTATATAAGTACCAGTGGTGGTGATTTCAAAGTCGACAGATCCTCCAGAATCTAAACCCGCAGCTAAAGCCAAAGTATGACTTTCTGTATTGCCAGGTTGAGGAATTGGGAAATCTGCACAAATATTTTCTCTACAACTTCTACTTTCTATACATCCACCACCATCATCTTCAAAAGCTTCGAAACATATATTTATAGTCGCTGCATTCTTAGGACAATCGTATTGAGCAGAGAATTGTTGATTAGGAGTACTATTGAAACAGCCATCATGTACAGGATAGGTTAGCCAACCTTCGCCTTCAATGTTGACTCCCCAATGAGGTTCGGGAGGACCACCAAAGATAAATGGATCATCGCAAGTAGTTGTTGAATTACCACTGACAATTCTTACAGAGACGTTGGCTTGTGAATGACTAAATTGAGGAAGACAAATCAAGCCACTTACTATTAAAATGGAGATTACTTGATACAAAGACGGCCTAAAATGGTTCTTGTAGATTCTCATCATCGGGGACAGTTGTGTTCAGTTTTGTTTTAAGCACCTTTATGGTTCGAATATTTTGGTATAAAAACGATAAATGTACTCGTATAAAAAAACAGTTATTGGTTAAAAGATTAAACTGGATACATAATCCAAAACCAGAGGGAAATATTGCTTAAATTTCTTCACATCGAGTTAAAAATACGTTAAACCATTGATGCTTAATGAGCTACGAAGGTTTGAATTATCGTATTTCTGAAATATCCAGCATGTACATAGGGAATTATGTGTTTGATAAGGGACTATAAAATGAAGGGGTACTGAATTCGATCTAATCGTTGATTGAATGGATCATCTCATATTATTTGAACCAACCATGACGCAGTTGTTGCCAAAAAGTCTTGGGATAAGACTCCATTCCGGGGAAACCCAATCGAATATTTTGACCTGATTTGGGGATATAAGCTGTCCCAAAAATCCAGTCCCAAATACTTAAAGTGAGTCCAAAGTTAATCCCATAGCGTCTTTCTTTTGGTAACTCGTATGAATGATGCCAAATATGCATTTCAGGGCTATTAAAAATATATTTCATAAATGGCCCCAAGACGAAAGCACCAAACAAAGTTAAGCTAATAAATATTCCCATACCATAAAAAAGGCTAAAAGTATAAGAAGATAGCAGAATTAGACTAATCAATGCGCCAAATATTCCGCCAATAGTCCTTCCTTTTATGGAAATATTAGAATGATTGTAATGTCCAACAACCAATGTAAAGATGTGTATGATGAAAAAATCATTTAAACCAATGCCGATCATTGCTAAAGGAAGATATTCTAGGGACTTGTAGACTACATTTTCCATCCAATGGTAACGAAGATGAGCGGCAAAACCCATTTCTTCTACGGAATGATGGACCTTATGAAATTCCCATAAGAATTCGGATCGATGTAATAAACGATGAATCCACCACTGAACAAAGTCTCGTATGACAAATCCCAATAATAGATGTCCCCACAATGGCCAAGATTGCACCTCAAATGCTAGCAAATTCGTGATACCAAATATCGCAAGAAATTCACTAAATAAATCAACAAAAACGTTGGAAAACGCATGGAAAATCAACAAAGAGAAGAGAAAGAAATTGAAAAACATGTAGAAAAAATCCATCCAAAAATCCTTTCGAAACCGAGCTTGATCAGGTCGCCAAGGTCGCCATATTTCCAAAGCAAAAAAGAATCCAGAGACCAACAACAGCCAGAAAAAATAATTATGATACCACGGAGAGGATTGGAATGTCAATTCTCCGAAAAGGTAAGAAGCATAACCGGTGTATGCATTTACGAAAGTTTCCCAGTAAGTCATTTTATTCCTTTCTTTATTATCAGGATTTAATCCAAAATAAGCTTATTCTGGCTCTTTATGATTTCGTTTGATCTAAATAATTTATAAGGTGTTTTCACCTTTTTAAAGCTTTACCTTTACAACCAAAAATACCAAGCGAAATCAATTAGCTCACTTATTATACTCCTTTTTAACAAGATTTTTGCTTAGTAGTTGCGATTTAGAATGACAAAAGCAAGACAAGAAGTAAAAAAAATCGACTAAATAGATTTGTCTACTAAGAAGGATAGATTTTTTTCTAAACAATAAAATTCATTATCCCTCTGCTTTCCTTCGTTTGACCTCAGTCATAATCAATTTATACTCTCGGCTCATATCTCCTGTCACGGCCGTATTTTCTTGCGCTCTACGGATCAAATATGGGGCAACGTCACCCACAGAACCATAAACCAAATATTTGGCCACATTATACCCTGCATCTGCCAAATTAAAAGTGATGTGATCACTCATCCCATATAATTGACAAAAATTAAGATGAGGATGATTCAATGGAATATTCTTATCTAAAATAAGTTGAGCTTGCAATAAATTACTTTCAGCATTATGCGTCGCATTACAAGAAGAGATTTTTTCATAATTGTCCACACAAAATCGAAGTGCCGTATTAAAAGCATCATCGCAGGCAGCTTTATCAATATGAATTGGAGAAGGATAATCTTTTTCTATCGCCCGTTCCCGCTCCTTTTCCATGTAGGCACCACGAACCAATTTAGCTCCTAACAAGTAACCTTCTCGCTCTGCTTTGTTGAAGGAATCAAATAAAAATTGGAGCCGATCATGTCGATACATTTGGAAAGTATTGTAAGCAATCACTTGCTCTTTATTGTATCGTTTCATCACCAAGCCAACTAGGTGATCAATGGTTGATTGAATCCAACTTTCCTCTGCATCAAAATAAACACCCACATTATGCTTACTGGCCACATGACAAATGGCATCCATTCTTTTTAAGACATTACGATATTCTCTTCGCGTTTCTTTGGTCAATGATTCTCCTTTTTGGATACTTTCCAATAAACCAAATCGAGCTAAGCCTGTTACTTTCGTACTAATGATCGGAACACTTTTATTTTTAGCTGCAAATTCAATTGCCCGAATATTTTCATTCATGGTCATATTGAAATCCTTCTCATCTTCTTTCGCCTCTACTCCAAAATCTAAAATAGTCAAGGCATTATGTTGATATAGATCATCAATATTTTTTTGACTATCCAAAAGGGTAATACCCCCAACAAATTGATCAAATATGGTGGCTTTTATAATCGACTTGACAAAAGGTAATCTCAACTTAAGGGCCAATAATCCCAGAGAAGAACCAATATCGACCAACCATGGTTTGTTCATCATACTGAACAACCAAGCCGCCTTATTTAGGGCTTTATCGCTTTTATTCGAAAAAGCTATTTTTGTATTCGAAAAATCGAGATGTAGCTTTTTCTTATGGGGAGCATTCATAGGTATTTTATTCCTTTTTTATGGTTCTTCGATAAATTCTGTTCCTATAGATATTCAAAATGAAACTACACTTGTCTTTTGGAATTTTACACAAAAAAAAAATTCATTAATGAAATAGCTAATGAGTAAAAGAATCTTTCAGGGCCAATAATTATAAAACTATGACTATCAGGTTTTAAAACTTTAAAATTATTTTATATTTCTTTCCATATTTCCCAAGCTTTCTCTGCTTGCAGATGCAACATTTCCAAACCATTTTTAATTTGACAATGTTTTGCTAATCCTTCTTTCAAAAATAGGGTTTTTTCAGGATTATATACCAAATCATAGAGCACATTTCTTTCATTAAGTAAATGATATGGAAGGTCTGGACTGGTATCTTCATTGGGACTCGTCCCTAAAGGCGTGGTATTGATGATTAATGGATGATCTCTAAGTAGTTGTTGATCTATTTTTTGGTAAGTAGTTTGACCAGCTTTGGGTGTTCTCGAAACATAAGTAAAATCGATCTTTAGCTTTTTTAAAACGAAAGCAATTGCTTTTGCAGCTCCACCTGTACCAAGTATGAGTGCACCATTTGGCATATGAGGTGCCTTTCGGCAAACGTTTAGAAGGGAATGTTCAAATCCATAGACATCAGTATTATATCCTTTTAGTTTCCCATCTTCAATTTTAATGGTATTGACCGCTCCTATTTGTTCTGCTTCTTCACTTACTTCATCCAAAAATGGAAAAACCAATTCTTTATAAGGAATCGTCACATTGAGTCCTTTCAAATTGGGATACCGCTGAAGTAAGGAAGACAGTTCTTGAAGATCTGATAGAGGAAATAACTCATAACAGTGTTTAAGAATATTTTCTCTTTGATACTTTTCAGTAAAATATTTTTTTGAAAAGGAATGCGATAAGGGATAGCCAATTAATCCATATAAATTGGGGATCGTATCAAGGGAATTTAAATTTGACTTTTGTTCCATAGGTCATGCTTGGAAAACAGTTCATTAATTTAGCATCAATAAATACTACGTGGGAATTTTTTCAAGAAATTGATCAATATCTTCTTGAACGGTCATTGGAAGTTGTCCTTCTTCAATCCATGCATGCACATCGCCAATATAATTCATTCCCAAGTAATTGGCACTTTCAATAAAAGGCATCGTAAACCCAGGTTTTAATTCTTGATCTGAAGCACAACTGATCATCGCCATATTTTTTCCTCGCAATTGGCGCCCAGTGTCTTTGTCTATTTTTAGTAAATCAGAAATGCGATCAAAAAATATTTTCATGGTACCACTCATACTATACCAATAAACAGGCGTTGCAAAAATGATGGTATCATAATCAGCAATGACCTTTCGAATCGTTGGTAAAAAATCATCTCCTCGATTTTTGAATTCATAATCGAATGGTCCGATTTCCTTAGTTTTCAGATCAATCAAATCATAGCCTTTTTGATCAATCATGTAACTAACCACTTGAAAAGTATCTCCATCACTTCTGGAACTTCCCAAAATAATAACCGATCTGCTATTATGCTTCATGCTCATCTTTACTTCCATTAAGTCGTTCTAACAAAAAGACGGATAAAAATCCAACTATCATCAACACAACAACTCCTATCACATAAGGTTCTCCTTCATAGCCTGCTGGCAAAACGTTTTCTTCCACTAAAATTTTCTTTGGTGTAATTCCATCATCATCCATAATGATCTTTCCAGCATTATCTCGCAACCAATCCACCGCATTCCGCCAAGGCCAAATTTTATTTAATGATCCTAACATAAAACCAGTCAACAATGCCAAGGTGACATCTCGATAATGCTTAAAAGTCCAAGACAAAACTCGCGAAAGCGTCATCAATCCAGTCAAACACCCCAAGGCAAAAACGCCCATAATCAAAAGTTTATCTGGATCTAAAGTTCTCAAAGCTGGCTTCAAAGTATCACTGATGATATAGGTATACATTCCCATCAATAACAAAATGAAACTTCCCGAAATCCCCGGTAAAATAAAAGCTGAAATAGCAATAGCGCCAGAAATAAAAACAAACAAGAAGGATTCTGATCCATTGGCTGGGGCGACTACCGTAATCGTATAAGCTACTGCAGTTCCAATCAAAAACATCAAGACTTCTCCAATCCTCCATTGGTTGATCTGTCGACCAACATAGATGGCCGAGGCGATAATTAAACCAAAGAAAAATGACCAGATTAAAGGTGGATAAGTTTCTAATAAATGAGAAATGACCAATACGCCGACGACCACACCAATCCCCATTCCTGCTACAAGGGTTGCTAAAAAGGTACCATTGATCGATTCCCAAACTCCTTTGACTCCGTCCTTTTTGAAAGTAGTCAAAAGTGATGGACTGAAGGCTTTGATCGTATTCAGCAACTTTTCATAAATTCCAGTAATGAAAGCGATGGTTCCACCAGAAACACCAGGAATGACTTCTGCCATTCCCATAGCCATTCCTTTCAATGCCAATGAGATTGATTTTTTCATGGCGCAAATGTAAGGAAAAGCTATTATCTCAGCAGGATGTTGAAGCAAGGTTTTTCAAAAAATATTTAATGCTCTCTCCCTTTAATATCTCCGGCTCTAAACAAGGCTTCTTCTTCGTCCAAAGCTTTGCGTTCTGCCGCAGTCATTTCTCGTTCTTCCAACTTCCGTAAATCTGGCTGCCCTGCATCAACCCAAGCTGTATACCATACACTGCCAATCGACAATATAGAAGCTTGCATTCTGGACTCGACCATTCCTTCCATACGACGACTATACTCCGCTGCATAATCCTTACATTGCGTCAAGACGGTTCTTTCTAAGCGACTATCATAACAGTATTGTTTGTCAGCAGGAAAAGTTTTGCTCAAATCTTTTTCGATCAACAAAACGCTATCGAGGTAAGAGTGACTCTTTAAAACGATCTCCCAAAAATATTCTTTTGGATCTGAAATATACGCTGCTTTTCCAACAAAATAATCGTAATTTTTGTCTGCAAATAATTCTGGAACTCGGCTTTCCCAAAAAGCATGAATCCCGACTTGATCAGTCATTTGGCCATTATAATTCTCCGTCGTATGCAATGGTACATGTGCATCTCCAAGGTAATGACCGAACTCGGCTGATATTCTCAATATCTGATTGGCATCCTTATCTTGAAATGCTTTCGTCAATTTGTTTTGCATCTTTAACAAATGATAAGGCAAGATACCAAAACCAGAAAACTGATCTTTCGCGAATGCATTTTGGCAATTGATTTTAATTCCTTGATCGGCAAACAGTGAGGATAAAGAATCACAATCTACGATCCAATTATCTTCATAATATTGAGGCAAAATGTGTTGACTAAAAAAAGATCGATAAGCTTGTCTATCCAAAATCAATTGATCTATTTTTGCACCTTTTAATAATTTTTCTCCTTTTAAAATTAAATCTTCCTCTCCAAATTCCATGATCTCATTTCCTAACATTTGAATCGTGTCTCCCCTACTATTGATGACAAAAACATCTGTATATTTCATCAAAACATCCGTCCAATTTCTAGGCACTTCGTTGAAAGGAAATTCTCCCCAATGGTCAATATCAATATAGTGTCTAACCGCTTCATGCTTGGTCGCGTATCGCCGTTTATCAGGATCAACGGCGTGGTCGGTTAGATATTCAATCTCCTTTTTAAAGAGTGGCATCATTTCAGAAGGTAAAGTAAAAACCGCCATTCTATTGATTCGTCGATGACCGAAAAACCCCCACTCTGGCTCACTTGCATTGCTCAGTAAAAGTGTTCCTAGAAAGATCATCATTCCTCCAAAAAGTAGATTTTTGATTTTCATAAAAATAGTCTTTGTGCAACACTAAAAGGAATTTGTTTTGCCAATCAATTTTAAAAAAGAGATATCACTCTTTAAGTATCACTTAGCGAAAAAACGATTCATAGGCCCAAAATATTTTACCAAAAACAAAGTGCTGAACCAATAAAAAGTCTTCATCATTTTTATTCGCATAATACCGTTCTATGTATCCATCTTTATTAGCGATCTTGGCACCTTTCCTGTAATTTTCATTATCAGGCACACCCTCTATTACTTTTTGAGGATGAAATCTTGCGGTAACTTTCTCTCCATTTTTATCTGTCACCGTCACTACACTAAAAGGTATCAAACGAACAATAGAATCTCTTTTTGGGGAGTCATTTCGATAAGCTTCGGCCATCAATTTTTGAAAATGGTCCAAGTAATCATCCGTTCTATTTGGAATCAAGGGTTGCGTAATCACAGGCGTTACTTCATAAAAAGGTCGAACTTCAAAATCACCTGCCTCTTTTCGATTCAATATAAAAGATTTACTTTTTTGTCGAGGATACTCGACAGCAATAGATTGAATATCTTCTTTTTCGTAAGAAAAAACAGTGCGATCTAACCATGTTTCTTCATTGCTCCAATATCGTCCTGCAAGGTTTCCGTCCCAAGATGGAATGTGCATGACCAATGGTTGCTCAGATCCCTCTAAAATCATAAAGGTTCCTCGTTCATCTTGGGTCACTCCACCTACATAATAAGCAATTAATTGTTCATCATTTTCATCATACAGTTCTACTTTCAATCCTTGAGAAGCAATCTCTTTGACGACTCCAGGAATGGTTGCATTGGGAGGAATATATTTAGTCCGTTGTCGACGAATAGTTTCTAATAAAATATTAACTTTATGGGTTTCTGTTTTGTTTCCCTTATACAACCAATGATCTCCTTCTCTGGTAAAAAGACGTGTTCCTCCTTTCCGATCAGCAATAAATATTTTATGAATTCGATCTGAATCTTCAAAATAAATTCTATAATCTTCTATAGAATAACTTGCCTTTTGGGGTTGGTTATTCAAATACCAATAGGTACCTCCTCCAAGTAACAAAAGCAATCCTAATAAAATCAACGTTCTTTTCATATTTATTTTTTTAGCTATTGGTTAGTGCTTGATGTTCGATTGATTGAATCTAGAAAAAAACTAAACGACCCAACAATACAATTTCAAAGTTTATCCTGCAAATTTCCTTCTTCTAAAAAAATTAAAAACCAAACCAAATAACAATAACATCACTAAAGGTAAAAAGATATTAATGGTTCTCCATTTTGTCTTTTCGGCTTTCGCCTGAACAGCGTCTAACAATCGCAATTTCACATCTTTGCCTCTTGCCTCTATGACTCCTTTTCCATCTAGCAAATATTCAATTGCATTCAGCAAAAATTGCTTGTTGTCATAGATTTTTTTCTCGTATTGATTATACCCCAAAGGATGAAACTCATCTGAATTAGAAATTTGCAAATTTTTCCCAACATCTCCATCCGAAACAACAATCATTCGAGTCTCTTTACTTCGAGCTAAATATTCTTGCTTGAGTTCTTTCATCATCGCCAAAGTTTCACTAGGCACTCTATTTTCATATAAAGAAGGAAATACCCCTTCTAATAAGACTGCCATCGGTTCAGATGGTTTGTTGAATTTATCTGGTTGCGGTTCGTATCGTAATATTTCAAAATTCAATCGAACTGGCGCAAATTGAGTCCGAGTATATCTAGAGCTTTGCAGCAAAACCGTTTTAGCAATATTGGTTTTGGTACGAACGGTCGTGTCAATAGAACTAGGAAAAAATAAATTAACTCGATCGAGGCTTTTGACTATTGGATGATCAGATGTTGGAGCTACAGTAGGATGATAATACCATTTGAACAAATCTATTTGAGGTCTTCCTCCCTGCTGTCCGACGACTTGAGGAATTTTAGAACATTCCAAATCGAGTACCAAATTTGGTTCAATTTTCACACCATACCTAAACAATTGATCTTCCAAATTGATGGGATAATCAAAGGGCATAAAAAAGGGTCCACGTTGCATACTGTCTAGCTGTGCGCTTAAGCGATCGATCATCCATAACACTTTACCTCCGTTCATGATGTATTGATCAATTTTAAACTTATCTTTTTCAGAAAATGCAGTACGTGGTTTGGCTACAATTAAAACTTCTACTGTAGGCGCAATTCGAACAAAAGAATCCAAATTGATTCGACCAGTTTTATAAAAAGGAATCAGATCTTGTTCTAAGGAGATGGTTTGTTTGGCACTTAATTCACCATGTCCTTCCGTAAATGCGATCGATCGTTTTTGCTGTGTTCCTAATTTTGAAATAGCATTCGCTAATTTATATTCTAAAAGACTAATGGAATTATTGAGGGTTACTTCTGCTTCAAGCGCCGACATACCACGTTGTTTTTCCAACAAATTGATCGCCATTTCTCTTCCTCGATAATAAATAACGGCCCAAGGATAAATCGATTGTTGTGTCGTTTCATTGCCATCTTTAAATCGAACCATAGTCGGCGTAATACCATCCTTCCTTAACTCTTCTTTTACTGCATTGTTCTCTTCAATACTTCCAGCTATTGGGTTTTCAACAAGGTATTGAAGGTTACCTGTTTCAGATCTAAAATCATCTAACATTTCTATTGTTGCTCTTTGCAAACGTTTGAATCCAGCAGGAAAATCACCATCCAACAAGACTTTTACATACACGACTTCATCTACTGATCGAAGTAAATCTTTTGTTGGTTGAGTCAAGGTGAATCTTTTGTCTTCAGTCAAGTCAATTTTTGTATAAAATTGATTGGCCAAAACATTGATCACCAATAATAAACCTACAAAAATCAACAACTGAAAAATCGATTGTTTTTTATTATTCTTCATTTAAAAAGGAACTATCAGTTTTGGTTTTTGAATAAAACCATGTTTTTATTTTCTAAATATTAAAGCCGCTAAATCACCATTTTCTCCGACCTAAAACCGTCATCGTTAACGCAATAAAAAATCCTATTACTGAGAAAAAATAAACGATATCTCTACTTTCCACTACTCCTCGACTAATCGATTTGTAATGATAATCAATCCCAATCATTTGTACAATGTCATCCACTTTCCCTAAAAATATAGGCAAACGACTAAAGTAATCAAAGCCCCAATAAAATAAAAAACAAAGAAAAAGGGCTAAAATAAATGCACTAATTTGGCTTTTTGTAATGGCAGATGCAAACATGCCAATCGCGACAAATGCTGCGGCTAAAAAAACGAGACCTAAATAAGATCCCATGATTGCACCCGTATCTAAATTCCCAACAGGTGAGCCTAATTGATAAACGCTATAGTAATATAATCCAGTTGGAATCAAAGCAAAAATAACGAGTACCAAGGCTGCAAAATATTTTCCTAAAACGATTTCTAAATCATGTAAAGGACGGGTGACTAAAAGCTCAATTGTTCCCGTTTGATTTTCCTCTGCAAAGGATCGCATGGACACCGCAGGAATCAAAAACATAAAAATCATTGGAGCAATTGAAAAAAGCTGATCGAGCGTTGCATAATTATAATCCAAGATGCTTGAATCAGGAAACACCCACATCACCAAACCTATCAAGATTAAAAATACCCCAATAACAATGTAACCAATCAGTGAGCTAAAAAAAGCGTTTATTTCTTTAAAAAATATTGAAACCATTTTATTCTTATCAATTTACTAAGTGCTTATTTTCTCATAAAAAATCAATCTTTCCAACTTCATATTCTTCTTCTAAAATGCCATATTCATAATTATCGGACCATCCTTTTTTGAGGGGCAAGGTTTTTCTTTTCTGCCCTTCTCGCTTCATACCTATCTTTTCTAATACCTTCACCGAACCTATATTTTCTATTGCACAACCCGCCTCTATTCGATGCAACTTCAAATGCTTAAATCCAAAATCCAACATGGATTTCGCCGCTTCAGTCGCATAACCTTTATGCCAAAAAACAGGATTTAGTTTATACCATATTTCACCAGAATTGTATTTTCCAATCCGCAAATTTAAAGCGGCCATTCCGACAAAAGCATCATTTTCCAACAATTCAATTACAAAAGTATACTTTTCAATTTCTTCTTGCTCCCATGCCTTCAACAAAGGATCTAAGATCGATTGACTTTGATCCATATCTTTTGGGATACCAAGTGTATTATATTCATCCACTTCAGGAATCGAATGAAGATCGTGCATTGCTTCTAAATCACTTTTCAACACGGGCCTCAACCTTAACCTTTCTGTTTTCAATTCCATTGGTTTCCTACTTTAAATGGCTGACCAAATTTATTTGGTCTTCACCTCATTTCGATCTACATAGATCAACAAACATTTAAATAACTTTTCTTTCAATTCTTCTTCAGTCAAAGCATCTATTGTTGCTAAAAACTTCGGATCATCTTGTATCCAATTTCTAAAATTTTCACTATTAAATTCAATCCGTTCACCCGTTTTAAAGTCGAGCATCCATTCTCGTTTTACTTTTTGATAACGATCCAGTGTGGCCTGTCTAAAAGGCACATTTGTCAAAGGATTATAGGCAGAGATCAATACTTTTTTTTCAACTTCTTCTTCATACGCAAGGTAGCATATTTTTCCTCGTACACGCAGCCCTACAAAAACAGGTACACTTTTATTTAGAGTGCCTTCCGGAAAACGCATATATGGAATTCCACCAATGGTAAAGCCCCAAAGACTATCGACCAAAAGAGGCGCGAAATCATTTTTATTTTTTTTATCTAAAGAAAAAACTTGCCCGATAAAAGTTTGTGGATTAACAAAAAGATTGGTATGCAAATCCTCCCAAAGATAGCTAGGTCGATTCTGCTGAAAGTCTTCAAAACTTAAATAGACACCATCTTCGAATTTAAAATTTTTAGTCAAAGTATTCGACATTTCTTGAGCAGGAATAACCGTCACCCAAAACACAAAACCAATCCATAATAAATACTTCAGCATGTTATTTCTATTAAAAATTAATTTTCCTTGGTCAAATATTGGAATACATTTTCGACACTATCTACATTTTTTTGCATCCCTAAAAGCGTCAATTGATTCGCTACGGCGAAACGAAAAATATTCGCTCGAATATCCTCTCCTCTATCTGTTGTCAATTGCCATTGATGATTAGAAAGCGCTTCTACTTTCTTAACACCTTTTATTTTAGCTAAAAGTTGTTTATTGGTTTTCTCCAAAACTTCAATCGTCACACTACTCTCGGCTTTCATCGTTTGTTGTAAAGCATCAATAGAATCGTTGGCGACCACTTTCCCTTTATTGATGATCAACACATGATCACAAATCGCTTGTACCTCTTGCATGATATGAGTTGAAAAAATAACCGTTTTTTCTTTGCCCAAAGATTTGATCAACTGTCTAATTTCTACTAACTGATTGGGATCTAATCCAGAGGTCGGTTCATCCAAAATCAATACTTCCGGATCGTGCAACATCGCTTGAGCTAGGCCTACTCTTTGTCGGTATCCTTTAGATAAAGCGCCAATATGTTTATTTCGTTCGCGAGTCAATCCAGTCCTTTCAATCATCTCATTGACTCGTTCTTTTTTGTTGTTCAATTTGTGCAAACCTGCTACAAAACCAAGGTATTCTTTCACATACATATCTTTATACAAAGGGTTATGCTCCGGTAAGTAACCTATACGTTTACGAACTTCCATTGGGTCATTGGCGGTATTGAAACCACAGACTTCTGCCGTTCCTTCCGTTTGGGGAATAAAGCAAGTCATGATTTTCATCGTGGTTGTTTTCCCCGCACCATTCGGACCTAAAAATCCCAAGACCTCTCCCTTTTTAGCTTCAAAGCTAATGGCATCCACTGCTTTTTGGGCGCCAAACATCTTGGTTAAATTTGTTACTTTTACAGACATGTTTTATTTCTTCAATTCTATTGTTGATACTTTATAAGGTAGTACAATCGTTTAAGTAAAATAGTCTTCTATAAAACGCTTGTAAAGCTACTAAATTTCAAGTCTTCTTCAAAAATCATCAAGGAAATTGCCAATTGTCATCAAACATCAAGAATCAATTTTTAGTTTTACTAAATCAAAACTTCCGCTCATCCGTTAAATAGCTTTGTTTACACAAAAACTGGTAAGCATTAAGGTTTTGTTAAAAATGTCGGCAGAGGTACAGAAAGGCAACTTCTGAAAAACCAAAAGGCGTTTTAAGGGTTTAAAAAATCAAATTATTCATTCAATATTCAAATTATTCAGTTTCACCATCTGATCGCCTCAAAATAAATCAATTATGAAAAATCCATCAGCCCTTCTAATTCTATTCTTCTTTTTTTTGACTTTAATCGCCTGCGGCAATAGTAGCAGTAGCGAAAATAATCAAACTTCCCCATCCACAAACAGTGAAATAAAAACATTGGCCACGAATGAACCAACGGAAAAGCCTATGTTGACCTCTAATGAAAATGTACCCAAAACAAAATTAGAAGCAAGTGAGGCCAAGTCAGTCAGTAAGGCAAAAGAAATAGCTGTGAAAAAAAAGGCTGAATTTTCGAAAGTAAAAAAAATGGCTAAAAAAGCTAAAGAGCGTGCTACAAAAGTCAAAGAAAAACCTTCAAAACCAATTGTAAAAACCACCAAAGCCAAAGAGGTTGCACCTACAGAAACGCCAAAAACAAGTACTCCTGAAAAAGTCGTAGTACCCGATCCTCCTGTGATCAATACCACACCCAAAGTGGAAAAACCAAAGGTAGAGGCAGCAAAAGTAAAAGCACCGAAAGTAGTAGAAAAACCGGTTGTACCAACATGGAATCATGACACTTGGGAGAAATTAGTCAATAAATACGTAAGCGCCAGCGGTAAAGTAAATTACAAAGGTTTTAAAGCCGATAAAGCTAAATTAGACGCCTATTTGGCGGAATTAGAAGCTCAACCGATTGATAAAGATTGGTCTCGTAAGAAAAAAATGGCCTATTGGATCAATGCTTATAATGCGTATACCGTCAAATTAATTGTTGATAATTATCCTACCAGCAGCATTACTAAATTAGATGGAGGCAAACCTTGGGATAAGAAATGGATCAAACTAGATGGAAAGTCTCTTTCATTAAATGATATAGAACATAAAATATTACGACCTACTTATAAAGATGCTCGGATTCATTTTGCCGTTAACTGTGCAGCAAAATCTTGTCCTCCAATCCTTAATCATGCCTGGACGGAGAAGAATCTTAATACTTACTTAGAAAAACAGGCGAAATCTTTCATTAATGATTCCAAAGTAAACTCTATTAGCGCTGATAAAGTGGTCCTTTCTAAAATTTTTGAATGGTATAAAGAAGATTTTGCGGATGGCGACTTGATTAGTTACCTAAATATTTACTCCAAAACAAAAATAAACCCAGGAGCAGCAATCAGCTTTATGGAATATGAATGGGCATTGAATGAATAGATATAGATTATTTTGAGCTTGTTTGATTAAGGATCATGTGAATAATAACTTATAACAAAGGTGAAGAATTGTTTTTTCTT
>CAYTVR010000008.1:22267-70269 GCA_964441245.1 uncultured Saprospiraceae bacterium | reverse complement strand
CGGTTTTAATTGGGGTAATTCAATCCATTAAAAATCAGAATTCATATGATATAATTCAATAACTATGCCTTATTTGGTAGTTGGATATTAGTTCTTAGATAGTTTGCTTTCTGATTCATTTTAGTTTGAACCATTTTTTTGATCTTTGATTTTTTGTTCCAACTTTGTCGTTGAGAATCCCTCTATAAATGGAAGGCTTTTTACTTTACCTCCATCAGCTAAAACAATGTCGGAACCAACAATATCTTTGGCTTGCCAATCTCCTCCTTTGACAATTATATTTGGCCGAATTAATTGTACTAGTCGCAGTGGCGTATCTTCTTCGAACAACATAACAGCATCCACACATTCTAAACTAGCGAGTATAAACTGTCTACTTTTTTCTTCTTTTATTGGACGATGAATCCCTTTTAATCCTTGTACAGATTGATCTGAATTGAGGCCTACAATTAATTTATCTCCTAATGCTTTGGCTTCCGCTAAATAATGAACATGGCCATAATGCAACAGATCAAAACAACCATTGGTAAACACAATTTTCAATCCTTGTGTCTTCCATTTCCCGACAAGGGTACTGATTGTTGAGGCATCTTGAATTTTAGCGTTTATTTTTTCTAACACTGTTTTAATTTAAATGTCACATTATAGAAAATTCGTTCGATCTATCTACATCTTCTATCTCTTATTGGTCTTTGTTCCATTCATAAAAATTCGAACTTTGATTGAGTTTGAATCCAGTTTTAGGATACAGATTATTTCCAATCAGATTCGATTTCCCAGTTTCCAAAAACATAGCACAAGCAGCAGAGTCTTTTACTAGTTTTTTTGCTCTATTGATTAATTTTATGGAAATTCTTTTTCCCCGAAATTCAGGTTTTACAAACAGGTCATTTAGTAACCATAATTTTTGCATTCTGGTAGAGGAGAATAAAGGATAGAGTTGTACAAATCCTACTAATTTGCCTTCATTTATTTCACAAACATAGATTTTAGAATCTTCATTTCTTATCCGTTCACCTAGAAAATCTTTAGCTCCATTAAGATTAGAATCCTTTTTATAAAAAACTCGGTATCCATCAAATAATTCAGCTAGCTGTTCTAAATCTGTATTTTTAATCTCTCGTACCTTCATAATTTTTTCGATTACAGGCTATTTATTTGAACAGGTTTCGGTTTATAATTTCTATTAAAAATAGGTAATACAATCAAAGCAATAATTCCCAGTACTACATTGATGCCTAATTGGACAGAAAAGAAAAGAATATTGGAAAAAGAAAAGGCATCTGCTTCTGCAATTCCATAAAGCGTTAATAGACTCGTGACTAAGAGATGATACGTTCCCATTCCTCCTGGAGAGGGGATCGTAATAGCAATAGCACCTACAACGAATGCCATCAAACCCACTTTAGGAGAAAGGTGCGCCGTCGGTTCAAAAGCAAAAAAACAAACATAGGTCATCGCAAAATACATGAACCAAATATTGACGGTATGAAAAAGAAACCAACCCGGATTTTTAATATTGGCTACAGTTTTTATTCCTTCCCATAATCCTTTTAAAAGATCCACCACCTTTTTATAGATTTTTGTTTGTTCGATTCTCGCACGAAACAAATAAACGAAGCCAAGTAAAACTCCAAGTACGCCGACTAAACCCAACATGGCCATTCCTTTATCTTTCAATTGTGATAATTCTTGTAAATATCGAACGACCGTATCAAACTCTAATAAAACCGCTAGTCCAATAACTAGTAACAAGCAAATGACATCCAAGGTCCGATCGACCACTACAGTTCCGACTACTTTTTCTATAGGAATATTTTCATATTTTGAAATGGTTCCCGCACGAATGATCTCTCCTAACCGTGGTAATCCTAAATTGGCAAAGTAGCCCAACATCACCGAAAAGAAGTTATTGATCAGTCTAGGTTGATAACCCAAGCTTTGTTGTAACATCCCCCAGCGAATAGCTCTGCTGATATTGCTTAAACTAAATAACAACAGTACTAAACCGATCCAAGCATAATTGACCACTTTAAAGTCGTCTACTACTTTTTGAATTAAACTACAATCAGCAGCAGGAATATTCTTGAGAAGGCAATCTTCTTGATAGGCCGCATCCTGTTTTTGATAAACCAAATAAAGAATGACTAAGCCCACTCCTAGGAAAAGTGAAAATTTGAGAAAATTAATCAGGTATGTTTTCAAACCACTCGTTTAATAAAGAAGTTTTAAGAAACTTCAAAGTTTAAATTCCTTCTTTTGAAGGAATCGCCACAAAGATAAAATATTATACGAGTCGATTCTCATCGTCGGGCATGATGGTCGTTGGTTTGAATTTTTTTGCTTCTTCAATTGTCATCAAACCATAAGCAATGATAATCACGATATCACCAACCGCAACTTTACGAGCAGCGGCTCCATTAAGACAAATAACTCCTGAGTTTCTTTCGCCTGTAATAACGTAGGTTTCTAATCGTTCTCCATTATTGTTATTTACAATCTGAACACGCTCACCTTCTATAATATTAGCCGCATCCATTAAGTCTTCATCAATAGTGATGCTCCCCACATAATTGAGATTAGCTTCTGTTACCGTTGCTCTATGTATTTTGGATTTAAATCGTTGTATCATCATGGCAACAAAAATACAAAATTCTGTAAAAGGCGAGAAAAGATCCGTCAACAAGTAGATAATTTGTTTCAAAATGGCATTTGCAAAATAATATTAAAAATTTAAATTATACATATATTACCATTTAAAGGGTATCAATTGATAAAATCAATACTTTTCACTACTCATTTTAATCTGTTTTATAACTTTTCTTTGAAAACTAAATTATCAATTAATCGAACCTCTCCCAACCAAACTGCAGTACATGCCACGATAAATTCTGAATCTTCAAAACGTTTTACTGGTTGTAAAGTAATTCCATCTACAATTGAAAAATATTCTGGTTTGAAATCAGGCGCATCTAGTTTTTCCATAGCGAACTTTGTCACTTCATCAGGACTACGGCTATCCATCATTTGTCTGGCCATTTGTAAAGTTTGACTTAAAAGAATGGCTTTTTTACGATGATCCTCAGGAAGCCGTCTATTGCGAGAACTCATTGCTAAACCATCCTCTTCTCTAATAATCGGGCACATTTTCAACTCAATTGAAGAATTGAGCTGACGCAGCATACTTCTGACAATAGTCAATTGCTGAAAATCTTTTTGCCCCATAAATAACTGATGAGGTTGAACGATATCCAATAATCGATTGACAACCTGTGCCATTCCATCAAAATGACCTGGCCGAAATTCTCCCTCCATAACTGTAGCCAAGTTTCCAAAATCTAAAGAAAGTTTGGTCTCTAAGCCTTTAGGGTAAACTTCATTTACTGGAGGTAAAAAAAGGATATTGTTGTCAGCAGAAGACAACATTTCAATATCAGCACTGGTTGTTCGAGGATATTTATCAAGGTCAGAAACGTCGTTAAATTGGGTTGGATTGACAAAAATACTTGCTACAGCACAATCCGTATGGTCATTTGCCTGTTGAATAAGGGATAAATGCCCTTCATGTAAGGCCCCCATAGTAGGTACGAAACCAATAATTCCCCCATTATTCCGAACCGTTTCTAAGTGCTGTTGCAGGTCTTTGACTTTTTTAAACAGGAACATTGACAAGCTTTTATTTGTTGGTGAAGTGGCCTTCAAAGTTTTAAAATGAAGGTTTTATAAATCTATAAAAAGGTCCAATATAGGTCTTTTTCTTAACAAGACCTTAAGGATTAAGAAGGGATAAGAATAAGAAAAGTCCTATTTTTTTACTAAATTTGCGAACTAGTTCATTGAAGGCGAACATTTTTATATTTTTTAAAATTTAATGTGTATATGGATAAGAAGAAAGTATTGATAGTTACACAGGAGATGGAGCCTTATACGGCACTCTCTGAAATAGCTGAGATAGCGAGAAAACTACCTCAATATATTCAAGAAAACGGGATGGAGATCAGAGTACTGATGCCCCGTTATGGCACTATAAACGAACGAAGACACCGACTACACGAAGTCGTGCGCCTTTCAGGGATGAATATCATTGTTGACGATGATGATTATCCTTTAATTATCAAAGTGGCTTCCTTACCTGGAGCTCGAATGCAGGTATATTTTTTAGACAACGAGGATTTCTTCCGAAGAAAGTCTGTCTTTGAAGATGACAAAGGTCAACCTTTCGAAGACAATGCAGACAGAATGATCTTTTTCTGTAAAGGAGTTATTGAAACTGTTAAGAAATTTGGATGGGCACCAGATATTATTCACTGTCATGGTTGGATGACTAGCTTGATCCCACTATATTTGAAGACAGCTTATAAGACAGAACCAATTTTCCAAAATTCTAAGATCATTTATTCTCTTTATGAAAAAACCTTGAAAAAAGCGTTTTCAGAAGAGTTTACAGAAAAAGCATCTATCAATAATTTAGAACCAGACGATTTGATTGCTTATAAAGACGGTGCTAATATCAATTTACACCAAGGAGCTTTTGCGTTTTCAGATGCAGTCATCAGTGGCTCAGCTAATTTGGACGCTATCTCTGGTGAAATGCTAGCTGGTGCTGATAAGCCTGTACTTGACTTTAAGAGTCCTGAAGAATATCTTTCTGCTTACTTAGAGTTCTATCATTCGCTTTTAGAACAAGAAGTTGAGTAGTTATTCTCAATAATAAATACTAACATTGATAAATAATAAAATTGATGCTAGTATTTATTTTTCATATCCTTAGGACCAATCCACTTTAGCCCTAGACCTTATTAAAATTATTAGAAAGCATAATTTTTTTGTTATGTTTTTTATTATTTACAATGCTTTCCTCATTTTATCGTTTTCTTAATAAATCTATAATTTTTAATTTAATTAGAATGAAAATAATTGCACAAGCACTTTTTGTGTTCTTCGCAATGACGCTTACAATCGTCTCTTGCACCAAGTCTACCACCATTGGAGCTGATTTATTAGAGCAAGATCAAGCAAGTATTAATTTCACCGATACCATAACTCTTGTTACTAGTACACATAAAGAAAATAGTATAAAAGTATATGCCCCTGTTCCTCAAGAAGCTAGAATTGAAAGTTATATTAGACACCTCTGTAGCAATTTTACAGACCCTATCTTCGGTACAACAGAATCAAGCATTTATGCTCAATTTCGTGTTGATCAAAATTTATCTCCAAACTTTGAAGGATTAGTACTTGATTCACTGGTATTATCAATGGTTTATGATAGCTCGGGTATTTATGGAGATATTGAGGAAATGCATGAATTTGAGGTTTATAGAATCACTGAAGACTTAGGTACTGATCTAGACCTGAATTATAATTCTGATCAAAGCTACCAAGTAGGGACTACACCTATAGGAACTGCTCAGTTTATCCCTAGGATCTCAGATAGCCTTATGGTAAAAGAATATAGATTCGCAGGTGACAGTTCTGCTGTGATTGAGAGAACATTAGCTCCACACCTTAGAATCACCTTGGATACGACGCTTGGAAAGGAGTTACTTGCTATTGATAATGAATCTTTGGGCACCAATGATGCATTTTTACCTATTTTCAAGGGTCTCTATATTAAAGACTTAATGAACACTAATTCGATGTTGAGTTTTAATCTTTTTTCATCTACTAGTGGTATCACGATTTATTTTCATGAGGAAGCTAACCCAGAAAAAAGAGCCCAATATCAATTTAGAGTCACGGGGCTTAGTACTCGTTTAAGTACATTTAAAACCGAGCTATCTCCTACGGTAAGTTCTGCGATTAGTAATCCTGCAACTGGAGATTCTATTTTATACTTACAAGGAATGGCTGGACCTTATATCAAGGTCGATATTCCCTATGCTGATGCCTTTCGAGATCAAATTGCAGTCAATAAGGCAGAGTTAGAATTTACGGTTGCCAATCAGCAGGATATGAATCTTTTTCCTCCTCCAGAGCAAATTGTTTTGTCTCAACGCAACGAGAATGGGGAATTTTCCGTAATATCAGATGTTAACTTCGCATCTGCTCGTGTAAACGCAAGTATCGGTTTGTTTGATTTTTTTGGCGGAAGCCCAGAAGAAGCAAATGGAGTACAAACCTATAGCATGAATATTTCCGCTGAATTACAACGTATTATAGACGGAGATACAGACTCCTCAACCTTTTACATCAGTGTTTATCCCAAACATGAAAAGGCCAACGGAGTCATTCTTTATGGGGCTGAACATCCCCAATATCCAGCAAAATTAAAATTAACATACACTAATTTAAATTAATCACGAAATCACCCAAATCATGTGTGGAATAATCGGATACATTGGCGAAAAACAAGCATACCCTATTCTTATCAATGCTTTAAAACGATTGGAATATCGAGGTTATGATAGCTCAGGAATCGCTCTATTTGACGACGATATGCACGTTTACAAACGTAAAGGAAAAGTGCAAGACCTCGTTAATTATTCAAAGGATAAAAATATCTCAGGAACAATAGGTATCGGCCATACTCGATGGGCGACCCATGGAAAACCCGATGATATCAATGCACATCCTCATACCTCTGGTAACGGTCGATTGTCCTTGATTCATAATGGAATTATTGAGAATTATGCGGTCCTCAAAAAAGCATTGATTCGAGAAGGACATGAATTTAAAAGTCAAACAGACACGGAAGTACTCGTTCACTTAATCGAGGCTATTCAGACTAGAGATAGTCTTCCTTTAGAAGAAGCTGTTAGAGTAGCTCTGACAAAAGTTGTTGGTGCGTATGCAATAGTCGTGATGGATAAAATGAATCCAGACAAACTTGTAGTTGCCCGTAAAGCAAGTCCTTTGGTTATTGGTATTGGAGAAAATGAGTTCTTCATTGCCTCTGATCCTACTCCAATTATTGAACATACCAAAAAGGTGGTATTCCTAAATGATGAAGAAATTGGTGTGGTTGATAGAGATGGTAATTTGACTATCAAAACCATCGGTAATGAAATTCAAACTCCTTTTGTTCAACAACTCGAAATGAAAATCGAGATGATGGAAAAAGGTGACTATGATCATTTCATGTTAAAAGAAATCCACGAACAACCTATCTCCATTAAAAACTGTATGGCTGGTCGAGTCAATGCTGCGGAAGGTTGGATCAAAGTTGGTGGTGCAGAATCTGTTGAAGATAGAATTTTTAATGCTAAAAGATTTATCGTAGCAGCTTGTGGTACTTCTTGGCATGCTGGTTTGATCGGAGAATATCTTTTAGAAGAACTAGCTCGTATCCCTGTAGAAGTAGAATATGCCTCTGAACTTCGTTACCGAAATCCAATCATTAATTCGGATGATGTAGTGATCGCTTTATCTCAATCTGGAGAAACGGCGGATACACTTGCTGCATTAGAATTAGCTAAAGAAAAAGGGGCCTTAATCTATGGTATTGTTAATGCTGTAGGTTCTTCTATTGCTCGAATCACCGATGCTGGATCTTACATTCATGCCGGTCCTGAAATTGGAGTAGCGAGTACTAAAGCGTTTACCGGACAGGTAACCCTACTAACTATTTTAGCCCTTTATATTGGTTACAAAAAAGGAACTATTCCTCGTTCTTACTATTTACAATTATTGGATGAGTTAGAAAGAATTCCTGAAAAGGTAGCTGAGATCATGAAGAAAAATGATCAAATTGAATTCATTGCGGGCGAAATTAAAGACGCTAATAATGCTTTATACCTAGGAAGAGGATATAATTTCCCTGTTGCTTTAGAAGGAGCACTAAAACTCAAAGAAATATCTTATATTCACGCTGAAGGATATCCTGCTGCAGAAATGAAGCATGGTCCGATCGCATTGATTGATGAAAATATGCCTGTTATCGTATTGGCGAATAACAAAAGTGCTTATGAAAAAATTGTCAGTAATGTACAAGAAGTAAAAGCACGAAAAGGTATTGTCATCGCTGTCGTCAATGAAGGAGATACCGTCATCAGTGAAATCGCAGATTATACCATTGAAATTCCTGAAACTGATGAACCACTAACTCCATTACTTTCAGTGATCCCGTTACAATTATTATCTTATCACATTGCTTTGATGCGTGGTTGTGATGTTGATCAACCTCGTAACTTGGCTAAATCGGTAACTGTCGAATAAACTTAATTAATCAAACCATTATGGTTAAAACTTCTACTTCCTGTTTTGACCATAACTCAATCGATACTCGATGAAAAACATGAGTGAGCACATACAGCATACAATGGAATATAACTCTAGTAGGAATATTCTCATTATGCCTGAGTATGGTCGAAACATTCAATTGTTAGTAGAATACGCAAAAACAATTGAAGAGAAAGAATATAGATATGCTTTCGCTGAAAAAATTCTCGATTTGATGAATCAAATGCATCCGCAAAATCGGAACATTGAGGATTACAGAGCAAAGCTTTGGAAACACTTATATCAAATCGCTGATTTTGAACTAGATGTTATTCCACCCGATGGCGTAATACCTACAAGAGATGAAGTGTATAGAAAACCTGACAAAGTTCCTTATCCGCGTTCAGATGCAAAATATCGTCATTATGGAAACAATGTCCAACAGATGATAAAGAAAGCACTTTCTATGGAGCCAGGTCCTAAACGACAAGGCTTTATTGCAGTGATTGGATCTTACATGAAACTAGCTTACAAAACGTGGAATAAAGACCTTTACGTAAGTGATGAAATTATAAAAAACGATTTACATTCCCTTTCTAATGGAGAATTAAAAGTAGAAGATCATACATCTCTAGACAATCTTTCTGGTAGTTCGTCTTCTAATAATAACAGTCGTCGTCGGACGAATAACAATAGAAGAAACGGTTCTAATAATAAATCGAACTATTCTAGAGGTGGAGGCCATAGTGGTGGACGAAACAAATATAAAGGACGTAAATAAACGCTTTTAAATTAATAAAACTCAAAAGATAACATCCCAGTTAGTACATTACAGGGATGTTATTTTTTTGTCATTCTTATAAACAGACAACATTCTAATGAAAACGGATTCTTTTGAAGTAATTGGTGGTCGTCAACTCAAAGGAGAATTGGTTCCTCAAGGAGCTAAAAACGAAGCCTTACAAATTCTTTGTGCGACTTTACTCACTGATCAAAAAATTATTATTTCTAATATTCCAGATATTCTCGATGTCAATCGCTTGATGGCTTTATTAAAAGGTCTGGGTGTAAAAATTAGAAAAATGGGGGAAGGGACTTACTCCTTCCATGCTAAAAACATCAACTTAGATCATTTTCAATCACCTGATTTTCGAGCCAATGCAAGTAGAATTCGTGGCTCGGTGATGTTAATTGGGCCCATGTTGGCTCGTTTTAAGAAAGCTTATCTTCCTAGACCTGGTGGTGATAAAATTGGTCGACGTCGTCTGGATACTCACTTATTGGCCCTTGAAAAATTAAACGCAAAATTTAAGTATAGCAAAGAGGAAAATGCTTATTTTTTTCAGACCACAAAACTAAAAGGAGCTTATATCCTGATGGATGAAATTTCCGTAACAGGAACTGCCAATATCGTGATGGCAGCGGTATTGGCTAAGGGCATCACTGAAATATACAATGCTGCTTGTGAACCCTATCTTCAACAATTGTGTAAAATGTTGAATCGTATGGGGGCAAAAATATCTGGCATCGGTTCTAATCTCTTAGTGATTGAAGGTGTTGCTTCATTAGAAGGAACAGAACATCGTTTGCTTCCAGATTTTATTGAAATCGGAAGTTTTATTGGATTAGCAGCGATGACTCAATCGGAGATCACCATTAAAAATGCTGCGGTCAAGGAACTGGGGAATACACTTTCTGTCTTTCGCAGAATGGGCGTGAAGTTTAAAATCAAAGGAGATGATATCTATATTCCTTCACAAAAAAAATATGAAATTCAAACTTTTATTGATGGTTCAATAATGACGGTTTATGATTCTCCTTGGCCTGGTTTTACACCAGATTTGATGAGTATTATCGTCGTGATGGCTACGCAAGCAAAGGGTAGTGTTTTGGTTCACCAAAAAATGTTTGAAAGTCGTCTGTTCTTCGTAGATAAATTGATTGATATGGGTGCTCAAATTATTCTTTGTGATCCGCATAGAGCTACGGTTATTGGGATGAATAGAAGTACCCAACTTCGTGGGATTGAAATGACTTCTCCAGATATTCGTGCAGGTGTTGCTCTATTAATTGCAGCGCTTTCCGCCAAGGGAAAAAGTACAATTCGAAATATACATCAAATTGATCGAGGATATCAAAACATTGATGGCCGACTAAATGCCATCGGAGCCAATATCCGACGAATTTAGTTTTTCGATTCATTCCTCAAGAAAGCCATTGAAAAGACGAACTTATCAATGGCTTTTTTATGGTTCTTTATGATTTCATTTAGTCAAAATATATAATGGAGTTGAAGTTTTTACGCTTTCAAAGCTTTGCTTTGACAACCAAATAAATTTGGTTGACCAAAATACCAAACGAAATCATTTAGCTCCTTTTTTATTTTCTCTCAAGTCTGAACGGATGCAAAGGAGTTTTTTTATTTTTTTCGATCCGTTACGTAAGTCACCAAATCTTCCATTGAAGTCCTCGCTTCACTTTCTGGGAAAGTATGTAATATCTCAAATGCCTCTTTTCTAAATTCAAACATTTTTTCTTCTGCATATTCTAAACCGCCACTTTTTCGGACAAATTCAATTACCTCTTTTACACGTTCCGTTTCCTGACTATGTCTTTTGATGATATTGATAATTCGACGACGATCACTTCGGTCTGCATGGTTTAATGCATAAATTAATGGCAGGGTCATTTTCTTCTCTTTGATATCAATTCCTAATGGTTTTCCGACATCATCGACTCCAAAATCAAATAGATCATCCTTAATCTGAAAAGCCATTCCTATTTTTTCACCAAACAATCGCATCCTATCTACTATATCCTTATCATCTATTACCGAAGTAGCTCCAACGGCACAGGCAGAAGCAATTAAAGAAGCTGTTTTCTTTCGAATAATTTCATAATAAACATCCTCTTTAATATCTAGTCGTCGTGCTTTTTCAATTTGTAAAAGTTCGCCTTCCGCTAATTCCTTTAAGGTATTAGAAATGATTTCTAATAATTTAAATTGTTGTTCCTTCAAGGTCAAGAGTACGCCTTGAGCAAGAAAATAATCCCCTACAATCACTGCAATCTTATTTTTCCAAAGGGCGTTGATAGAAAAGAAACCTCGCCTTTCATAAGAATCATCAACAACATCATCATGGACTAAACTTGCGGTATGGATAAGTTCGATAAATGACGCTGCGGTATAGGTTGCATCCGTGATTTCGCCCAATATCTTGGAGGTCAGTAACACAAACATTGGTCGCATCTGCTTTCCTTTCCTTTGAACGATGTAATAGGTGATTTTTTCTAATAATGGAACATCACTTTGCATGGACTCTCGAAAACGTTTTTCGAAAATCACCAATTCTTTTTCAATCGGTCTTTTGATCGTATCTAACGATTTGACCATAAATTATTAGTTTTGTGATATTAAAAATATTAAAGCACAAGATACAAGAATTAGTGTATTTTGGAAGAACACCATCTTTAGTAATATGAACATTAAAAAGAACCTCATTGTTGCGAAAAATGACAATCGCCCCTTTCTTCTCGATTATTATTATTTATCGTCCAAACATCCTAAACCTATTGTCTTATTTATTCATGGATTCAAAGGTTTTAAAGACTGGGGACATTGGGAACTTATCGCAAAAGAATTTGCTCATTCAGGTTTTGTTTTTATAAAATTTAACTTGTCCCATAATGGGACAACCATTGACGATCCCTACAATTTTGCTGATCTTGATGCCTTTGGGCAAAATAATTATAGCCTTGAATTGTCTGACATTGACCAGGTATTAGAATGGTTGCAACATCAAAAATTAATTGAACAACAAGAGCTTCAATTGGATCAAATCAGTTTGATCGGGCATAGTCGTGGAGGTGGAATAGGTATCATAAAAGCTGCCGCAGATTCCCGAATTAAGCGGCTGATCACTTGGGCAGCTGTGAGTCGACTAGATTATAGCTGGAGAATGAATGAATCACTTATCGAAAAGTGGAAAACGGAAGGTGTTCGATATATTATGAATGGTAGAACCAAACAAAATATGCCTCTTTTTTTTCAACTACATGAGGATTTTGTGGTCCATGAATCCGCATTTGACATTGAGGCTCAATTAGCTTCTTTTAGAAAGCCGTTTTTGATTGTTCATGGATCTAATGATCCGGCAGTTTCTGTTGCTATGGCACAAGAATTAAAGAGCTGGGCAGCGCATGCTGAATTATTTCTGATTCCAGAAGCTAATCATGTTTTTGGCGGAAGCCATCCTTACACTTTAGAAAGTTTACCTCTACACGCTCAAATCATGGTTGATAAAAGCATTCAGTTCTTAAAAGAAAAAATACTTGATTAAAATGATGAAATATCGTCAAGAGAAAAACCCGTAACTGATGATTCAGAACGGGTTTTCTAATTAGAGAGCTAATAAGAGAGAATAGATTTCTTTTGTAGTATTCAGCTTTATATTTCTAAAGAATAATTTTACTGGATGATAAAATTTCCTTTATGACTTTTTCTATTTCTTAATTAATGGTTCTATTCTTATAATCTTCAGGATACTGCTCATTGATCCAACGATAAAAGGCAGAAGAACCACCGACCACATGAATAGGGTAATTACTTCTTTCTAATTTTCTTAGTGAAGTTCGTAATTGGGAAAAGATCCCTTCTACTGCTATTCGACTTGGTGCATTGATCAATTTTTTAGTACTGGTTAATATCGTTTGTTCAATTGCACCTAAACGGTCCCATCTTTTTAATTGACGATGAGTTTTTCTAATATCATATTCTAACTGGTCATCTTCTTGCTCAAATTTCGCCACAAGTCCGATTAATTTGATGAAATTTCGAATATGCTTGAAGTGCTTAATACTTGGTTTTTTTTCTAATTCACCAATACAAATCAATGTTTCATCGTAATTATGATTTAGAAAATGGTAAATACAAATAAAATATTTCAAGGTCATTTTCCATCTAAGATCCAATTTATCAAAGTGATCTGGTATCAATTCATTGATTTCAAAAAATCGCATTTTTGCTAACTCTAGATTTTTATAGGATAGACAATGCATAAAATCTAGGATAGAAATAAGGAAGGAGGTTTTATGTACCTCTTGCTGAGTAGATGACTTCAAGACCCGTAAGTTATCTAGCAGTGAAGCATAGTCGACCTCCTTCTGTTTCGCATTTATTGAATAAATAAAATTGGATGTCAAAGAGTGAATGTATTCCTCACGATAGATATCTTTCTTATTTGGATTACTCATCCATAACAAGTCAATCTCATTTAGGAATATCAGAGCCCTAGAATAGTTATTGTCAGAAATAGCAATTAATGCGTTGGTCTTGTTAAAGTATAATTTTGATAAGAAAGAACAATTATCGGGTAATCTTTCCAAAAGTGGGTTAGAACTAATCAATGCAACTTCTGGATGTCTATCCTCTCCTGAATAAAAATAAAGTGTATCGTTATAAAACACCTCTATTTTTTCAAACAAGCATTTGAGTTGACTTTCAAAAATTAATTGATCAGACGTTTTTTGATATGTTGATATGAGATTAAGCTGTTCGGCAGAGTTGCCAGACAAATATTTGTTGATTTTCTTTTCCCAATCTATTACTAAAAGTAATTCTTTTGTTAGATCTCGTTCTTTAGCGATTTTTTTAGCCTTCTGAACCAAATCATTGGCCTGCCCATAATTGGACTTTCTATATAAAAATTCAATGGAATTGACTAATGAGTTTACTTCTGAATGAATTGTTCGTCCCAAATACAATTGTTGCATTGTTTTGAGAATCAATTCATATAATAAGTATTTTGTTTTAGGGAGTTGTCTGGAGAATAGATACTTCCGTAACTTTCTACAAAGTTTAATTTCGTTATAGCGAGATTGATGATCTATTGCATCGAAGAGCAGGATATAATTATTATTATCCTTTTTGGTATTAGACGTTGTTTGAATCTTGAAATACCTTTTCTCTGCTTTAGAAAGTGATTGAATTAATTTATGTAGATCATCTCCATTTCTCATTTGATCCAGCTTTATGATTGTTAATTATTCGTTTTCCTTTTTGGTTAAAATTTTTCTCTTTAGAGAAATAAAATGAAAATTACCCTCCTGAGGAGTGAAACTCGGGTGTGTGCCTCCTACTTTTATGGAGGGTAATTTTCCAGATTATTTGGTTTAGTGAGGTATACAGTTTTATAAAAATTACAATTCAAAGATAAGCGCTCTAAAGCCTTCTAAAAAACAACAAAACATTATACTTTTATATTTTAAACAAGAGGAAAATATAGTTTTTGTCGCATTTCAAATTGCACTTTTTTTGCTTAAAAAAACATTCAAAACAAACACAATAAACTCATTATCAATTATTTATACTAATACATGTTTTTTATCAAAATCAAACAACCAATGGGATTTTCACCTCTTTCCACAAGAGATCAAGATTAACTTTCTAAGAGGCTTTTTTTTGCTCAAAAAAAAGTACTTTTAGCCTTAAAGTAATTCGAAAAAAACATTTTATACCAATATGAACCTAAGTGACGATTTATTTCAGTTGATAAAAGCCATGTCCAAAACAGAAAAACGCTATTTCAAACTGGATGCACAAAAAAGTGGTGAGAAAAAAAGCAAACAAATCCAATTGTTTGATGCCATCAATAAGATGGATAGCTATGATGAAAAAAAATTAGCTAAAAAGAGCTTTGTCAAACATCTGGCCGTAGAAAAAAATAGTCTTTATAGTAATATACTTCGTAGTATGCGGAACTACAGGAGTGAAAAATCCATTTATGCCCAAATCAAAGAGATGATTTTAGATGCCAATTATCTATTATCCATGGGACTCACCAAACAAAGCAGTAAATTGCTTAAAAAGGCCAAAAAGAATGCTTATCAAGTCCATTATCACTTAGCCATTTTAGAAATCAATAAAAAAGAAAGACATATTGCTAAGGTTCGTAGAAATGAAAACTTTGAAAGTGACATCAATCTACTGATTGAAGAAAATGAAACAATATTAGGCTTTATTAATGAAGAAATGGAGGTACTTGCTTTTAATGATCAATTATATAATCAGGTCATCAAAAAATGGATGGTTAAGGACACTGCTGCTCATACTTCACTTCAAGAAAAATTTTCCAAATTTAAATTTAATGAAGATAACATCCAATCTCCTATTGCATTACTAAGGTTTTATACCTGCAAAGCATTTTATGCTAAATTATTGGGTAACCATAAGAATTTAAGTGAATATTATGCTAAAATAGTGAACTGGTGGAATCAACATCCTAAAATTAAAAAAGAAGAATTTAGTCGCTATATAGGCGATTTATCTAATTTAACAAGTATTTATATGCTAAGCGATCAATATGCTTTAGTTCCTCCTTTATTGGATCAACTCACCATTCAAAAACATCAAAGTCATCCTGAAAAGAGTATGCTTTTTTATGCTCATTCTCTTTATAGTCTTACCTATTTTATGAATACTTGTAACTTTGATAAAGCGATTGAATTAATTCCTGAAGTTCAGGCAGGACTTAAACTTTATGGCCTTGATGAAGCTCGAAAAAATAATCTAATGTCAAATATAACCATGTTATGCTTTGTTTCTGAGGATTATCAAAACACTCTTGACTGGCTTCAACAAATCATAAAAGTCAGAAAGACCAATAATCAACAAGATCTTCAATATTCTCTTCGCCTACTTAGAATAATATGTTTATATGAACTTCAAGAAGAAGAACAGTTAGAAAGTGAAATTCGAGCTGTATCAAGATATTTTCAGGTTCATACTAATCTGGAAAAAGAAAACTACGAAATCCAGGCTAGTCGTTTTTTAAAAAAAATTAGTACTGCTGATGATTACCAAAAAAAGCAACTTCTACAAGAATTTAATCAATCCTTGCAGAAGTTGAGCACCGATCCAAAAGAAACTAAATCATTGGGGTTTGAAGAATTACTTTTATGGGTGGAAAGTAAAGTACACCAACAACCTATCATTCAGTATATGAAAATGAATGGTTTTTGCAAAGGCTAATTTTTTATGAAAAAGTTCCATTGTGAAATCGTTGCTAAAACAGGAAGTTGTTAGTTCCTACAATAAACAATCCCCCTTTCTTTGTGGTCAATTATTTTAAGACACCCTTAGAGTTACAAAAATACTTGCACCTATAATTCGAACATTTACGGGAGCTTTACCTAAGTCAAAACCATTGACTTCAGGAGTTCTTCCAGCAACAATATCTAAAATCCCAATACAAAAGAGTTCGTTAGAAGGTTCGTCGTATGCGAAGGTCCATTTGTTATTATTGATTGCTCGAATAATACCAGTTGGTCCCATGTTTGAGCTTCCTGGGGTTGCCATTAAATCACCACTTGCATTCAGTTTGAGGTCTACACCATTTCCCGAAAGGGAAAACTTTTTAGTTTTATTTGAGTTATCAACTAAATAAAGATCTTGCATGTCGAAAGACAATGAAATAGATTTTGCCATGTCATTTAAGTTTTTGGATGAATAAAAAATATGCTTTAGTAATACCTTTACCTACTCACGTAATTGTACTAAATGAGATCATCATTAGATGAAATAAAGTCAATCAAAAAAGTGGGTGTCGAATACTACTAAAGCATATGGGGTTAAATAAATATAATACTATATACAATCCTAATATTCGATAATTAGACCATAAGTCACAAGCCAAATAATTCAATAACATCTAACTTCCAAAACAAAACACTTGCATAAATTATTGTAGATCAGATATTTAAGGTTAAAATAATTTTCAGCCTCCCTAAAATGAAATAATTTGTTATGAGTCAAAAAACATAAATTTTGTCTATTTTAGACTTTTGTCTTGATCATCTTTCTTTCAACTCTCTTGTATTCGCGCTATAAATTTTAGAATAATTTCTACCTTTATACATCTTTTATTTTTCATCAAAAACAAATCAGTGCTTGCCCTTTTTAGAACGAATCAATTCATTGCCAATTCCTTATTAATTCTTTATGCATTGCTGCTAAGGTTTGGGGTCTTTTTCCAACCTGGTTCTTGGACACCTCCTCAACATGGCATTTTGAGTGAATGGATGTATAGCTGGTTAGGCACTGGATCCAATATGGCGAGTTCATTTGCTATTTTTCTGATCATCTTCCAAGCTTTATTGATTAACATCATGATGAGTGAGCATCGAATCGCTAAGGAGGTGACTTTACTACCGGGAATGTTTTTTATTCTTTTTGCTAGTTGTCTTCCTGAGTTCTTATATTTATCGCCTTTGTTAATGGCGAATACTTTTTTCATTCTAGCTTTTATGGAGATCTTTAAAACTTATAAAAAAACTTCTTCAGCTGGAAAAATCTATAATGCAGGCTTATGGATTGGAATCGCTAGTTTGTTTTATTTCTCTTATGCGCTCTTTTTTGTGTTTGGATTTATTGCGTTAGGGATTCTCCGAGCATTCAATATCAAAGAGGGACTCATGCTCTTGTTTGGTTTTTTAAGCTCTTATTTTATTTTAGGCACTTATGCCTTTTGGCAAAATCAATGGAGTCTTTTCTGGGAATCTCAATTTTTAAATAATTTTAGTTTTCTTGATTTCAATAGAGGATCTACACCTTCTTGGGAATGGTACCTAGCGTTTGGTTTTTTCTTTTTGATGATTTTGATTACCATTTTAAGTTATAATCAATATGTCCTGAAAAAAAATATCCAAAAGCAGAAATACATCAATATTTTGTATTGGGGCTTAGTCATCTCCGCTCTAAATGTCCTTTTTCAAATGGATATTGGTATAGAACATATCATGATCATTGTACCTCCACTTTCGATTTTACTTTCATTCAATTTTCTTAATTTGAGTCGACCAGCAGCAGAGAGTATTCATTTGTTACTCCTCTTTGGAATTTTAGCCTTACATTTTAGCTTTTTATGGATTGGCGGATAAAATCTAAGCTTATAAAATAAAGTTTCGCCATTTTCCTTTCTACGAATTCTAATCGCGTAAAAGTTTGATCGTATCATATTATTTAATATTAATTTGTTTATATTTGTACTCGCTTATTCATTGTCTTTCAAATAGAAACACATTAATAAAAGCTCCTATCCCAATCCCAGACATTCTTAATCCCACTTTCTAGAATTTTAGCATATCTGAGCTTCTGCTATTGATACATGATTGATTGTCATCAAATGTATCTGGGCTGGCAGGAAAATTGAATATATTACACATAATACACGATCAATTTTTTAAGATGAGATATTTTATTTTAACCTTAGCATTTGCTTGTATGACCAGCATCGCATTTGCTCAACTTACCCCCGTCAAATGGTCTTTCGAAGCAGAAAAAGTTAATGATATTGAATATAATATCATCATTACCGCCAATATAGATAATGGCTGGTCTGTCTATTCCCAATACTTAGAATCTCAAAACGGTCCGGTTCCTACTTCTTTTCAATTTTACGATGGTAGAGATATCAGCTTAGTTGGAAAAACCGACGAAAGTGGTATGAAAAAAGAATCATTTGATGACCTTTTCGGAATGACCTTGGTGAAATACAGTAAAAAAGCGAAGTTTACACAAAGAATCAAAATTGCTGGACAGCCAGATTCTATCAAAGGTAATCTAACTTATATGACTTGTGATGCGACAAGTTGCTTACCTCCTACTAATCTCGATTTTGACATCGCACTCAATAGTAAGTAGTTCACTTCCATCTTGAAGTTAAAATAGTACTAAAATCCGTTAAGGATCAGTTAAATAAATTTTAAAACCAAATTGCACAGTAACCAATGATTAAAAATATGGTTACATTGTATCTATAAGATTTGTCTTTGGCAGTAGGATTACTAAATCTTACTGCCAATTTCTATTAAAAAGCAAAATTTAGCTCCATTTTTGCATTCTAAAGAATACCAATAAACTAAATTGTCATGCGCATATTAACATTCATTATTTTAGCTGTATTTGCCCTATCCTCTTCTTTAACTGCCCAAATTTATAATCCTGTAAAGTGGGAAACAGATTTCAAACATGTTAGTGGTCAAGATTTCAAGCTTATTTTTACTGCAACCATAGATGACGGTTGGTCCATTTATTCTCAATACCTCGAGAATGATGATGGCCCGGTTCGAACTTCTTTCGAATTCGATGCTGGTGATCATTACCAATTGGTTGGTAAAAATGAAGAAAGTGATAAAAATCGAAAGGAAGGATTTGATGATTTATTTGGAATGAATGTGATCAAATATTATAAAAAAGCCATTTTCACCCAAAAAGTAAAAGTTACTGATCCGACTAAACCCGTTGTTGGATATTTAGAGTTCATGACTTGTGATGCCACCAAATGTTTACCACCGGATATGGTAGACTTTTCAATCAAGGTAGAAGCTTCCTCCAAAACGGGTGCAGTTGAAACACCTCAAAAATCTAAGGTCGAAGAGATTGCAACTAAAGTAGAAACACCTAAGACGTCCGTTACCGAAAAAGCAAAAACTGTTGTCAAAGAAGCAACAAAGATAGTAGAAGCGCCAAAAAAGACAATTGAGCAAGGAAAAGTGAAAGCGAAAGTAAAAGCAAAAGCGAAAAATTTGGTCAAAGACGCTAAAAAAATAGAACAACCTGCCATTGCTACCGCACCTGTTATTAAAGAAGCTACCGATATAACTGAAGCCAACAATGATCTTATAGCTTCTTCTGGAGCTGGCGATGATGGTGTACTTACTCCTGTCAAATGGAGTGCTCAGATTAAAAAAATTAGCGCGACCGAATACGATATTATTTATACCGCCAACATTGACAAAGGCTGGTATATTTATTCTCAATTTCTCGAAGGAGATGGTCCAGAACCAACAGCTTTTGAATTTCAAGAAAATGCCAACTACCAACTTATTGGAAAAACAAAAGAAGAAGGTCCGAAACGAGTAAAAGAATTTGATAAATTCTTCGATATGGATCTGATAAAATATAAAGAGACCGCTACTTTTACGCAACGAGTAAAAGTGAAAGATCCTACAAATGCAATCCAAGGCCTTTTCGTTTACATGACCTGCGAAGCTGGTCGATGCTTACCTCCTGACTTCATTGATTTTTGGTTACAACCTTCTTCTCAAACAGCTTTGATTGGTGCAGCAGCAATGGAAAAAGTTGGTGGTGGAAATGATCTAGCTGATGCTTCGGCTAACATGGGAGCTGGTCTTGCTAACTCAGCTTGGAAAATAGAAAATGGAGCTGTTGATCAAAAAATTGATCGCATCACCAAAACCTACGTTCAACCTTTAGGCAATTGCGGAAAAGAAGATAATGCCAAAGGAGAAAATTTATTTTGGACTTTTATCCTTGGTTTTGGTGGCGGCTTACTGGCTCTATTAACACCTTGTGTATTTCCGATGATTCCATTGACGGTTAGTTATTTTACTAAAGGCAGTAAAGATCGAGCTACGGGAATCAAAAATGGATTGATCTATGGTCTATCGATCATTATTATTTATGTGGCCATCGGATTATTGATCACCGCATTTTTTGGAGGAGACGCCTTAAATGCGCTATCTACTAATTGGATTGCAAATACTTTATTCTTTGTTATTTTCATCGCCTTTGCCTTTTCCTTTTTTGGTTATTACGAACTTACTTTACCCAGTTCTTGGGCCAATAAAAGTGATGCGATGGCAGATAAAGGTGGATTGATTGGTACCTTTTTTATGGCTTTCACCTTATCCATCGTTTCCTTTTCTTGTACAGGTCCTATCATTGGTTCTGCAATTGTTCAATCAGCGACAAGCGCACTTGGACCTTTTACAGTCATGTTAGGTTTCTCTACTGCATTAGCTTTGCCTTTCGGATTATTTGCAGCCTTCCCAGCTTGGTTAAATTCTCTTCCACGTTCAGGGAGTTGGATGACTTCTGTCAAAGTAGTTTTAGGATTTTTAGAATTAGCACTTGCGTTAAAATTCCTTTCCGTTGCAGATATGACCATGCACTGGGGAATCTTAGGTTATGAAATTTTCATGGGACTTTGGGTACTTATTTTTGGGGCAATGACTTTATACCTTTTTGGTTTTATTCGTTTTCCACATGATAGTCCATTAAAAAAATTATCTCCTATGCGAGGAGGTTTTGCAGTTGCAGCTTTAGCTTGGACGCTTTACTTGGCTTCCGGTTTTATGTTTAATGAAAAAACGAGTACTTATAATTCTCCAGGATTGATGAGTGGTTTAGCGCCTCCAGCTCGTTACAATTATTTCTTAACAGAAACTCAGCCAAACGATGTGATTAAAGCCAGATATAAGTCTTTTACAAAATGCGCCAATGATTTGGATTGCTTTAAAGATTACTACGAAGGATTGGCTTATTCTAAAGAAGTGAACAAACCGATCTTGCTTGATTTTACGGGTTATGGTTGTGTGAATTGTCGAAAAACAGAAGAGCATATTTGGGTAGAAGATAAAGTACTTTCTAAAATCAAAAATGATTTCGTACTGATTTCTCTTTATGTGGATGATCGAGAAAAATTGCCAGAAGCGGTTATTTCTAAACATACACAAAAGAAATTGAGAAACATTGGGCAAAAATGGGCAGACTTCCAAATCGTCAATTTTGAACAAAACTCTCAGCCACTCTATGTGATGATGAATCCAAATGAGGAAGTTTTAGCTAAACCAAGAGGATATCAAGAAGGCGTTGATGAATATGCAGAATTCTTGGAATGTGGTTTAAAAACTTTTGATGGCCAACGGCCGACGGGAATGAGATTAAGTAAGTGATAAGTTGTAGGTATAAAGTAGTAAGTCCTCTCAATTAACGTAAAATACACGTATTGAGAGGACTTACTATTTTATACTTACTACCTACTACTTTTTAGGGACTTTGATGTAATAAGTTTTTCCTGATTTATTTGTCAATGAAGAAGAGATCAACCAAGGGTTAAATATTTTTAGCATGCGATAGCTAATGCCATTTTCTTTCGCAAAATCTCCTAAGTTTGGAATGGTCTTATTCACTTTGATATTGACAAATTCTAACGGCTGATAAAAATCAGATTCATCTAAATAGAATCCAAAATCTCCAGGCTGACTTATGATTTCTTTTAAAGCAATGATCCGAAAAACATACTTCATCGTTTCTTGATTCAAGTTCAAATCATAGTAGGATCCCGCTCTTTGTCTTTTCAGTTCTTTTCTCAGTTTTGTACCTCCCATGTTATAAGCTGCCGCAGCCAAAGTCCATGAGCCAAATTTCTTTTTTGAGTTTTTCAAGTACTTACAGGCAGCCTCCGTTGCTTTTTCTAAATGATATCTCTCATCTACTTCTTTATTGATTTCCATTCCATAATGATGACCGATAGGCTTCATAAATTGCCAAACTCCTTTTGCTCCAGATGGAGACGTTGCATTGCGCAAATCACTTTCGGCTACAGCCAAATATTTAAAATCATCTGGGACACCATTTTTTGCTAATATTTTTTCGATGACCGGAAAAAAACGAGCTGTCTTTTTTATGTTTAATAAGGTATTCGAATGGTAATAAGCATTTCGAGATAACTCCACATCTAAACGTTCTTTCGCATCAAAATTATCACTAGGCACTGTTTCTCCAGCAAAAGAAAAATCTTTATCAAGATCCATTGCTTTGATTACCTGAGGAAGATTCTCTTGAATTGTTTTTTTTCCTGATGTTTGATCCGCATCGGTAGAGGAACTAAATATTGCAAAGGTGAAAAAAGAAGCAAGGGCAAGTGTAAATAAAGAAATTTTTTTAAGCATAGTGTTTAGTTTAATAGTATGTTACGCCACCGTTTGGGAATGGTTGCAGATAAGTCCTATCCAAATGTAAGACTTTTAGATCTTTAAAAGTAAATGGTTCTTTTAGAAAAAGCAGTTTGTGGGGAGTTAATTCGTTTTAGGATTTAACGTAAGTAAAGATAAGAAAATTACTAAAAAGTAGAATATTAGTACGGCTTAGTCTTTTTTTAGTTTCCGAGGTCTTTTGAAAATAGGTACCGTTGAACAAGGCTCTCCATACATCATGCTTTGTACATGAGGCCGAAGTTTTCGAGTCAACTCAACATAGGCAGAAACAGGAACGGGTTTATTACTACAACCTTTTATGACAATGCGTTTTTCTTTATAATCTTCACCGTTTACCTGGGCTAATGCTTGATAAAAGGCATGCTGATAAAAGGCTTCTTTATTTCCTTGAAAAATAGAAGCCGCAGTTGGTTCTGCATAAACAGCGACTAACATAAATGCCCAAACGGGAATGATCGCATCTGTCGAACAAAATACGGCCAAGTGCTTTCCAGTATACTGCTCCCAATCGTGTTCTTTCAAAGCTGCTCGAAAATCTTTTTCTTTGAGCATGAGTTCCATAAACAAATAGTCCTTTAGGTCAAAAGCTATCACTTCTTCCTTTGGGAAAAAATCTTCCAGATTGATCGTAATCAAACCGCTCGCCGCCACTCTGTTCACTAAAGGTTTATCTGAACTATTCATTTTATTATTTTTTGAAACATCAGCGATAATTTTACTCTTCTTCCAATCGTGCCTCGTTTGCCATGGATTGAGCTAAATCATTTTCTGAAGTCATTTCTTCTAATGTGTTGGCTTCGTCCTTATTCTCCACCTCTTTTGAAATGGGCATTTCACTTGTATATTCTTTAGCTTCTTCCGTTTTTTCTACAAAAGTAGTTTCAGGCATTTCGCCTGCTACCTTTTCAACGATTCCCGTTTCGGTCACCTCTTCTTCTTGCATAGTTGAATCAGATGCAGGTCCATTTTCTTCATCGATCGCTCCCAGAGCATCTCCTAACATAATCGCTAATTCTTCTATCTCTTTATACTCCGCATCCTCACTAACGATTCGAGATTGATCTTCTTTAGGAGAAGTATCTTCAACGATCAATGCTTCTAAAGCCTCACGAGTCAAAGGTAATTCTGGAGCAACAACCACTTCTCCAACTAAATTTGATTTTACCTCTACGATTTCATTGGCCGTTTCTACGGTATCACTTTCCTCATTTATTGCTGCTAAAGCATCTCCTAAAACAATCGCTAGTTCTTCTATCTCCTTATATTCAGAATCCTCATTAACAATTCGAGATTCGTCAGACTGACGGGTAGCTTTGAGCTCTATCGACTCTTCAATTGGAGCGGGTTCACCGACTTGCTCATCTGGCATTTTGAAATCCTTTGGTTTCGGTAAGTCGTTGATGCTACTTAAACCAAAATAGTCCATGAATCGTTCACTCGTTCCGTATAATAATGGTCGTCCGGCACTATCACTACGGCCTATGATGGAGACTAATTCTTTTTCTAATAATTTTTGGATGGCATAATCACAACTTACTCCACGAATTTTTTCTAGTTCTGATTTGATGACTGGTTGCTTGTAAGCGATAATGGATAAGGTTTCTAAGGCGGCTTTTGACAAGCGTTTCTTAGTTGTTTGTTTCAAAAGTGTACCAATCGATTGGTGATAAGCTCCTTTTGTTAAAAATTGATATCCACCTCCTATAGCTAGGATTTCGAATGAAAATTCGTCTGCTTTATACCGTTCCATCAAATGCTCTAGGGCAGAATCTAAATCTTTTTCCTCAAAAGTTGTTTCAAAGGTTTCCTCTAAACAAAATTTAATGTCTTCTTTAGAAATAGGTTGTTCTGCTGTAAAGATTAACCCTTCAATATGTTGTGCTAAATACTCCACAATTCTTTTTTTTAAAATTGATAAAAGACCATCCCTTCGTGGCCCTAAATTTAGGAGTACAAAGTTAGCGAATATTGAAGATATATTAATGATTTGTGTAGAAAAGAGCTGAATTAATCCAAAAGATCACATTTATTTTTCACCTTTTCCTGAAAAGGAAGGTCTCTGGTCAATCGACCAAAAGAATCCATATTATGGCGAGGATTCTCTGTTGTCGTCGCTTTTTGAAAATATAAGTCAGCTAAACCACTGATTCCTCTTAGCTCAAAGGCAACATCTACTAGACATGTGATGTAAGGAAGGGCAGTTTGAGGATGGTATACTGAATATTTAGCGATGGTTCGTTCTCGATAAGTTTCTATTTGTTTTTCTGTCGGTCTATTATAGTCAATCTTATTCAACTGAGGATTATTAGGCACGTAAGTGACTACAAATTCATCGCCTGCTTCTAAGGGCATTCCATTTTCTAAAATGACTTCTTTTTCGGAAGGGAAATTGGTCTTAATGGAGTAGGCCTTTCCATTGACCATAAAAAAATAATTGGAATACGCTTCTTTATTTTCGTCTTCAATTAATACGCGCGCACTGGTTTCTTGGCCTATTTTCTTTAGTTTCGCTGAGATGTCTTCCCAGTTACTTCGTTGACTCCAACGATTGACGCCAAAAATAACAGATAGTATGACTAAGACTAGCGTTCCAAGAAAAGCCACACTTTGAATCATGTGCTTTTTCTCAATCTTTTTAATTTGTCGATTCCGGGGAGTATCCGCTTTGCTATTGACCTCAAAACCATAAAAAAATTGATCTCCTTGTCGATCAATAGAAATCTCACAAAGTTGGTCATCGATGAATATAGAATACATGGCATCTTCTAAGACTTCAAAATCGATGAGAATAATTTTTGAATTACAATGCACCAATAAATGACCACTCTGCGCACCATGTAGGAGACCTATATGATGACGTTTACCACTATCCGCTAAGTATGTCCAGTTGAATTGATTCAAAAAACCGCTTTTTTAAACAATTTTCAATACAGAAGTGAGTTAAAGATTATTATCAAATTTCCTCTCTATCACTTATTTACTAATAAAGCTTAGAGAAAATCGTTCCAATCCGCTCTCCTCAAGTTATTATCTACTTATATAATACAACTATCCTATAAAAGTTACGATCAAATAAGGTTTAAATTGAATATCTCTTCAACTTTAACGAATATTCTACGTAAAAATTCAAATCATATAACTATTATCAATAGCCGAATCAGGAAAAGTATTCCTAAATAATTAAATCCTATTTGAAATGAATCAAGCGGATAAAGATTTACTAAAAGTAAAAATCGAAGAATTGATTGTAAAAACGAGGGATGAAATCGTGGAGTTAGAAGAGTTGACTCAACCAATTTCGCCAGAAAATTCGATCGGTAGAGTAAGTCGAATGGATGCGATTAATAATAAAAGTGTTGCCGAGGCTGCCTTAAGATCAAGTAAACGGAAGTTGAGTAAATTAAAAGTTTCTCTTTCAAAAATAGAAAATGAAGATTTTGGAATTTGCGCTATGTGTAAAAATCCAATTCCTGCTGCTAGATTAATGTATATGCCGGAAAGTAGTCGCTGTGTGAGGTGTGCTGATCGATAGAGATATTTATAATATATAGTCCAAATTTTAGACTAATTCATTTTCTGTCACTTATTTGGCCTTTGAGCAAAAAAAAACAGGGCAACGATATGATTGCTCACGTCGCACCCTGTATAACCCCAAAAAACCAAATGAAAACAATTTTTTTATTACCAAATTAAAGGTAATTGACATATAAAATGCCCTTTATATTTTGAAAAAAGCCTTTAAACAAGCTAGACCTTTTTGTTTTTATTTTAGTTGTTTTACTCTTTTGTAAAACATTAATAATGTGTGTTTTTCGTAATTGCATTTTTTAGACGCCCCCTCTTTTTAAAAGTCACAAATCCCAAAATAAAAGTCATTTTTTTTAGTGCATTTAGCTCATAAAAAGCCCTTCCTGGAACATTTTAAAAGGAAATTAACTATTTATTAAGGTCAATTGACCTTATTCCTGTTTAAAAATCAATGAAATGAAAAATTAGGCGCATTGATCTTTATTTCAAAAAACATTTCAAAATCAAATAGTTTTACAAAATTTAATTTTGATCAATTACCTTTTACCATATTTCCCCAAAAAAGAATAAATAAAAACAAAACAACATCTCTTTAATAATTTGTTAAAAAAATAGAAAAAGAAATTTTTAAGAAAAAAATAGAAAAAAAGCATACTAAATGATCCTTTTAGGCTTAATCTAAGATATCCTGTAGTCATTCGCCTCATTATTATTGTAACTTTTTGTGTTCACAAAACACCTTATTAAAACATTTTGTATATTTGCCCGGAAAGGGATTTCATCATAAAAGTTATTGGTAGCAATAATTTTCATAAAATAAATGGCTTGGCTAAAATCAAAAAAATATTTGCTTGTACGAGTTGTGGGGCGACCTCACCTAAGTGGATCGGCCGATGCACAAGTTGTGACGAATGGAACACTTACCAAGAAGAGGTCTTGATCAAAGAGACCAATCAAGAAAAAAAGATGGCTTGGAAAGCAGAACCAGCTAATGGATTCAATGCCAATCAACCTGTCCACCTAACCGAAATCACTGCGGGCAATACGCATCGGATGGATACTAATGATACGGAGTTTAATCGGGTATTGGGTGGTGGTTTAGTAAGTGGGTCTATTACATTAATTGGTGGCCAACCGGGTATTGGTAAATCGACATTAATGCTACAACTTGCTTTAGGCTTGAAAGCAAAAGTACTATATGTATCTGGTGAAGAAAGTGGCGAACAGATTAAAATGAGAGCGGATAGAATTGGCGCAGCAACTTCTGACTGTTATATTTTTACAGAAACCAACACGGGCAAAATTCTAAAACAAGCACAAAGTATGGATCCTGATGTCATCATTGTGGATTCTATTCAGACATTATCTTCCCCACATATTGATTCTACTCCTGGCAGTGTTTCTCAGATTAGAGATTGTGCTGGCGAACTTCAACGTTTTGCAAAAGACACCAATACACCCATCATTATTATTGGTCATATCACAAAGGAAGGATCTATTGCCGGTCCCAAATTATTAGAGCATATTGTCGATTGTGTCTTACAATTTGAAGGAGATCGAAATTATACTTATCGGATATTGAGAACCATTAAAAATCGGTTTGGTTCCACTGATGAACTAGGCATTTACCAAATGCTAGCCAATGGTTTAAGAGAGGTTTCCAATCCTTCTGAATTATTGCTTTCGCAAAATGATGAAGACTTAAGTGGATCTGCCATCTCTGCAACCATGGAAGGATTGCGTCCAATGTTGATCGAAACTCAGGCTTTGGTCAGTACTGCTGTTTATGGAAATCCACAACGAACGGCTACCGGTTTTGATCTTCGAAGATTAAGTATGTTGTTGGCAGTTTTGGAAAAAAGATGCGGCTTTCAATATGGTCAACATGATGTTTTCCTCAATATTGCGGGTGGTTTAAAAGTGGATGATCCAGCCATTGACCTTGCCATTTTAACTGCTTTAATTTCTTCTTTGCAAGACATTGCTATTCCTCAAGATGTTTGCTTTGCAGGAGAAGTTGGTTTGTCTGGTGAAATTCGAGCAGTCAATAGAATTGATCAACGGATTCAAGAAGCAGATCGATTGGGCTTTCGTGAAATTTTTATTTCAAAATATAATACCAAAGGTATCGATCAAAAACGATATAATATCAAAATTACCACTGTTGGAAAAATTGAAGAATTATATCGAGCATTATTTGAGTAATCAAAAAGTGATGCACTTTAGGAATTCAAGATAACCTAAAGAACAATCTAAGCTTTTGTGAAACAAGTCGTTGATTTTTTTTGTTAACATTATATGAATTCTAATTTGCAAAAAGATCATCCCATTTTACTTTTCGACGGTGTCTGTAATCTTTGTAATGGCTTTGTACAATTTGTTATTAAGCGTGATGCAAAAGGTGTTTTTCGTTTTACGGCACTACAATCTGACATCGGTCAAAGCTTACAAAAAGAATTTCAATTAGATCCAACACAACTAGATACAGTCATCCTTATTTATCAAAACAAGGTGTATACTCATTCTGATGTGGCTTTGCAGATTGCGAAACAGCTTGGTGGCTTCTGGTCTATTTTTACTATCTTTTCTATTATTCCCAAATCAAGTCGTGATGCCATTTATAATTGGATCGCTAAAAATCGGTATCGCTGGTTTGGTCAACAAGAGGCATGTATGTTACCTAGAGCGGAATGGAAAAATCGTTTTTTATAAAAGAGTTGTTAACAAATAATCATGATTCCATTTGAAAAATTCAAACAATGGTATAGAGAGGAAAAAACTTTAAGTGAGCTAAGAATTCCTTCTGCTTGTTGTTTTTCGACCCTTGGTCTAGATGGCTATCCCAATGCTCGATTTGTTTCTCTTAAGGAATTGAGGAACGAAACCTTTATTATAACGGGACCTTTAAATTCAAGAAAGGGATTAGAAGTTGCTGCTCATTCAAAAGTATCTCTTACTTTTTGGTGGACCAAAACAGAACGGCAAGTTAGGATTCAAGGGGATGCTTTTCAAATTTCTGATAAGGATGCTCAAACCTATTTTGCAGCTAGAAATAGAGATTCTAAAATCGTTTCAACCATATTTGAACAGGGGCAAGAAATCGAGAGCTTTGAAAAACTGGATCGCTTTTTTGAATCGAAAAAAGAAGGGCTTAAATCAATTGCTATTGAAAAACCACAGGCTTGGAGTGGTTTCTATATCGAACCGATCAGAATAGAGTTTATGGATTTTCAAAAAAGTAGATTACATCGAAGAGAACTTTTTGAGAAAATTTCCGATGAGTGGATCAATAAAATAATTCAACCTTAAAAATTTGTTCTTATCTAATCTTTGGTTCTTTATGATTTCGTTGGGTACCCTTAATTGAGAAAATATTGAAAAGATGATATTTTCTGAGTACCGATTTTCTTTAGTAAAAAAATACCAAACGATATCATTTAGCTCCTATTTTAAATGAAGAGAATACAAGTTAGTAGTATACACATAGTGCATTCAAGATTTATCCAAAGTTGACTCATCAAGTCCCTTTGGATAAATCTTGAATACTTTATAGCTTAAGTTAATTCCTCACCCGTATCATATTCTAGCGCTTTTTGTTTACTTACTTTTTTCCCTCTAAAGAACAAAAACAGGTTTCCAAAAAGCATAACACCTAGGTAGATAGAGAAGGCTCCAATTTTTAAACTTAGTGTTTCTAGTAATCCTTGGTTTGTCATGATCGTAGAAGTCTGCATGAAAAGTAAAGCCGCTCCGATGTTCATCAAGTAAAATCCAATTTCAAAAAGTCGATTCGTTGGATAGGCAATTTCGGCTCGACCGCGAAAAATATCCAGCATGAAAATTTTACTATTTTGAAATAAAATTCTTGCAACAAAACAAGTCATTGTCAATGTAATAATCAAGTAGACTAAATAGGTTTTTACCATCATTAAGTTTTCCATAATTATAATTTTTTATGTTTTTTGATATTGAGCTTTTGCTCAAAAAAAATTGATTTTCTTCTTATTAATTTTATTCTCTAGTTCCATAAAGACGATGATGTTGAATACATGCATCGTCCCTAACAAGAGATAAACTGTTCCCAATCTTAGTGTCAAAAATTTAAAACATGCAGCCGTCGAAGTGATGTCACTTTTCTGAGAAAAGAAAGCCAGAATAAAACCCAAATTGATTAAATAAAAGCCAAGTAATAAAATCTTATTTAAAGGTTCAATGACTTTTGGCATAGAAGCAAATATTCTTTCTAAAAAAATCTCCCCATTGTTGTATAGAGCATGTCCTACCCAAATAGTAGTAGTTCCCGCTATCAATGCATACAATATAAAAGTCAAGCTATCTAAGTCCATCTGCTTTATTTGTTTTTATAAGTACAAGGTAAGTCATTTTTTCATAACTTTCAATAAAAATTGAAAATAATGAAAATAAAAATTTGCCGCTTTTACCTAATGCACTTTTAGATCAGGAATTTAAACTTGGCCTTTCCTATTATTATCTGTAAATTCGCATCTTATTTTTTCTCTAAACGTTAATAAAGGCTCCTGGTCTTAGATCATTTTAAGACTGATGGGAATTTTTATCATCATATTATTGTATCAATCAAAGAATACCATTTATTCAGCGTTATAAATTCTATTATGGAACCAACAGCTATAAAAAGAAGAACAGAAATCACAGACGTTTTAAAAGCACCAAAACTCAATGAAGAAGTGCTAGTCAAAGGTTGGGTAAGAGCCTTTCGAGCAAATCGATTCATTGCTTTATATGATGGATCTACTGCCAAAACTTTACAGATCGTCATTGACTTCGAAAATTTTGATGAGGAATTATTGAAAAAAATAAATTTCCATGCTTGTGTAGCAGTGACGGGGAAATTGGTAGAATCGCAAGGTTCGGGGCAATCCGTAGAGCTCATTGCTGAGCAAATAGAAGTTCTTGGTGAAACCAATCTTGCAGATTACCCTTTGCAAGCCAAGGCGCAATCCATGGAATTTTTACGAGAAAAAGCACATTTTAGAATGCGAACAAACACCTTTAGTTCTGTTTTTCGTATTCGACATGCTGTGGCTTATGCCGTTCATAAATATTTCAATGACAATGGTTATAACTATATGCACACACCGATCATTACAGGAAGTGATGCAGAAGGTGCAGGCGAAATGTTTCATGTAACAAGTTTTGAAGCAAACAAAGCGCCTACCACCGAAGATGGTGAAGTGGATTACAGCCAAGACTTTTTTGGAAAGGCGACCAACCTAACGGTATCTGGGCAGTTACAAGCTGAAATTGCAGCTTTGGCTTTAGGTAAGGTTTATACTTTTGGACCAACTTTCCGAGCAGAAAATTCCAATACTTCTCGTCACTTGGCGGAATTTTGGATGATCGAACCTGAGGTTGCATTTTATGATATTCATGATGACATGGATTTGGCAGAAGACTTTGTCAAGTACTTAATCAACTATGTGTTGGATAACAATATCGATGACCTCGAAATTTTGGACAAACGCATCCAGCAATTAGAAAAAAATATGAAATCTGAATTGCGTCGACCAATGGGACTGATTGAAACTTTGCGATTTGTGGTCGACAATGATTTTGAACGAATCACTTATACCGAAGCAGTCAATTTATTATTGAACTCTAAGCCTTATAAAAAAGGTAGATTTGAATTTCCAATAGAATGGGGTAGCGACTTGCAAGCAGAACACGAAAGATGGTTGGTGGAGAAAAAATTTAAGAAGCCAGTCATTGTTCGAGATTATCCGAAAGACATCAAAGCGTTCTATATGCGTATGAATGATGATGATAAAACGGTTGCTGCGATGGATGTACTATTTCCAGGCATCGGAGAAGTGATTGGAGGCTCTCAGCGAGAAGAACGATTGGGGCATTTAACCAAAAGAATGGAGGAAATGGATATTCCAGAAGAAGAACTATCTTGGTATTTAGATCTTAGAAAATTTGGCGGTTGTCCTCATGCTGGATTTGGATTAGGGTTTGAAAGAATAATCTTATTCATAACCGGTATGACCAATATTCGAGATGTTATTGCTTTCCCGCGTACTCCAGGGAACGCAGAATTTTAAAACAAAATACACTTTTAAGTGTTCTTTAAATCGGGTGTTCATGTGTAAGACGTGAGCACCCGATTACTTTATAAACACCAATTTAATATGTTGACCGTACAGAATCTCACCAAAACTTATAATAGTGGCAAAAAGGCATTGACTGTTTTGGACAATGTTAGTTTTTCGATTGATCCTGGGGCTACCTTTTCAATTGTTGGTCCTTCTGGAAGTGGAAAAACAACCTTGCTTGGTTTGTGTGCCGGCTTAGATCGAGCGACGAGTGGTTCTGTCATCTTGAATGGAATTACGATCGATCAATTAAGTGAAGATGAACGAGCGGCGGTACGCAACGAACATATTGGTTTTATTTTTCAAAATTTTCAATTGCTGCCTACACTTACTGCTTTGGAGAACGTCATGGTTCCATTGGAATTACAGGGAAAACAAGATGTAAGAAAACCTGCCTTGGAATTACTAGATCGTGTGGGTTTAGCCGATAGACACCACCACTATCCTACTCAACTTTCTGGAGGAGAGCAACAACGTATTTCATTGGCGCGTGCCTTTTCGAATAATCCAAAAATTTTATTCGCAGATGAACCGACAGGTAATTTAGACGAAGAAACCAGTCAAATAGTTGAAGACTTAATTTTCACTTTAAATAAAGATATGGGTACGACACTTGTAATGGTCACCCATGATTTGGACCTTGCTGCTAAAACCCAAAAAATTATAAAATTGAAAGGAGGGAAGCTAATCTCCGAAGAGGTGATGTCTTAAATCTTTTCGACATGAGTATTCGAATTTTTATTACAATCCCTTTTTTATTACTCTATTCTTGTCGTAAAAAAATAAATTTTTTATTTCGATCCTAATTCATCCTTAGACAAGATTAATTTTGATTTATCGATCTTTGACGAAAATGGTTTATATGGTTCTGAAAATGCTAAGCGTGCAATGGATGATGAATTTTGTATTCCTTCGGATAAAAAATATGCTGAACTCATCCAAAAAACAGATCCAAGTATTTCCATTTACTAAAAGTCAAAGGGCCGAATTCAATGTTCTCAAATCCAATACCCTTGTTTAGGTAATACCCACCAAACTCATTTTGATTTTATAAAACAGATTAATGCGACTTATTTTGAATAAGTTACCCTAACAAACCAATTAGTTACCCAACTACAAATCTCACACCTAAACTTCTCTCTTTCAATATTTTAAAATCCAAAAAGTAAATATTTCTTCTACAATCTAGAATATTTGTCTTTGCTTCTTTTCTACTTCTTGTTGAAATTTACCAATAATTATTCAACAAAAATATATCCTTATGAAAAGAACAGCTACACTCTTCTTAACCATCCTTACTTTCCTCACTTTATCTGCACAAGAATGGTATAATGATTATGGAGAAGACAATACTGACCGAAGTATTTCTAATTTTATTGACTTAGATAATGGCGACTTAGCCATACTATTATCCCATCAAGATGTGATAGATGGTCCTTGGGGATCTAGTGATTTAAGGTTGAGTCGAACTGATGATCAAGGTCAGGTCATCTGGGAAAAAGAAATTAGCCGTCAATGTTTTGGAAATTCACTAGTACAAACAAATGATGGTGGTTTTATAATTGTTGGAACAAAAATTTTTCAAGGCATCACTAATATCTTAGCGGATATTGTTCTTTTCCGTACTGATTCAGCAGGAAATGTACTTTGGGAAAAAAAATACGAAAACATTATTTCAGAAACCGGTTGGGGGATCATAGCAATGGAAAATGAAGAGTTTATTATTTCTGGAATACATAATGTTTATGGAATCGGAACTCGCTCTTTGATTTTAAAAAGAATTGACTCCAATGGAGATGTAATTTGGACAAAGCTTATACAAAATGCTTCCTTAGAAGGTGGCGCTGAAATTATTCCATCAATGAATGATGATGGCTTTATTGTCGCCTCTTCTATCGGTGTTAACAAGTTTAATAACAATGGAGAATTAATATGGTCGCGTATTTATGGTGGTGATTGTACGTCAACTCATTCTTCAGATATTGCCCCTGTTACATCAGGTGGATATATCTATCCACTTAAAAGTTGTGCAGAAATTGATCCTAATACCTTGGAAATCACTAACGCTATCAATCTTTTCCGATTGGATGATCAAGGTGAAACGCTCTGGAATACAACACTTGAACTTCAAGATACCGCCTTATTTGTTTCTTCAGTTATCGAAATTCCAAATTGTGGTTTTGTCATCTCAGGTGAAGCCTACATCAATTCTAATGAATCAGACTTATCTTTTTATGCAGAAGTAGACTTTAATGGAGAGATACAAGCTTTGCAATTAACTGATTTGATTTTCAATTCAACCCTTCTATACCATGACCATGATCAGCAAGTTATTATGAGTGGTTATAAAGCTGAAGATACAGGTGATATCCCCTTCTTATTTAGCCTAAATGATTTAGTGTGTTCAGATGTATCAACATCTACGATATTCACCTCGTCTTCTTCCTTTTCTGTTACCTCAGCTCCCAATCCTGCAACTAGTGAAATTCTTTTCAATATCAAAAATTTTGATTTTCAAAATACAAAAATGATTCTCTTTGATCAGTTAGGTCGAAAAGTTTGGCAGCAAGCCATCACTCAAGATTCATTTATATTGCCTCGAAACCAACTCAAATCAGGCGTTTACTTTTACGTCATACAATCAAATGAACAAATTATCTATTCCCATAAAATCATTTTTAATTAATCGATTATGAACAACAAAATATTTCTTTTCTCTATCCTATTCTTTTTAGGATATTCGCCTCTTACAACTGCTCAATACTGGAGCAATACTTATGGCATTGAAAATAACTATGACGATCCTTTTGACATGCTCGAAACCAGTAATGGTGATTTTGCCATCCTCAGTACTAGTGTCCAAGATACATCGACAGCTTTTGATCCTGCTATTTTTATGATTGATAAAGAAGGTGAATTACTTTGGAATCAATATTTACATGGCAATGACTTAGAAATTATTTTTTCATTCGTACAAAACGAGGACGAAGGATTTTCTTTAGTTGGAACCGCATGTGATGGAGACCTTCTATGCCTTGGCGCTGTTATGATAAAAACAGACGCCTTAGGAAATGAATTATTTCGAAAATCTTATTTCACCGAATACTTTACGAATATTAACAAAATTCTAAAAACACCCGATAATGGTTATCTGATCGCGGGTACCGGAGTCAATGGTAATTCTTATGATTTTCTCTTACTCAAGACAGATGCTCAGGGCAATGAAGAATGGACGAAAATGTATGGCATAGAGACCGGAAATGTTGCCACTACCATCGGAGTTACCGCAATGGAAAATGGTGGCTATGCATTGGTGAGTGGAGTTAGCAATCCAAATTCCAGTTTTGCAGATTTAGTATTGATTCAAGTCGATGCAAATGGAAATGAATTGCTTAAAAAAATCGTTGGCGAAAATTTCACCAATACCAATGGAGAATTTTGGTCTATTTTTGAAATAGATAATGGATTTATTATTATTTCAAACTATTGGACCGACCAAAGTCTACATCAAATTTTCAAAGTTGACCTTTTAGGAAATGTCATTTGGTCAGAAGGATTACTTGGAGAAATGGATTTTGTCAAAAGTGGTATTGTCAATAATAATGGAGACATCCTTGTTACAGGATTCAATAGGGTTGGACAAACGGACGAAGAAGTCGCCTTAGTAAAACTAGATAGTAATGGATCATTGATTTGGAACAAAAGCTATAACCTAACTAATAATAGAGAACGAGGCCGAATTATAAAAGAAACAAGCGAAGGAAATTTGTTAATCGCAGGAATTGGTATGCCTTCTGGAAACCTTCCTGGAGTTCCTGATCAGATATTAGTCATTCATCTTGGCCCTGAAGGAGAGTTGTTTTCCACCAATACAACTACTTTACCTGAGTCGCTAACTCCAGTAAAAATCATACCTAACCCTGTATTTGATTTTGCTCACATTAGCATCAAAGGTGAATCATTTACTAAAGCTCATTTTCAATTATTTGACAGTATGGGGAGAATCGTACTAAACAAACAAATCTCTAGCAATCAAACTACAATTAACTGTCTAGAATTCAGTAATGGAATGTATTATTATAATATAAACATAGAAGGAAGAATAGAGAGTGGAAAATTTTTAATTCAGCATTGAGGATAAAAAAAAATCGGATCATCTCCAGTGGATGATCCGATTTTACAAATTATTAATCTCATGAAAATAAATCCGCTTCTCACACGGATAAATCGATTTTTGGAATTTATAACTCAAAATTTTATTAGAATCTCACAACTAATAAATTGTTTATCTCTTAAGTACATTACAAATATGGCCCATAATTGCTTCATAAAAAATGACAAAATACATCATTTGTTGAACACTTTTTATTCAAAACAACAAGCCAAATTTCAATTAAACTCTTCAGAAACTACTTTTTAAGAGTGTTTTAAATAAAAATGCTTCTATTTGCTCATGCAATAAAAATCTATTTGTTGAAAACATTTAAATTATAATAATGCGTTTTTAACAAAAAAAGCGTCATTTTTTAACAAAAAGACTTAAAAAACATAAAAAAAAACCAATAAAAGACATATCAACTTTCACCTTCAACTAGATTTTTTGATAGCATTTAGCACTTTAAAGTCATGAATTTGAAGAATATGATCTCATAAAAAGGACATTTTTCACTTAGTACAAGTCGCATGCTAAGTAAGGCCGGAAGAAAACTAATAACAAACGCCTCTTGAGATTTCCTATCCCCAAAAGGCGTTTATTTTATTAAAAATGAGAAGAAACTCATTCCTATAAATAAAAGCGAATATTAATTAACCGTCATTTTTCCACTACTGACTAAATTTCCAGCAGATTCAATTTTATAAATGTACAATCCTGCACTTAAGTTATAACGATAAAATTCGTAGATTTTTCCTTCAAAGGAGTCTTGAAATAATTGACGACCCGATAAATCATAAACACTAAAAGTCAAATCTTTTAGGTTCTCTGAAGTCTCTATTTCAAAAGTCGCCATCTCCGTAAATGGATTAGGATATACTTTCAAATTATCTACTCCAGGATAGAAAATGTTATCTACATCTACTAGTATAAAATCTTCCTCAACTAGGTGGCAAGTTTGATTGCCAATCCAGTCAGGAACGCGAAAGTCAAAAGTGATAGCAGCACTATTTTTTATGAGGGTTCCTGGATCATTGTCAGGTCTTTGGGAAACTCTGTATTTGACAAAGATGTGGGAATTTTCCTCACTAGTACTGCTACCGGGGAGTATCATATTATCTTTAAAGGTGAATTTCAGGATACCGCAGCCGTAGACTTCAAAGTCGTAATCATGGCTACTCGCCCCAGGTCGCACCGTAGATGCGTCCAAATGAGGAGATAAGGTATCCCGAATCACCACCCTGATTGCCGTATCGATTCCAATGTTTTGAAATTGGAGGTGGTAACTCAAGTCGGTACTGTCGGAAATCTTAAACTCCTCCCCATAGCCCTTGGGATAGCCTCTCTTCAAATTAGAAGGAAAGGAGTTAAAGTTTTCCTGACAGTCGACCGCTAAGAAATGGTTATAATCGTCTTCTGCGAATTGTGTAACAAAGCCGGTACTTTCTAATCCACCGCAACCTTCTATGGCTATAGTGGGCCGGCTGTCTCCGGGATGGCCTTCAGCTTGTTCGCTGATCATTCTATAAGTTGTGCCTTCCGCTTTATAAGCGAGGCTATATGTTTCTCCAGAATTAATACTTGGATGAGATTGGTCCTCCCGCATGACAAAATCTTCAATAACAATGTAGTCCAATTGTCCTTGAGGTAAATCTTCTACACCAATATTCATGATATTAAAGCGAACAGAATCTTCTGGACCTGAAGTATCACATTCTCCTGTCAATTGAATACTTGCTTCATTCCAGTTACCAACTTCTTGGCAAATTTGATCTGGATAAATATGCGCCTTGACACAATGTGTTCGTTGTGGAGCAGCGCTCAATGCTAAGATCGTACTGATTCTAAAACTATCGCATTCTCCAATGTCAACATCCCCTAATTCAAATCGATACAATCCGTTGACAATTTCAAAAGAAACACTTGAACCAAAAACACTGAGAAAAGGATCCATGTCAATGTCAACATAAGCATCATCGGCTTCCAGTGTTCCATTATTACAATACCGAACGTAATAAAAAGGTGCTGTTCCGGGAACTAAATTAGTAGTAGAAACATCTACTTCTAAATCCGTACATATTGTACTAGGATTTACCACAAAATCTAGCTCGGTGGTTTGAAATGGACTCTCCAGATTGACAGCTGAATACATGCCTATCTCCGGTGTCCAATAATCGTTCGGTTTTTGTAATTTTACATTATAGATTCCTGGTGCGACCAAGATTGAATAATTTCCATTTTCGTCTGTAGTCCCATAATGATAAATACCATCACTTTCAGCTTCTACTATCCAATCTTGAATCCCCTCATCATTGGTATTGTTATAAACTCGTCCATTGATGAAATTCGTAAAAATTTCTCCTTCCTTATTAGTCTTCACGATATAGACAAATCTAGCTCCTACTAAACCATTATCTGTCCATGACCCCGTTAGTACATAACCTCCATCTGCAGTAGTATTCACTCCAAAACCTTCTGTCACAGGAATATCATTACTTTGGCTTCCAAAAGTTTTAGACCATTCTTCATCCAGATTATTATCCACTTTTAACAATAGTGCAACAATAGATTGTCCATCAGATGCTTCAGCTGGTCCTGTAATGATATAGCCTCCATCAGAAGCGTTAGCTATACTTTTACCTTCTTGAAGATTTGGTCCTCCAATACTTCTTGTACTTCCTTGATTACCAGAGAAGTCAATTTCATGGATATAAAGATCTTTTCCATTGGAAAGTGTATTGATATACCCAGTAATGATAAATCCATCTGGAATTCCATCTTCATCTGTTCTAAAAGCGATTGAATTACCTTCTCCTCCAGATATATTTGCTGACCATAATGAATCTCCGGCCAAATCAATTTTAAAGATTAATAAATCACTATTATCGGAATTATCAGAGGAATAACCAGTAGTCACATAACCATCATCCGTTTCGATAATATCATTTCCTATTTCATCATTAGGAGTACCATAAGATTTCTGATAAACAAAATCTCCATTCGCATCTAACCTTAAAAAATATATTTCTTTATTGTCCGGATCTTCAGAACTGTAGCCAGTGATTATAAAACCACCATCACTCGTCTTATAGATTGCATTTGCTTCATCATCAAATCCTAAACCATAAGTGGTATCTCTTCGATTTTCTCCATTTTCATCAATCCCCATAACTAGGATATCTCGACTTCCTCCTCCTGTGCCACAATTATCACAATAACCAACAATGATATATCCGCCATCGTCTCGTTGTTCAATATCAGCAGCAGTAAAACTAGTTAGCACGCCAGTGTAGGAGTTTGACCAAATTTCATTTCCATCAGGGTCTAATTTTAAGATATAAAATCCCGTACCATCATTCCCAGCTAATATAAATCCTTCATCTGGTGTTTGAGCAACTGCTTGGCCATCATAGACTTGACCTCCATCTCCATACAAACGTTCCCAACCTTTCACCTGAGCTGATGTCGGTAAAGCACAAAAAATTCCTAAAGCAAGTACCAGTACGAACTGCCATTGCTTTAGGAATTTGGACTTTATTTTATTAACTCGTCTCATGAATGGGAATATATGTTTGTGATCTATCTTATTTGCATTACAAATATGGCCCTGAATTATGTTAAAAAAAATGACAAAATATAGCATTTGTTGATTAGTTTTAAAGCTTAAAAAATTGTATTTTTCAACTTATTCTTCACAAAAACGTTATTTTAAGTGTGTTTTTAATGATAAATAAATTTATTTGTTGTTATTTTTTTCCTGTTTGTTGATGATATTTAAAATATTTTAATATTGAATAATAGTCGATTAGTCCAAATCTTAAGAAGTTGTTCTAAAAAGGAGCTTCGAGAACTCAAAAAATGGGTCAACTCTCCTGCACATAACCAGCGAGAGGATGTCATTCTTTTGTTTAACTACCTAGTTGAAGATCATTATTTAAACAAAGATGAATTTTTGACAAAAGAACAAGTGTTCAAATGGGTCTATCCTAAAACGTCATTTGATGATGCCAAGATGCGCCAGACGATCTTTTTTTTTATGAAATGTTTGGAAGAGTTTCTAATTTTTCAAGAATTACGTCAAGATGAAATAAAATCTAAAATTACATTAGCTAGTGTGTATTTAAAACGACAACTGACCAAACCCTTTGAAAAAAATCGACGCATTGCTCATCAATTGCTTGAAAAGCACCCTTATAGAGATGGTCAACAACTTCAAAATAAATACTCCTTAGAACAAGAGCAATACAAATACTTAAGTACATTTAAACGAACAGATTTAAATCTCCAACAAGTTTCAGATACCTTAGACATTACCTTCATTGCCGATAAGCTTCGACAAGCTTGTTTAATGTTGGCACATCAAGCAGTTTATAGAACAGAATACGAAATAGGTTTATTGGAAGAAATATTAGCCTTTATTGAAAAAAAGGAATATCTAGAAATCCCTGCTATTGCCATTTATTATTATAGTTATAAATCTATAACAGAACAAGACAATGAAGATTATTTTCAAAATCTAAAACGACAAATTGTCCATAACGGGCATTTGTTTCCTTTAGCTGAAATCCGAAATATTTATCTTTTGACGATTAATTATTGTATCGGTCGAATGAATGCAGGATTTGACAATTATATACGAGAGGCTTTTGATCTTTACGGAAAAGGATTTGAAGAGGAAATTCTAATGGTTGAGAATAATATTATTTCGAGATGGACTTTTCTCAATGTAATAGGAATTGCTCTAAAATTAAAAGAGTACATCTGGATTGATGAATTTATTAACGACTACCAAAAATATTTAGAAACCAAATATCGAGAAAGTGTAGTTCACTATAGTTTAGCGAGACTTAATTTTGAAAAAGGAAACTATACCAAAGCAATGGAATTACATACTCAAATTGAGTATGATGATATCTTAATTAATTTAAGTGCGAAGTCAATGATGCTTAAGATGTATTATGAACTAGAAGAACACGACGCCTTAGAAAGTTTACTGGAAAGTATGCGTAATTATTTAGTTCGTAAAAAAGTAATTGGTTATCATAAAAGCAATTATAAAAACATTATTAAATTCACTAAAAAACTAGTAAAAATAAATCCATATAGCAGAAAAGAAAAAGAGAAATTTCAGACTGAAGTAAACCAAGCAAAACCATTAACTGAAAAAAATTGGTTGATCAAACAACTCGAAAAATTATAAACTCATTTTTTAACACCATTAGAATTGCTAAAATAAAAATCCCAAAAAAGCACTTAGTACTGTACTCCTTTTTAAATCATCATCTTCCAAAAAAAATTAGATAACCAAGAGTACAGCACTTTGTGCAAAAGCCTACTTTAGTATTAACTTACCACTTGTGATCAATTGTTGATCGCCAAGTATTTCATAGAAATATAGTCCTGTTGTTAAGCCCTTTCGATCAAATTGGAAGGTAGATTCTTTAAATCGATCCTCTCGCATCTGCTGCCCGGTTGCATTATAAATGCGCAGATGATATTCCTGAAAATCAACTCCTTCTAATTCAAAGGTCGTTTGATTTAATACTGGATTGGGATATACCTTTATTTTTGCCCCTTCCACAAAAATGGTTTCGTCAGAGGTCAAAAACTCACCAATGGTATGCCAAGAAGTATTGGTAATTACTGGATCATTAAAATCAAAATAAATCGCCGCAGAATTTTCTAATACTGTTCCTAATGGAAGATCGGCTTGCTGTTTGATCTGAAATTTAAAAAACCCATGTGAAGCGGCTTCGTTAATATTACTATCTGGCAACATAATGTTATTAAATGTGATCTTAACCACATTCCCATTATAGATTTCAAATTCATAAGGATGGCTTGACACTCCTGGACGAATAGTTGAGAGTTGAAGTAACTCTGTTATGGTATCTCGAATCACCACTGTAAAGGCTGTATCTGTTCCAGTATTTTGAAAGCGAATTAAATATTCTAAGTCTGTATTTTCTAAAATAATATGATCCTCTCCATAACCTCGAGGAGAAGCATTTTTGTCATTTGGATCAAAAGAACCAATATTTTCTTGACAATCGATATCCGTAAATAAGTCATTGTCGTCTTGCGGAAATAAGGTAACAAAACCTGTCGTAAAATTCCCATCCACATTAAGGCCACAACCTTCTACCGAAATGCTTGGCATACTATTTCCAGGATGACCATTCACTTGATCCACTTCTAATCGATAAGTTGATCCATTTGCAGCTAATGCAATCGGAGCTAAAGATTCTCCACTATTCAATTGAAATGGTTCCGGACTATACATGATCGCATCTTCCACAACAATATAATCAATCTCAGCGTCCATGTTCCCATCGCCTACATTTTCAATATTAAAAACCACTTCATCTCCAATACATTCTCCATTGACTTTAATACTAGCTCCAGTCCAATTTGCTGCAGAAGGAAGACAGATGGAATCTGGATAAATATGAGCTTCCACACAATGGGTTTGCCCCAAAACAGTTTGATCACAATCTCTATCTAAAAACGCAAACACAGAAAAAGTTCCACATGCTCCTGGTTCAACTGCACCCAATTCAAAAACATATAAATCATTTTCTATGGTAAATGGAATTGATGCCGAATCAACTTCCATAAATTCATCAATGGCTAACTCAATCCTCGCTTGCTCTGTTAATTGAGTTCCAATATTACAATATTGAATATGATACCTAGCGGGAAAGCACCTACGAAGCAACCAGGTCGAAACATTCACTTCCATCTGCGGACATAAAAATTCAATTTGTTGTGCAAAATCCGCTCGAATGGTATCTCCTACATCACCTGTAGTTAGGGTCACAACTTCTTCACAAGCTTGCCAATATAATGGCGTGGCAACAGAGATATCGTAAGTTCCGGAAGGAACCAAAACGCTATACGCTCCTTGTTCATTGGTACTCACCACTCGATCGATATCACCCGCTATAATAACTTGCCAATTTTCAAAACCAGCTTCTCCATCGTCTTGACAATTTTCATCTTCACTATCATTAAATACTCGACCTTGAATAAAAGTACCTTCTACTTGTGCCAAAAAATCAATCAAATTGATTTCATCAAGCGTCGTCAGTTCTACACTAAAGTTACTTTGACAAAGCGACCATAATATTTCTTCTGGGAAAGTACTCAGCTCGTAAGAACCTAATTCCGTAAAAATGGAATAGTAACCATCTGCATTTGTTGTAGCATAATAATTCCGATCATTCACCTCATCTCTTAATTTAATAATCCAACCTTCTATCCCATTTTCTTCCTCTGTTTCAAAGCAATCTCTATTTCGATCAAAGACCAATTGACCATTGACCCAAGCGCCTTCGCCATTTACTTCACCATTATTTATTTTATAGGGAACCACTCCCTCACTGATATTAAAAAACTCAATCTGAAGAGGATCATCAACAATTGAAACCGGAGACACTCCTGTGCCAATCACATTGAAATAAAGTGTTAGTAAGACGGTACCATCGGGTAAGGAAGCACCCGATACTAAATCTTCATCGACGAAAAGTAAAAGCAAAAGATCATCTGTCAAATGATTGGTATCAAAGGGATTTCCAGATAGTCCAAAATTTCCGATCGTATCATATTCCAAAACATCTGAATTCCATTGAACAGTAAATTGACCCGATGAGATTTCAACATAATTTTCTACCGTAACATCGACTGCCACTTGTTGAGTTCCAACAGTATTTGATACGGAAAGAGAGATGGTATCGAGTTGACTATATAAATTTTGACTACTACACAGGATGAATAGCAGAATGGCCAAACAAAATTGCCAATACGTTTTATTAATCGTAGCTATTATTATTTTTTTCATGGGATATAGGTTTTTGTTCGTTGTGTATGCGGGCGTACGTGATATATGTTCTAAATGTAATTTGCGATTAAAATTTAAATCAAACAAATACATTTTTACCCTTTTGTAGGAAAATCTATTGATCAAAAAGCATTAAGAGACTTGTTTATCAACAATTTACCACTTATTTTTGTAGTTCTTTTTATCACTTTTGTGAAATTTTCCCATGAAAAACAACCGATTAAAAGTCCTTTTTAGCACTTTAGATCCAAAAGAAATTCGAAATTTTCAAAAATTTATTCGGTCTCCTTTTTTTAATAAGGAACAAATCTTGATTGATTTTTTTGATTTCTTAGTCAATTATCAAAGACGATCTAAAGCATTTCCAAGCAAGGAAAAAATTTCTTTGCACCTTTTCCCTGAACAAGTGTATAAGGATGTACGAATTCGTTTATTGATGAGTAGTCTTCATAAATTAATTGAGCACTTTTTGGTGTATAATCGTTTCTTTCAAAATCCCATTCAATTTAAAATTCAGCTAGCTAAAGCTTACCGGCTTCGTAATTTGCCTAAGCATTTTGAAAAAAATTATCGAGCATCTCAACAATTACAAGAGGCCGATTCTTTACGAGGGGCCGAATATTACTTCGACAAATATCAACTTCAACTTGAACATTACCGTTTTATATCTATCAAGAAACGAACAGAGGATCTCTATTTACAGGAATTATCAAACACCATCGATCTTTCTTTTATTATTTTAAAACTGAGACAATCTTGTTACATATTAGCTCATCAACAAGTTTACAAAAAACATTACGACTTCGGACTACTAGAAGCAGTGATTGAATATGCTCAACAAAAAGGACAACTAACCGTACCGGCAGTAGCTATGTATTACTATTGTTATTTAATGCTAAAAAATCCAAACAATGGAACTCATTTTAATGATTTTCAACAATTGATTTTTAAACATGGAGATAAATTTCCAGAAAGTGAAATCAGAGATCTATACTTATTAGCCATTAACTATTGCATCAAAAGAATCAATGATGGGAATGAAATTTTTCGATCAAAAACTTTAGAGTTATATAAAAATGGTTTAAGCGAAAAATTCCTACTGGAAGATAATATATTGTCTAGATTCACTTATAACAATATAGTCGCAGCTGGATTGATGAATAAAGAATTTGACTGGGTGAATACATTTATTGATCAATATAAAAATGCTTTAGAAAAAAAATATCGCGAAAGTACTTTTAGTTTTAACAAGGCTCGCTTAGAATATGATAGAAAAAATTACCCTGAAGCTTTGACATTGTTACAAAAATCAGAATATGAGGATTTACTCAACAATCTAATTGCTAAAACTTTACTCATGAAAATATATTATGAATTAGAAGAATTTGATCTACTCACCTCACATTTAGATGCCATGAATATTTTTATTAGACGAAAAAAAATCATTGGATATCATCAAGAAAACTACAGAAATATTATTTCTTTTACTAGGCGTCTGATCGAATTGAATCCATTTGACAAAGATGCTAAAAAACAATTCCGCACTGAATTAGAAGCCTCTAAAGTCCTTTCAGAAAAAGATTGGATCTTAGCACAATTATAGCTTATAGACTCAATCACTCGTTCATTATTTTCTTTCTGTTATCTTTGCAGACTTTATACGTCTTAAACAGGATGTCAAATATTTAAACAAATAAATTCCCATATGGAATTCAATCTATATTCAATCATTTTATCCGCTACAGCAGGACCATTAAATTATTTTATTGTCGCCTTTTTAGTCTTGTTATCAGGCGCATTTAGCGGACTTACTTTAGGATTTTTCAGTTTGAATCTGACTTCACTGGAGCGAAAAATGAAGTTGGGGGATAAACGCGCAACGAAAGTGTATCCGGTTAGAAAAAATGGAAATCTGCTTTTATGCACTTTATTATTAGGCAACGTGGCGGTTAACTCTACCATGGCAATTTTTTTAGGAACTATCGCGTCTGGAGTCATCGCTGGTATCGTATCTACTGCCTTAATTGTTATCTTTGGGGAAATCATCCCTCAAGCTGTTTTCTCTCGTTTTGCTTTGACGCTTGGCGCAAATACTGTTTGGTTGGTCCGAATATTTATTTTCGTTTTATACCCGATTGCTTTTCCACTAGCTTGGTTGTTGAATAAAGCATTAGGAGAAGAACTCGCAACGATTTGGAGTAAAAAGGAAATTGAAGAAATCATTCGCCATCATGAGGATGCAGAAGAAAGCGAAATCGATGAAGATGAAGAAAGAATTTTACTAGGAACTTTAGCCTTTTCTGATCAAATGGCTAAAGATGTATTGACTCCCAAACCTGTCGTTTTTAGTTTTCATAGTGAACAGATTGTTGACATGACTTTGTTGAATTCTATTAAGGATAAAAGTTTTTCTCGGATTCCTGTTTTTGATGTTCAGAATTCGGACAACGTCATTGGCATTATTTTGATTCGAGATTTACTTGGCATCGATCCTTCTGCCAACCATCCAATAAGTAAATTCGTTCGGCCTGATTTTTTAAAAATAAAAAACACCATTCATCTTGACAACCTTCTCAATCATTTTTTAACTTCTAAAAAACACTTAGCCTGTGTCTTTGATGAGTACGGTATTTTTCTCGGAGTGGTCACGCTCGAAGATGTGATTGAAGAGATTATTAAAAAGGAAATCATTGATGAAGTCGACAAAGCAAAGGACATGCAAGTGGTTGCTGCGAAGTTGGCAGAAAAAGAAAATTTGTTGGGCGATGAGTAAACATGAGTCACCCCAAACATCTATAGCATTGTTAATACAATAAAGCTCATGACTTTAAATAGTAAGTGTTAAGTAATAAGTAATAAGTCCTCTCAACCGCGTATGATACGTGAATTGAGAGGACTTACTACTTAACACCTACTACTTCTACAAGTGAAATCAATTGCAAAGCTACTCATTTGCACTTCACATGACTCTAAAATTCGGGATGACTCATGTTTATTTAGATCCTGTTTAAAACTTAACTACTTTTTCTCGTCTTATTTGATTTTCAATTTTTATTTTAAAAATATAAATACCTGCTGGATAAGCTGAAAGGTCAATTCTCATTTCTTGACTCAATGGTTTCTTTTCAATCGACTTTCCTGAGATGTCTAAAATTGAAAGTTCTCCTCTTCCCCTTTCATGGATAATAATATCTACTAAATCGTTTGTAGGATTTGGAAAAAGAGAAAACAACATTTCTGTCAATTGAACTGTAGAAGTTGTCAAATCTTCATCATCACAGTCTTCATCGATCCCATTGTTAGGAATTTCTGTCGCATCAGGATTAATTGCTGCATTCGTATCATCACAATCTTCGGATAACACAAAACCATCTTGATCTAAATCATC
>CAYTVR010000008.1:5441-22167 GCA_964441245.1 uncultured Saprospiraceae bacterium | reverse complement strand
CATCGCAATCATCATCTATGCCATTGTACGGAATTTCCGCAGCAGCGCTATTAATTGCTCCATTCGTATCATCACAATCTTCAGACAATACAAATCCGTCTTGATCTAAATCATCATCCAAGGTCTGCGCATCGCAATCATCATCTATGCCATTGTACGGAATTTCCGCAGCAGCGCTATTAATTGCTCCATTCGTATCATCACAATCTTCAGACAATACAAATCCGTCTTGATCTAAATCATCATCCAAGGTGCTTGAATCGCAATCATCATCTACGCCGTTATACGGAATTTCCGCAGCAGCACTATTAATCTCTCCATTCGTATCATCACAATCTTCAGACAACACAAATCCGTCTTCATCCAAATCGTCATCCAAGGTCTGCGCATCGCAATCATCATCTACGCCGTTATACGGAATTTCCGCTGCAGCGCTGTTGATTGCTGCATTCGTATCATCACAATCTGTATCCGTATAATAGCCATCTTGATCTAAATCTTGGTTATTACAAAAGAATTTTATTTCATCTACACTATTACATCCATCTGAATTAGCAATAATAATTGAAGGTAAACCATCTGCCAAATAATCACAAACTATTGGTTCATTACAAGCAGAAAGCATCGGGTTATCTTTTATCGTTAAATTCGTGATTCCATTTACACTTAAATTATTCAACCCAGACAAACTAATTAAATCTACATTGTTTTCGATTCTTAAATAGCCATTGATCAAGGTGATGGAACTAAAAGCATCTAGATTCGTGATGGGATCTTCTGTCCCAGAATGGATGTAAACATTACAATCAAGTGATGTCCCTTCTGAGTATAAAGCAAATCGATCCACTTCTGTTTGTGTAGTAAGATCGATGACACAATCTTCTAAATCATACGTTCCGATTCTATGCCAAACCGAATTGGTAATAATGGGATCATTGAAATCAAAATAGATAGCTGCGGAGTTATAAATTTCTGTTCCAATAGGGTTATCTAATTTTTGAGCAATATTAAACTTAACAAAACCATGAGAGGCTACTTCATTGACATTACTATCGGGTAACATAATATTTGGAAAGGAAAATTGAGTGATTCCATCCGGACCTATTTCAAATTCATAAGGATGACTACTGGCCCCTGGACGGATGGTTGAAACATCTAAAAAATTGGAAATCGTATCCACAATTACAACATTAAAGGCTGTATCTGTACCCGTGTTTTGAAAACGAATTTTATATTCAATATCTGTATTCGCTAGTAGAATGTGGTCTTCGCCAAATCCTTTTGGGAATGGTGATTTATCGTTTGGATCATAAGCACCACGGTTCACTTGGCAATCTATAGAGACAAAAGGAGAAGCATCATTTTCAGAAAACATGGTGATTTGTCCCAAACTGATAATAGCTAAACTATCATTGGTACATCCTTCAATTGCAACACTAGGATCTCGCATTACAGGATGTCCTTTTATTTGTTCCACTTCTAGTCTATAGGTCTTCCCATTCGCAGGTCGAGTCAAAATTTTAGTTTCACCAATACCTAAGGGAGGATCAACACCAGGTGACATGATAATATGATCTTCGATGATAATCGAATTTAAACTTTCGACCATACTCCCAATCCCTACATTGGTAATTTTAAGTTGAACTTGGTCATCTACGCAAGAAGCATTCAATTCCAAACTTGCGCCACTCCAAATAGGATCTGGAGGAATACAAAGAGTATCTGGATAGATATTAGCAGTAACGCAATGTGTTTGTCCTAATTCGGCACTACATTCTAAAGTTGCATTTACATAGATCGTGTTACACTCAGAAACCGCTACATCACCTATTTGGAAACGATAAAGGCCGTTAACTAGTGTGTAAGGAATACTCGTAGAGTTTATCGTAAAAAAAGAATCGAAGTCAACATCAATATAAGCATCTGTTGCAGCGATTGTTCCTTCATTGCAATATTCTAAGGAATAGCGATTTGCAAAACAACGACGAAGAAGAGGCGTTCCAATATCTACGGAAAGAGCTGGACAATCTATATCAGCTGTTGCAGGAAAGTCCAATGTATCGATTTGATTGAAATCCTGATAACTAACTGTTACATCTTCAATACAAGTAGTCCAATAAGCATTAGGTTCTATCAAGTTCAAAACAAAATCACCCGTATCCACCAATAGATTATAGTTTCCAATTGAATCTGAGAAGGTATAAAAATCAGTATAACCATCTGCTTGTATCATCCAGTTATCAAGGGGTATTTCATTATTTTCAAATGCACAATTGTCATTCGCATCAACAAATATATTTCCTGTAATAGAATTAAAACCACAAACATCCATAACCTCATCAATACTATTACATCCCTCATCGTTGTTGGAAATAAAAACTGGCTTTCCCGTAACTAATATTTCACAAACAAAATCTTCATTACAAACACTAAGCAAAGGATTGTTACGAATTAATAAAGAAGTTACCGAATCTGAAACTAAGCTTTCTAATTCACTGAATGAAGTTAATTTTTCGTTTCTATCGAAAGCAATTAAACCATTAACTTCTTGCAAATTTTCAAGCCCAGCTAGTGTTTCCAAATGTAATGTGAAATACAAAGTGAATTGCCTACCAATATATTTAAGATTTTCCAGCCCAACAAAATTAGTATATGCCCCTCCAAATCCTAAGTAAAAATCTTCACCAATAGAATCAAGATTATTTAATCCTTCAAAAGTTTCAAGACGCTCTATAACATTACCCTCTACAATGAAACTTCCACCTATTGTCGTCAATGCTTCTAAACCGAGACAATTAATAAACCTACTATCTTTATCTAATACTAAATCGCCACCAATTGTAGCTAGTTGATCTAAACCAATAAAGTTGTCTAATATTGGACTACCCAAATTAAAATTTCCTGATACTTCCTGAAGGTTATTTAGTCCATTCAGATTGACCAAGTTAGAATCGTTTCTAATGTGAAAATCGTTTACATTGGTCAAGCTCTCTAATCCTGTAAAATCTGTTATAGCAAAATTGGAAAGAACACGTAACTCATTAATATAGCTTAGATTATTTAATCCTGTAAAATCTGGCAATGAATCGCAATTAGAGATTTCTAAGATCCCTCCAATAGAAGTAAGTTGACTTAAACCATTTAGGTTGGTTATGGGGTCATTAGGGTCTAAGGAGGAAACCCCAAGACTGCCTATTATTTCAGTACACCCAGGGTACGAAATGGAGAAATTGTCAATATCCTCTTGTGTTTGAATATAAATAGTATCAGGTATACAAGTTTGTCCAATTACATTTCCTGATAAAATAATAGTGAATAAAAATACTATCCAGTTTTTCATATCGCTTTCATTAATTGTTTTAATACCTTCTCAAGATCAGCAACTATCAAGCTAAAAACAAATACAAAAAACGTCAATTGTAATTCACTCAAATTAATAGTTTTGATATTTTAAACATAAAAAGTATTTTTTTTAACTAAATTGTAGAATACTTTAGCTTTATAAACCGTGTTTTCATGCACAATAGTCGATTAGTTTTACTTTTAAAAACCCTTACGCCTAAAGAAATACGCGAATTTCGAAAATATATTAATTCTCCATATTTCAATCAAAGAACAGATGTAATTCAACTTTTTGAAAGTTTAGTCAACTTTATTTTTAAAATGGAAATGATTCCTGATAAGCCATTTCTTTTCCATCAAATTTATCCAAATGAAAAATTTGATGACTTGCAATTCCGATTACTTTTTAGTTACTGTTTTAAAAAATTAGAACAATTTTTGGTTGCCCAGATGGATGTTTCAGATAAAATCAAAAATCAAATTAAATTATCTCGGATTTATAGAGAACGAAACCTACCTAAACATTTTCAAAGCAGCTTGAAAAAAGCGCAAAATTTGCAACAAAAACACTTAGTTCGTAATGCGGAATATTATACCAATCATACTCAGATTCTTTTAGAAGAATATCACTTTACTTCAAGCTCTCAAAGAACTGGAGCACAAAATCTTCAAGAAATTTCTGACAATATTGATATTACTTTTTTTACTCAAAAGTTACGACAGATTTGTTTTTCTCTTTCTCATCAAACCATTTATAAGACAGAGTATAACTTTGGAATGCTAAAGGAAATGATTCATTATATTGAAACACAAAACCTACTTCATATTCCTGCCATTGCCGTTTATTATTATGGTTATTACGCGATGATACAACCTGATAAAATTCATTACTATGAAAAATTAAAAGCATTACTATTTCAATATGCCAATCACTTTCCAGCTGTAGAAATTCGAGATTTGTTTTTGATGACGATCAACTTAAGTATTAAGCGATTGAATGAAGGTGATAAACGTATAGTACGAGAATTGCTAGATTTATATAAGGAAGGACTCAAACGGGAATATTTGCTCAACAATGCAATTCTTTCTCGTTTTACACATCGGAATATTATCACTATTGGTCTTATTCAAAAAGATTATAACTGGGTCGAAAATTTTATCTTGTCTTATAAGGATCGCATAGAAGAACAATTTCAAAAGAGTTCTTACACCTATAATATGGCTCGACTGGAATATGCTAGAAAAAATTATGCAACCGTTTTAAAATTGCTGCAAAAATCAGATTATACTGATTTATTACTAAACCTTGATGCTAAAGTTATCGCTTTAAAAACATACTACGATCTAAAGGAAATTTCCTTACTAGAATCACATATGGATGCCATGAAAAAGTTTATTCGTCGTAAAAAAATCATCGGCTACCACCAAGAAAACTATCTCAATTTGATTGCTTTTACGAAACAACTTCTCGAGTTAAAATCCTATGATAAAATAAGTCGTCAGCAATTACAAACCTCCATCCAATCTACAAAAGCGGTCGCCGAGAAAGAATGGTTATTAAACCACGTCAAATAGAATTCTTAAAAAATGAGGTATTGGCATTTGCCAACACCTCGCAAGAGACTATGCTTAAACTTTCTTATATTTTTATAATTTTTTGTTGTCTCGTTTGAACAGCTGTTTTCAGATTGAAAAGATAAAGAGAGAAAGGTGTTTCATAATTAGGTATTTTAATATTGAAGATTAAATCCTAACCAAAGTATCTTACAAAGTGCCAAATGATAATGGCACTTTGCAAGCTTCACTCATTTTATTTATTGCCTATCAAAAAGTCTTAGTATTTTTTGTTGTTAAGCTAAATCGCAGTTTTGTTTTAATCTTCATTGCTTTATAGTATAAATATCGAATATCCTTCTTGAAGCTACAAAGACAAAAAAACGTATTTGTAGAATACTTTTGAACCAAAAATCAATATAAAGCACTAAATATCAGTCAATTAAAATAAAAAAATATAAATAAAACATTTAAACCAAGTTATATATACCTACAAAAAAAGATGTCGCTTGTGACAACATCTTTTCCAACTTACCTAACTAATGGAGTCTTCTTTACAAACTCCGACACAAATTTTTAAATTAATCGATCATCAATTTACCATTGGCGATTAGCTCACCATCTCCTAAGATTTCATAAAAATACATTCCTGTTGTCAAATTGTTTCGATAAAAATCAAAATGAGTTTGAACATATTGCTCTTGGCGTACTTGTCTACCTACAGCATCAAATAAGCGAAAGTGAATTTGACGAAAGTCATTCCCTTTAATTTCAAAAGTAGCTGTTTCAACAAAAGGATTGGGATAGACCTGAAGATCAATTCCAGGCTTTTTTATGTTTTTGGTGGACACTGTCGCGATAAATTCTTCACCTATGGTATGCCATGTTTCGTTGGTGATAATTGGTAAATTATTATCGAAGTAAATACCTGCCTCGTTGTATATTTGGGTACCAATCGGATTATCTCGCTTTTGGGAAATTTTGAACTTAATAAATCCATGCGAAGCCAATTCGTTAACATTACTATCTGGTAACATAATATTTTCAAAAAGAAAAGAAAGAGTACCTTTTGGGTCAACATTCATTTGATAGGAGTGACTACTAGCTCCTGCTCGTATCGTACTCACATCTAAAAAGGAAGAAAGCGTATCAATAATTAAAACGGTAAATGCAGTGTCCGTTCCAGTATTCTGAAAACGAATGCGATATTCTAAATCTGTATTCGCTTCGATATAATGACCCTCTTCATATCCTTTGGGATAAGCCATTTTATCATTGGGATCAAAGGATCCAATATTCTCTTGACAATCAATCGACACAAAAGGGGAGCCATCGTTTTCGGGGTACATCGTAATAAATCCAAGACTAATAAAATTGTCTGGGTCATTACTACAACCTTCAATAGCAATACTTGGCGTTCCAGGATTCGGATGACCAGGAATTGGTTCTACTTCCAAACGATAAGTTGCGCCATTTGCAGGAATCGTGGGCAACATGGTTTGCTGACCTATTTCCAAAGGAGGTTCAACACCCGGTGACATAATGATATGATCTTCGATAACAATATAATTTAAGTCATTGATCATATTGCCATCGCCTACATTTTTGACCGTAAACAATACTTCTCCATTCACACAAGAAGCATCTAAATTCAAACTAGCTCCTGACCATTCCGGACTTGGAGGAAGGCAGAGAGAATCTGGGTAAATATGTGCTTCCACACAATGTGTTTGTCCTAAGACTGTGGAATCACAATCTACATTCACCTTTACCGTAAAGGAACCACATTCATTAACCGCTAGATCACCAATTTCAAATTGATATAAACCATCTACCATATCATATGGAATACTCGCATCAATGACACTTAAGTAAGGATCGAATGCTATTTCTACCAAGGCATCTTCCGCATCACTTGTTCCTGAATTGCAATAATTGACATAGTAATTATTATCAAAACAACGACGCAAAAAAGGCGTTCCAATATCGACAGTTAGGTAAGGGCAAGAGATTTCATCATCCATAGGAAAATCCAAATCCAAGCTATCATAAAATTGATTAAAGACCACTTCGACATCTGCTATACAGGAAGTCCAATAAGGACTTGGACTGATCACATTGAGTACGTAAGTTCCAGTATCTAAGTATAAGGTATAGTTTCCTAAAGAATCAGTTAGTGCGTAAAAATCGTTTGTTCCATCTGCTTCTACCATCCAGTTAGCAAAACCTGGTTCATCATTTTCTAACAAACAATTTTCATTCAGGTCTTCAAATACGTTTCCGCTAACTTTATTGGAATAAGCATAACCTAAACTATCTAATTTGATCACATAGCATTCTCCCGTTTTTTGTCCAGCGATTAAAATACTCCCTTCGCTATCTTCGATAACAGAGTAAGCTAAGTTAGAAATTCCAGGTTGGCCAATATCCCTTTGCCAAAGTGTTGTCCCATCATTTGCAATTTTGATCAAACGAATATTGGACCTCCCAAAAGTACTACTGCTACTCTCATCCAATGAAAGGGCGGCAGATAAATAACTACCATCTGCGGTTTCGGTTAAGCCTCTAGCTTGAAAATGAAAAATATGATTAAGTTGAAATGGTGTTAAAGCCGAAGGAGCCGTTCGATAAAAATTGGACCATTCTACATCACCATTTGCATCTGCTTTAATCACATGTAGGTCAGCATAACCAAAGCCAGGGCCGTCTGCAAAAACATCAATCGTATTCATGATAAAGCCTCCATCATCAGTCCCTATAAATCGTCGACCTAATATAGTTTCAGTTGGAAAACTCTCAGGCATTTCTTTGATCCAATTAATGACACCATTTCCTGAAACTTTAACAATAGCGATGCGATCTTCTCTTACTTCACCTTCATAATACCTTACGCTAGCTCCAAAGACTAAGTCTCCTTCATCCGTTTTAGCCAAATTTCCCGCAAAAAAAGCAAAATCAAAAAATTGATTCCCACCATACCTTTCTTTCCAAAGAACATTACCTTGAGGATCAAAACGCATTAAAAACACACCACCATCTGTAATGCTCGTATCACTCATGTGCCCTAATATCACATAATCATCATTGTCCATCTGCACCAAGCCGTCAATATAATGAGGTATGGTATCATTCATATATACCTCCCATTCCATCACACCAGAACCATCTGTTTTTATCATCCCCACATTTAAGTTTGGATCTGCGATTATGTAACCATCATCGTTCGTTGATCTGATTAACTTCCCTCCAATGGACTGTTGCCAAATCATTTCACCCAATTCATCGATTTTGGTCAACTTATCTTCACCAAGTACTACATAATTTCCATCACTAGCCAAAATAATCTCTCGAGCTTCTTCATCACCATAGGTTCGTTCCCAACCTTGAGCTGAAAGCTGATTAATCAAAAAAAGGCTCCATAAAAACAATATCCAATGCTTCATCTCCTTAGTTTTTTGTTTTCTAAATTAATTACGCTTCAAATTTGAGCCTTTGTTACGCTAAATACAAATACAGAAAAGTAGTTTTGTAAAACATAAAACTTAAACAAATTGATTTTTTTACACTTAATCAGAGTTAAATCAATTCAATTTTGTAAATTAGATTGAATTTTTCATAAACTATAAAATGCAAAATAGTCGACTAATTATCCTTCTCAATAGTCTTTCAAAGGTGGAAATAAGGGAATTTCGAAAATTCATCGCTACCCCTTTTTTTAATCAAAGGGCAGACGTTATCCAGCTTTTAGAATATTTAACAGAATGCCTTTTTGTTCATCAAGTCATTCCCGACAAACAACAAGTACATCGTTTTGTATACCCTAAGCAAACATACGACGATCATCGAATCCGCTTAATTATGAGTTTTTGTTTTAAGCATCTTGAGCGCTTCTTAACCTATCAATCTTATTTTTCCGATGAAGTAAAAACCAAGATCAAAACTGCTCAAGTATATAGAGAAAGAAATTTACCAAAACATTTCCATAAGAGCTTGAAGGCGGCTCAACAGATTCAAGAAAAAATGTCGATTCGAAATGCAGATTATTATAATGACCATTTTCAAATTCTACAAGAAGAATATCAATTCACTTCAGCTACTAAACGAACGGGAGCACAAAATCTTCAGGAAATCAGTAACAACATTGACATTGCTTATTTTACTTTAAAACTTCGACAAACCTGTTTTTCCCTTTCCCATCAAGCGGTGTATAAAACCAAATATCATTTTGGAATGCTCAAAGAAATGATTCAATATATTGAGCAACAAAATTTATTGAATATTCCTGCAATTGCTATCTACTACTTTTGCTATTATGCACTCACTCAACCAAAAGATATTACTCATTTTGAAAAATTGAAAAAGGCACTTTTTCAACACGCTAATCTTTTTCCAAAAACAGAAATAAGAGATTTATTTTTATTGACAATTAACTATTGTATCAAACGCCTTAATGAAGGGAATCAACAATTTGAAAAAGAAATTTTGGATCTTTACAAAGAGGGGCTGCGTCAAGAATATCTAATGAGTAATGGTGTTCTTTCACGTTTCACCTATCAGAACATCACTACCATGGGCTTGATTCAAAAGGATTATGATTGGGTAGAAAACTTTAATCATGAGTATAAAAATCGCCTAGAAAAACAATATCAAGACAATTCTTTCAATTATAATATGGCTCGTTTAGAGTATGCTCGCAAAAATTATGATACCGTTCTTTTACTTTTACAAAAAGCAGATTATACAGACTTACTACTCAATCTAGACGCAAAAACAATAGCTTTAAAAACATATTATCAATTGCAAGAAATTTCCTTATTAGAATCTCACATGGAAGCGATGAAAAGTTTTATCCGAAGAAAAAAAATCATTGCTTACCATCAAGAAAACTATCTAAATCTAATCTACTTTGTCAAACGACTACTTGAATTAAAACGGTTCGATAAGGCAAGTCGACTACAATTAAAAAACGATATTGAATCCACAAAAGCAGTCGCAGAAAAAGCATGGTTAATCCAACAAATTTAGTATCCCTATAAATCTCATTTTTTCTTCATCAATCAGCAACGAATTTCTAATTTTTACGTACAAATTATTTCGTTGTTTATTCTTGCAATTTTTAATAAATTTGCAAACGTTAGTGTTCTGCCAAAATTTAACGGACAAAGCTCCAGCAGACAATCATCCTCTTATGAAAATAAAAAAGTTAATTCAACATCTTGAATCTATAGCCCCATCCAATTACCAGGAAAGTTATGACAACTCAGGACTCATTGTTGGAAACCAAGAAACCGAAATCAAAGGTGTTTTAATTTGCCTTGATTCTACAGAAGCCATAATCGAAGAGGCCATCAATAAAAAGTGTAACGTCATTGTAGCACATCATCCAATTGTTTTTAGTGGCCTAAAAAAATTCAATGGCAAAAATTACGTCGAACGGGTGGTGATTAAAGCCATCAAATATAATATCGCTATTTATGCCATCCATACGAATCTCGACAACGTTTACTATAAAGGTGTCAATACTAAAATCGCAGAAAAACTAGGACTAATCAATACAGAGATTCTAGTTCCTAAAAATAAACTCAAAAAATTATACACTTTTGTTCCTCCCAGTTTCTCTGCTCAAGTTCGACAAGCTCTTTTTAACGCAGGTGCAGGAAAAATAGATGGAATGAACCAGTTGGGTTACTCTTCATTAGGAATGACAACTCAAGATGGCGAAGCTGAAGCAGCTGTTAAGGTAGAAGTATTATTTAATACAGGTCAAGAACGCAATATCATCAATGCTCTTGAAGATAGTCACCCTTATATCAATCCACGTTATGATATTATTTCTATAGAAAATAGTCACTCAGAAGTAGGTTCAGGAATGATCGGCGAATTAATTGAACCCATTGCCGAAAAAGCTTTCCTAAAATCAGTCAAAAAATCAATGCAAACATCATGCATCAGACATACCAGATTAAGAAATCGAAGAGTCCGAAAAGTAGCGGTTTGTGGTGGTTCAGGAAGCTTTCTTTTAAGGGCGGCTATGGCCAAAAAAGCAGATGTATTCATTACTGCTGATTTTAAATATCACGAATTTTTTGATGCAGATAAAAAGATCGTCATTGCAGATATAGGTCATTATGAAAGTGAACAGTTCACAATCAGGCTTTTACATGATATAATTACCGATAAATTTAGTAACTTTGCGGCCTATTGTACCGAAGTGAACACTAATCCTATTAATTACTTATATTAAAGAAAAGCAGTTTTTATTAAAAAATAGTGGTTTTCCCCTTAAAAACGCGCTTTTTTATAAGTTTAGAGGTCAAAATTTTGGTGCAAAACCATAATACAATTTCAGTAAAAAATAAATAATTTTATGGCAACAAGTGAATTATCAGTTGGAGAAAAGCTATTACTTCTTTACCAATTGCAAGCAATTGACTCTAAAATCGATGAGATTGCTATCCTCAAAGGAGAACTTCCAATGGAAGTACGAGATCTTGAAGATGAAATAATCGGACTGGAAACTAGAGTTGGCAAACTTCAAAACGCCATCAGCGACTTAGAAGGAGATGTATCCAGACATCATGCAAATATCAAAGAAGCGGAAAGTTTGATCGCTCGATATGAGAAGCAGATGGATAACGTAAAAAACAATCGGGAATATGATGCCTTATCTAAGGAATTAGAATTGCAACGATTGGAAATACAACTTTCTGAAAAGAAAAGTCGAGAAGGTGGTATCTTTGTTGAAAATAAGAAAGAAACATTAAAATCAACTGATGCTCGATTAGCGCAAAAGAAAGAAGATCTTTCTTCTAAAAAAGTAGAGCTAGAAAAAATTATCGAAAAAACGATCAAGGAAGAGGAAAAGTTGATCAGAAAGTCTGAAAAAGCGAAAAAGAAAATCGATGCTCGATTACTAAAATCTTACACGAAAATCCGTGGCGCTTATAGAAATGGCCTTGCAGTAGTAACTGTTCAACGGAATTCTTGCGGTGGTTGTTTTAACAAAGTTCCACCACAAATACAATTAGACCTTTTAGCTCAAAAGAAAATCATCGCTTGCGAACATTGCGGTCGAGTATTAGTAGATGCTAATATCTTAAACCCAGACAAGCCTGAAAAAGTAGCGGCTAAATAAGCCCTCATCAAAATAAAAGTAAAACCCTCTTTGCTCTGTGATTTTTTCACAGGGCATTTTTTTTTAGTTAGCATTAAAATTAGATCTACAATCCTTGACGATTAACCTAAATATAATTTTGTTCCAAAACTCACAACATCGAAGAATACCTCATCGTTTTCTTAAGGTAGAAACGTTCTAAACGATCTTACACGTTATTCAACATGACAAGAAAATTACTTTTCATATTTACTTTCTTAATCTTATCTACTTCAGCCATCCAAGGAGCGGATAGCTACTTTGAATTTAGTCCATTAGCCACTCAAGCCTATCAAAAAGCATTGGAATTAAAAATTGAGGAAGCTAGTGTTTTTTTAGCTAGAGCTAAAATGGACGAACCCAATAATATGATGATTTACTTCGTAGAAAATTATTTAGATTTTATGCGAGTATTCATCAATGAGGATGAAAAAGAATTCAAGCAATTACTTAAAAATAAAGATCGAAGATTAAAGAAACTTCAAACTGGAGATGTCAATTCCCCTTATTATTTATATACTCAAGCAGAAATCAAATTACAATGGGCGCTCCTTCATTTAAAATTTGATGAATATTTATCGGCCCTTTCAAATATCAAATCAGCCTACAAATTACTCAGTAAAAACTTAGACAAACATCCTGAATTTTTACAAAGTAAAAAAAGCTTGGGTTTACTTCATGCATTAGTCGGTACCGTTCCAGATAGTTATAAATGGGCGGTCAAACTACTATCAGGAATGGACGGTACCATCGAACAAGGCACCAAAGAAATCGAAGAAGTACTCGTACACGCTCAACAAAATAATGATGTTGTTTTCGAACAAGAAACTTTAGTCCTCTATTCTTTCCTCATGTTACATCTCAAAAATGAAAGCGATGCAGCATGGAAATTAATTCACTCTGGCAATCTCAATCCAAAGGAAAGTCCATTAGCTTGTTTTGCCGTAGCCAACATGGCCATGCGGATTGGACAAAATGATGAAGCCATTCAGATTTTACAAAATAGACCTTCTGGTGAAGCATACTATCCTTTACATTTTTTGGACTTCATGTTGGGATTAGCCAAACTCCGTCGCCTAGATGAAGATGCAGATATTTATTTGAAAAAATACCTCAATAACTTTCAAGGACAGAATTATATCAAAGAAGCTTATCAAAAACTAGCTTGGCATGCCTTATTAAAAGGGGATGAGCAGCAGTACAAAAAATATATGGCCAAGGTAAAAACAAAAGGGAATACCAGTGTCAGTAATGATAAGAGTGCATTGACAGAAGCCAAGAACGGGGTCGTCCCCGATCCCATTTTGCTTAAAGCCCGAATTCTTTTTGATGGAGGTTATTACCAAAAAGCTTATGATTTATTAAAAGGAATTTCTCAATATCATTTTTCGGAGAAAGGTTTACAATTGGAATATATTTATCGTTTGGGGCGCATCGCCCACGAAATGAAAAATACGACCGACGGTTTATACTATTACGATCAGACCATTAAAGTGGGTAGAAATGAACGATATTATTATGCTTGCAACGCGGCTTTTAAAGCTGGATTGATTTGCGAAGAAATGGGCAATACCACTAAAGCCAAAGAGTACTATAATATATGTCTCTCTTTAAAGCCAGATGAGTATAAAAATAGTTTGCATGGTTTAGCGAAAGCGGGCTTGAATCGTTTGAAGAACTAGTGGCATTTTTTAAAAGTATAGAAAACATAAAAGATTCATATAAGGAAAATGCCAAAACAAAAGGCGCAATGGAAAGATCCGTTGCGCCCTTTTTCTTATAGGAATTTGATTTTCACTTACGTAAGAAAATCAATACTGTTCTTGATAAATTTAGTCAAATCTGCTCCTTTCAACATACCTTGATTTAACAAAGCTAAGTTATAAAGGTGTTTTGCAAACGCATCTTTCTTTTCGGCTTTTTTCATTTTCATCAACTTTCCACCAATCAATTCATGATTGGTATTGATCACTACATTGAAATATTCCGGCATTCCTTCCATCTGCATGCCTTGCATCATTTGCATCTCTTTCATTCGACGCATAAATTCAGGTTTAGTGATCATGATCGGCATATCCTCAGGAGAAAGCGCTTTCATGACAATCGTTCCACCATCTTTTTCTACTTGACTAGTAAAAAGTGCTTTTACCTTTTCTTGTTCTTTTTCGCTTAGTACAGAATCCTTTTCCTCGTCTTTCTGCACTAGATTATCCACCACATCTGAATCCACTCGAACAAAAGTAAGATCAGTCAATTTACTTTCTAGGTGTTGTATAAAGTGATTATCTATCACGGTATCAAATTCTAATACATCATAACCTCGGTTTTTCGCAGCTTGGATAAAACTATCGTGTTCCGTTGGGTTATTCGTATAGATCGCGATCATTTTATCATGCTTATCGGTCTGAGTCGCTTTGATCTTTTCTTTGTATTCTTCAATGGTAAAGAATTCATTTTCCGTATTCGATAGTAATACGAATTTGACTGCTTTGGTATAAAATTTTTCTTCAGAAAGCATTCCATACTTCACAAAGACACCCAAATCTTTCCACTTAGATTGGAAACCTTCTCTGTCCTTTTTAAAGATATTCGCTAATTTTTCTGCTACTTTCTTCGTAATGTATCCGGTGATCTTTTTTACGTTTTTATCACTTTGCAGATAACTTCGAGACACATTTAAAGGAATATCTGGTGAATCAATAACTCCATGTAATAAAGTCAAAAATTCTGGTACAATCTCTTTTACATCATCCGTTACAAATACCTGATTACTATATAATTGAATTTTATTTTTAGAAACTTCTACGTTATTATTCAACTTCGGGAAATAAAGTACTCCGGTCAGATCGAATGGGAAATCTATATTCAGGTGAATCCAAAAAAGAGGTGGTTGACTATGCGGATACAATTCATTGTAAAATGCTTTGTAATCTTCGTCTTTTAAACTTCTTGGGCTTTTTTTCCAAGCTGGCTTTGGATTATTGATGATATTATCAACTTCCGTTTTGATTTCTTTTTTATCATCACCTTCGCCTTCGTAAGTCGTTTCTGTACGTGTTCCAAATTTAATTTCAATTGGAAGGAACTTACAATACTTATTTAAAAGCGTTTCAATTCGTCCATTTTCCAAAAACTCAGTCGCATCGTCACTCACATGAAGGATCACATCTGTTCCTCTAGTCTTTTTCGTATGCTTTTCTATTTCGTATTCTGGATCTCCTTTACATACCCATCTAACACCCGATGACTTCTTATAAGACTTAGAAATCACTTCTACTTGATCGGCCACCATAAACGCAGAATAGAATCCCAGTCCAAAATGACCAATGATACTCGCTTCGTCTTTATATTTTTTAATAAAATCTTCTGCACTAGAGAAGGCGACTTGGTTCAAATATTTCTCTACTTCTTTATCTGTCATCCCGATTCCTTGATCTCGAATGGTAATTTTTTTACCTTCCTTATCAATGATCACCTCAATTTTTGTGTCATTAATCTCGCCTTTAATGTCACCTCTGGACGATAAAGTTTTCAATTTTGAAGTAGCATCTACAGCGTTCGCAATCAGCTCTCGAAGGAAAATTTCTTGATCAGAATAGAGAAATTTCTTAATGATTGGAAAAATGTTTTCCGTTTGTACGGATATTTTACCCTTTTGCATATCAATTACTTTTGGTTAAAAAATTTACGTAATGTATCGTTCAAACCATGTGCCACCTCATTTTTTCCTGCCATATTGACTGCTTTTAGGACTAGGCTAGAATCAGAAGTCCGATTTGACTGAAATATGTTCCATTTTCTCTATATATCATCCGAATTTCTGTCACAATATTTTTATAAAAACTGCTACTACTCATTGCTAAGTGGCCTCATTCTTGCAATAACCCTCCCCGTACAACGTAAAATTATCACCATGAAGGATATCACAAAAAAAACAGACCATCTTCAGTATCTGATTACAAAGTTTTATTACAAAAATAATCAGTTGTGTTTTCAGATTTTGGTTCAAGATGAATCAAAAAATAAAACAGCTCAAATGGAGTACTCAGATTATACTGAATATAAGAAAGCTTATAATCAGTTGATGGATTTGAAATCACAGGAAAAGTCAATAAAGACGCCATTAATACAACAAGATTCATCGTATATGAGTTTATCCTAATGGCATAGTTATTGAAAGTAACTATAACGATTAAACAAAGCGAGATAAGACTACTAGATATAGAAAATTAAATCTCTTCTTTTGGATAATTTACCCTCAAAAAAATGACTTTATAAGCACTAATAAGAATTGTAAAAAATAAGAATTCATTCTTAAAATAAGTACAGTTGATTTAATGCTTTAAGATATTTAAGACTTAAGGTCAGTAATGACTTTAAATGGTGAGTGGGACCAGTTTCATTGGGGGGTAAGACTGGTCCCAACACTCACTATTTTGCAGAAAAGAAATCAAAAGTGATTTTTCCAATTTATAGATCAAGTATCAGAAAAGTTGGCCTGCTAATTGTCTTAACAAGATTGAAATATCGAAAGATATGATCTTTACATGAACCCCTCGTATAATCCCCTCTAATACGTTCTTGATTAGTACAAGTAATGATATAGGAGAGAGAAATATTGTAAAGATCTTTTAAGGTCAGCAATGACTTTAAATTGTGAGTGAGACCAGTTTCATT
>CAYTVR010000008.1:0-5341 GCA_964441245.1 uncultured Saprospiraceae bacterium | reverse complement strand
AAAGATCTTTTAAGGTCAGCAATGACTTTAAATTGTGAGTGAGACCAGTTTCATTGGGGGGTAAGACTGGTCTCAATACTCACAAAAAAATTGAAATACTAAAAGATAAGATTCTTTGCTTTCCCCTCTTGTACATACCCCTCTTTAGTACAATATGATTAGTACACGTAATGATATAAGGAGAAAATATAGCAAAGATCTTTAAGGTCAGCAATGACTTTAAATTGTGAGTGGAACCAGTTTCATTGGGGGGTAAAACTGGTTCCTATACTCACAAAAAAAAATTGAACTAGCTAAAAATATGATTTTTGCTTTTCACCCCCTCATACGATCCCCTCTAGTATTGTATGATTAGTACAAAATGATATAGGGAGAAAATATAGCAAAGATCTTTAAGGTCAGTAATGACTTTAAATTGTGAGTGAGACCAGTTTCATTGGGGGGTAAGACTGGTCTCAATACTCACTATTTTAAAAACAAAAAAGGCAATCAGCATTAATGCTGATTGCCTTTTTTGTTTTAGGTTTTCCACTCCAATGATAGAAAAAATTTAGGATCTACTTATCAAGCACATCAACCTCAATGCGCTTATCTCTATTCGCCAATTCCCATGCGGTATGAAAAACAAGGCGACCAATCGTTTCCATTTTTTCAAAATTAATTTTTTCTACGGTATCTGAAGGTCGGTGATAATCCGCATGCGTTCCATTAAAATAAAAGATAGCGGGAATTCCTTTTTCTGCAAAGTTATAATGATCGGATCGATAGTAGTATCTGTTGGGATCATCTTTTGCATTGTACGTATAATCCAAAGTCAACTTAGTGTACTTTTCATTTACCTCTTCATTAATGTTATGCAACTCTGTACTCAATCGATTCGAACCAATCACATAAATATAATTTGGATTCTCTTCATATTTTCGATCTACTCGACCGACCATATCAACATTGATATCTGCAATTGTATTTTCTAAAGGGAAGATTGGTTTTTCCGTATAATACTTTGACCCTAACAATCCTTTTTCCTCGCCAGTAAGAAGCATCACTAATACACTTCGACGAGGACCGACTCCTTCTTTTTTTGCTTCGGAAAAAGCTTGTGCTACTTCGATTGCAGTAGTCGTTCCTGAACCATTATCATCTGCTCCGTTGTAGATCGCCTCACCTTGTTTTCCAAGATGATCATAATGAGCCGACACCACCACAATTTCTTTTTTCAATTTTTCATCTGATCCTTCTATATATCCCAAGACATTATTTCCTACTAATTTTTTTTCATCTTTCGCTTGGACCAATTTAAAATTGCATTTCAGTTTTACATTTCTTGCTTTTCCTCTTTTGGTAATTTTCTTTCGAGCCTTGATCACTTTTTTATATTGTTTACCAATAATTTGTTTGGCCACTGTCGTGGAAATGTAACAACTATTCGCATAAGTGCTTGCGGGGTCATCCATTTTACCTAAAGTAATTTGAGGTCCAATCAAAAACTTTAAAGATTCTGCCAGCATTTTTTGAATTTCATGATCAATGATCAAAACAGCTTTAGCACCTTTTTGATGCGCTACTTTCAGTTTTTTCGTCCAATCAGTAGACCATTCCGATAAATCGGTCGTATTCGTAATTCTTGAAATTCCATTTTTTCTAACAGGTTCATCTTTGTAGATCAGCAATACTTTATCTTTTACATTGACTCCTTTATAATCACTATACTTTGCATCATCAATCCCATATCCCAAAAACAGAATTTCATTGGTTTCAATAGCAGCCTGGTGGCTATTTCGAGTAGGAAAAGTAACAAAGTCTTTTTTATGGCGATAAGTTTGATCGTTAATCGTCATCCCAACATCTTCCCACATACTCCAGGTAAACATCACATTTTGGTAATAGGTGTTATCATCTCCAACGGGTGGCAATCCATATTTTTCAAATTGTTTAGCGATATAAGCTGCCGCCTTATCATTTCCTTTAGTCCCCGTTTCCCGTCCTTCATATTCATCAGACGCCAGTATCGTCAAGTGGCTTCTCATGTCATCTGCAGTAATCGTATTCGCTAAAGAAAGTACATCAATTTCTGGTTTTTCAATATTAGCTTTAACTGCTTCCTCTACAACAACTGGGCTTTGAGCAATCAATACTTGATTCATGACCAAAAGCAACAACATTAATAAAAAGGAATTCTTTTTCATCTCAAATTATTTAAAACATCTACAATATCTAAAAATGGATCAAAAAGATGTTGTGCCACTTTTTTGATCCATTTTAAATTTATTCTTTTTGAGGTATCTAACTATTAACAAATAGCAATTTTGTCTACTCGCCGAGCATGTCTTCCTCCTTCAAAATCAGTACTTAGAAAGACATCTACCATTTTCTCTGCTAATTCTTCGCTCACAAATCTAGCTGGTATCGATAATACGTTCGCATCATTATGTTGTCGGGCCAAAGCTGCTAAATCTTCATTCCAACAAATAGCTGCTCGTATCCCTGCATGTTTATTAGCAGTCATCGCCACTCCATTTCCAGATCCACAAATGATAATTCCTAATGGTGACTTACCTCCCTCTATCCATTCTGCAAGTGGATGAATATAGTCTGCGTAGTCAACAGAATCCGTAGAATCAGTCCCCATATCTTTTACTTCGTAACCCGCATCTTCTAGTTTTTTAATTATGTTTTTTTTATATAAAAAACCTGCATGATCTCCACCAACAACAATCGTTTTGTCTTTCATAAGATATGGTTTAGCAGTTGATTTTCTATTTAAACATTCCTTTCAACTCATTTTCCCATTCTGGAAACTTACTTTTCACTTGTGGAGAAGTAGACATCCGTAACAATTCTCCCATGATGCTACCATAAGTATCTGAATCGCCTGAATATCCTGTTCGTCTCAATTCCTCTTTGCTCATCGAGCGATAAAATCTTAACCGATCAGCAGTCTCTTTGGCTAAAGTATCCAAATGTGGTTTAGCTTGATCAGATCCTCCTGCCTCCAAATACATTTGCATCAACAATAAAGAGTGCGCATCAAATGGGAAATTCATATGAGGGAAACCTGCAAAGAATTTATCTAACAACTCAACTGCTTTTTGTTTTTCACCTTTTTTGATCATGGCATCCACTGTACGCATCACGGCAACTCGAGTCGTTTGAACACTTGGTCCATAACTACGATCCACAAATAAACGTTCTTTATCAAAATTTCCGAAACGGAATTTATTCATAAAGTTATCATAGAAAGCGGTGGTATTTACTCGGCCTTTTCCAACCATTCCATATCGCGCTTCTCCTTTAGTTTTGACCGGCACTAACTTTAACGACAGGCCTTCTAGTTGTAAATAATCACCCAATCCTAATAAAGAAGATTCTCGACAAGTCACTGCGAAATAAATCGGTCGTTCAAAGGCATTAGAGGCTACCATATCTAATAAAGCCAATTCTCCTTTTTGGATATAACTCTTTCGAGGAAAAGTAAATTTTAAAGCGGAAACTATATTCGCCGTATCTGCTATAGAAACCGTTCCATTTTGAATGACCTTACGTTTATTCACTGGAATGGAGAATTTACGCGTCGGCGCATAACTTTCTAAAGTTCGACTACTTACATTTAATGGATTATCATCTCCCATAAATTTTACAGCGGAAGCTAAATCTCTCTCTGGATTATCATCAGATAAGAAAAACAGCTGTGATCGCTTCATTCCTCGATAAGCTGTCCGAGGAATGCTCATTTTGATCGGAGCAGAATCATTAATTTTTCGCCTTTGCTGATCAATGTACCAATCGACTGCGATCAATGATAAGTTAACGACTCTTACGTCCGTTCGAATGCCCTCTACTTCTTGTGCATACCATAATGGATAGGTATCATTATCACCATAAGTAAAAATGATAGCATTCGGTTCGCAAGAGTTAAGGAAGTTGGACGCGTAATCTCTCGAACCTGAATGGTGTCTTCGAGTATGATCATCAAAGTTTTGTGTTCCCATTAAGATAGGAGCAATCATTACCAAAGCAACAGCAACCATTGCAGCCGTATTGGCATTGACTCTACTTTTCAAAAAGGAGAAAATACCTAATACGCCCATTCCAATCCAAATACAATACGTAAAAAAGGAACCGACCAAAACATAATCTCTTTCTCTCGGTTCATTTGGAGGTTGATTGGAATAAACAATGATTCCGATTCCAGTAATGATAAAGAGTGTGAGTAGGCCAATGAAATCATTCGATCTTCGTTTTGCATGAAAAAATATGCCAATCAAACCAAAAATGAAGGGGAGCATAAAATATCTATTATGCGCTTGATTATATTTTAAGGAATCTGGCATTTCACTTGTCGACGGTAAGCCACGAATGGTGGTATCAATAAACGGAATTCCTGAAAGCCAGTTACCACTTGTTTTATCTTGGGGGAAGAAGCCCTGTTCTCCATTTTGACGTCCTGAAAAATTCCACATAAAATAACGCCAATACATCCACTTTATCTGATAATTAAAAAAGAAAGAAATATTGTCTGCTTGTGTTGGATTTCCTTTTTTTCCTCCCATCCATCGAGCATACAATGCTTTTCTGGCTTCATCTTGATGCCCCATTCGAGGGAATAACATCTTGTCTTTGGAGTTATAAACATAAGAAGCTTTTACATCAACTATTTCATATTTACCATCTACTACTCCATATCGATCTTCGGTGTCTACTCTTTCTGGTTGTCCATTAAAATGAGGTCCTTTTACTAATGGTCGCTCTCCATATTGTTCCCGATTTAGGTAAGGAATCAATCGCATCGCATCACTTGGACTATTCATGTTAATCGGTGTGTCTGCGTTTGCTCGAATAACCACAACTCCTAAAGTAGAAAAAGCTAAGACCACCAAAGTTGCTGCTACAAACAACTGTTGTAGGATCGCATTTTGACGTTGATGTGAATATTTAATTCCAGCAAAAAGCACTGCTGCAATAATTAAAACCAAAGGAAATATTCCACTGTGAACAGGCAAACCAAACCCATTAACCATCATCAATTCCATATAACTCCAAAGCTTAGGAATACCAACAATAATCAGTGTTTGAATGGCAGCGATAAAAGCAACTCCTATAGCTGCAGCTGCAGCCATACCAATTAAACTATGTGTTTTATACTTTTTAAAATAATAGAAAAGAGCCAAGGCTGGGAACGTCAACAAACTCAACAGGTGAACGCCCATTGAAAGTCCAGCAAGATAGACAGCGAATACTAACCAACGATCATTTTGTGGTTTATCTGGTAAATTATACCATTTAATTACCGCCCAAAGTGTCGCAGCGGTAAATAAGGTTGACATGGCATATACCTCACCTT
>CAYTVR010000007.1:16496-72664 GCA_964441245.1 uncultured Saprospiraceae bacterium | reverse complement strand
CCATATTAGGTACACGGGATTGGACTCGCCACTCCGATTGACTACCAATATTGCTTTGAGTTATGTTGATCAAGAGCAAGCATTCATGTTAAATGAAACCAAGTATTTGGTGATGACCTGGGGTGTTCCATTGGAAGGTTCATTAAAAGGAACCGCAGAAAGCTTTTTAGAAAAGACCATCAATTATTGGCAAACTTGGGTGAAAAATACATCGACGGAAAATTTCCATCAACAAAGTGTGATTCGTTCTGCCTTAACTTTAAAATTGCATCAGTATCAAGATACTGGAGCTATCATTGCTGCGGCTACGACTAGTTTACCAGAATTTCCGGGGAGTACTCGAAATTGGGATTATCGCTTCTGTTGGTTGAGAGATTCTCATTATACGATTAAAGCACTTAATGATTTAAGTCACTTTAGTATCCTGGAGTCTTATGCCAATTTTATTGAAAATATTGTCCTGAATGAGGATAAACGATTTCACCCATTATATCCTATTACCATAGATCGAGAACCTGTAGAAAAGATTATTCCCTTAAAAGGCTATCGTGGTGAACGTCCTGTTAGAATTGGTAATCAGGCCTATGAGCATATTCAAAATGATATGTACGGGCAGGTATTGGTGACTTTGCTTCCTTTATTCTCTGATGAACGCTTGGTTAACAAACAAGAAAATACCACTTTAAGTCATCTTGCGATGCATTGTTTAAAAATGATTGAAGAAACGATGCAGGAACCGGATAACGGATTATGGGAATTCCGTGGAGTTTCACAGTTACATTCCTATACTTTTCTGTTTCATTGGGCAGGTGCTCAAGCTGCGCGGAAAATCGGTAGAAGTTTGAAAAATGCAGAAATGGAGGCTTTAGCTGAAAAGATGATTCAAGAATCAACGGATATGATTGAGTCTTGTTATGATGAGGAAAGAGGCGTGTACACCCAGGCTGTCGGTTCTAAAAATTTAGACGCAAGTCTTCTTCAATTGATCAATATGGGCTATTTGGATCCAAATTCTGATCGAGCTAAAAAACATTTGAAAGTATTGGAAGATGAATTGGCAACAGAGTCAGGTTTGTTTTATCGCTATAAGCACATTGATGATTTTGGGGAACCGGAGTCAACGTTTTTAATCTGTGCGTTTTGGTATGTGGAGGCTTTAGCCAGAATGGGTAATATAGAAAAAGCAACCACTATTTTTGAAAGTTTAATGAAGCATGGCAATCATCTAGGTTTGCTTAGTGAAGATGTACATGCAAAGACAGATAGTCAATGGGGTAATTTTCCTCAAACGTACAGCCATGTTGGTTTGATCAATGCAGCTTTTGCGATTTCGAAAAAAATGGATGTCCCATTTTATTTACAATAAGGAAATAGAATGAAGGTAACTGAAAATATTTTTTTGATTGGATTTATGGGCAGTGGCAAATCACTTTATGGACGTGGTCTGGCCAAAGCGATGGATATGGAATTGGTAGATCTAGATGCGTGGATTGTCGAAGAGACTGGAAAAACGATCAATCAAATTTTTGAGCAAGAAGGGGAGGCTAGCTTTCGAGAGTTAGAAAAAAAATATCTTCGATTGATCACAACAAGCGAAGCCAAAATCATTTCTGTTGGAGGAGGAACACCTTGCTTTTTTGATAATATGGATTGGATGAATGAGCAGGGTACAACGGTCTATCTCAAATGTGCCGCAACTCTCCTTTTTGGTCGATTAAAAAAATCAAGTAAAAGACCATTGCTCCTCGACAAAACGCCTGAGGAATTATTTGCTTTTATAGAAGAAAAATTATTGGAACGAGAATCTTTTTATGCTAAAGCAAAAGTCATTCATTTTCAACAGGATGGTAAGGATAAAAATTTAGAAGATTTATTGAAGTACTTTCAAGGAAAATGAAAATCAAAAAAGCCGGAAACTACGAAGTAATTTCCGGCTTTTTAATTGGTATAATTGATCGTTTTTCTGGATCAAAAAAGAGACTTATTATTGATTCACCGCTGCTAAATCAATAACAAAACCACTGATTTTTTTCTTCTTTTTTAATTGTTTTTTATAATTGTCAGCTGCCTTTCTTTCTTCAAAATTACCAAGGATAATTTTATAGATATCTTTTCCATCAGCTCCGGCTTCAATGCCAACCATTACTTTTTTAAACCATTTACCTTGATAAACAGCGACTTGCTTCATCATACTTTCGTAAGAAGTAACTGCAGCGACTTGTACTCCAAAACCTTCTGCCTTTGGTTTTCTCAATTCGATTTGATAAAGACCACGTTGAGTATATTCTTTACCCGTCACTAACTTTGCTTCTTCGACGACAGCTTGTACAGGAGCTGCTTTTTGAACTTTAGCTGGTGCTGCTTTTTTAGTAGGAGTAGGAGCTTTTGCCTTTTTCGGAGGTGCCTTTTCAGTCAATTTAAGATCAGACTTTTTAGTGGACTTCCGAGTCGTTGTTTTCGTATCATAAGCAGGAGGAGTAGGACTTTTATTTACTTTAGAAGTAACCGTCTTCGGCTTGGAGGATTTAACGACGGTCATAGGTGGTTCTTTAGAAGCCACAGCTTCATCAAAGTCACTTCCAGGTCGGGTTACCTCGATTTTAACATCTGCTTGTCCGACTTCTAGTAAGTCCAATCTTTCGGCTGCCTTACGGGAAATTTCAACTACACGGCCACTGATGTATGGCCCTCGATCGTTGATCCGAACGGTAACAGATTTTTTATTATCCAATCTAGTGACTCTAATCTGAGTACCAAAGGGAAGTGTTTTATGGGCGCCGGTAAGTTTATTTTTATCATAAGGCTGACCACTTGCAGTTTTACGTCCTTGAAATGAGTCAGAATAAGGAGTAGCGACTCCTAATTCTTGGGCATTAAGTTGCCAAGACATCAAAAATAGAGTAATGAGTGCTAGTGAGGTAAGCGTGTAGTGTCTCATAATACTTTGATTTTAGTGATTGTAAAGTTTAAAATTAGCCAATATTAAGCTTAAACACAATAAAGAACGATAAAGTCGGTCATTCTATTGAACTTTAGCCCTGCAAATTTTGTAATTTTGATAATTATTTGTGAAAGTGTTATTGTTTGGAAAGGTTATTTACTGCTTTTATGGAATAAAAGTACAATTTCCAACAATATACACCAATCAAATCATATACCATATAGTTATCAAATGTGGAACAACGCTTAAAATAAAGGATTTATAATGAGTAAACATGGAAAAGTCTTAGTGGCAATGAGTGGCGGAATAGATAGTACCGTCACAGCAATGATGCTTCATCAAGAAGGCTATGAAGTGATCGGAATCACTATGAAAACCTGGGATTATGCGAATTCTGGAGCATCTAAGAAAGAAACAGGCTGTTGTAGTCTCGATTCTATCAATGATGCGCGTCAGGTGGCCGTCAACATGGGATTTCACCATTTTATCGTTGATATTCGAGAAGAATTTGGAGATTACGTCATTGACAATTTTGTTGATGAATATATTGCTGGACGTACACCGAATCCTTGTGTGCTTTGTAATACACACATCAAATGGAGTTCTTTACTCAAACGAGCTGATGCTTTAGACTGTGAATTTATCGCTACAGGACATTATGCTCAGATCAAAGAACACGAAGGCCGAAAATTTATTTCTAAAGGAAAAGACGATCGAAAAGATCAATCCTATGTGCTTTGGGGCTTGAGCCAAGAATGTATGGATAGAAGCTATTTTCCATTGGGGCCCTATACTAAACCAGAAGTGCGAAAAATGGCTTTTGATTGGGGATATGAAGAATTGTCTAAAAAAGGAGAAAGCTTTGAAATTTGTTTTGTTCCTGATAATGACTATCGGAATTTTCTAAAAAATAGGGTAGATGGTTTGGAAGAGAAGGTGAAAGGAGGACAATTTGTCAATACGAGTGGGGAAGTTTTAGGAACACATAATGGTTATCCATTTTATACTATAGGACAAAGAAAAGGTTTGGGCTTGGCATTTGGAGAACCGATGTATGTGACTGAAATTCAACCAGATACCAATACGGTGGTACTTGGAAAAGTTGATGAGTTGCTTCGGAATGGGATGAAAGTTTCCCAAATCAATTCTATGAAATATGAAAAATTTCCGGAAGACATCGATATAACTACTCAAATTCGGTACAATGATCGAGGTACGATGAGTCGGCTCAAAAATTTGGAGAATGATATGGTCGATGTAGAATTTTTAGCTAATGTAAAAGGAGTAGCTCCTGGACAATCAGCTGTTTTCTATGAAGGAGATGATGTGATCGGAGGTGGAATCATCTACGGAAGTTCGATTAGGTAATGTGGTGATTCGATGATCAAAAACATTTGCCCTGTAAATGGGCATTTCAATCCAGTTTTTCTTATCGCTATCGTATTTAATACTCGCTGCTTTGGCTTATTAATTGCATATTTCTTAGTATTCTTTTCAATGCTCAATTACTGATTTATGAATCCCTTCAAATATTGTTCTCTCTTTTGTTTAGCCATTTTTTTACTTTTTTCCTGTAAAGACAAACAGGTGATCGAGGATTTTCCTTTAGAATTTGGTTATGAATACTTTCCATTGGAGGTAGGCAAATACATCACATATCAAGTGGATTCTATCGTTTATAATATCAAATCAGAAGGGACCATTGATACGACTAGTTTTTTCCTAAAAGAAGAAATAACCGATACGCTCTTTGATAATGAAAATAGAATCAATTATAGAATGGAAAGATCTGTCCGAGCTACTCTTGATGATCCTTGGGTATTAAAAGATATTTGGGTGAGTCTTCGTACGGAAAATACCGCGGAGCGAGTAGAGGAAAATGTACGTTTTGTAAAAATGGTTTATCCTTTGGAAGAAGGGAATACTTGGGATGGGAATCAATTCGTAGATAAGGCTACGATTATTTCCGTTGCCGGTGAAACTTTAGAATTATTTAAAGGTTGGGAAGTATCTGAAGTGGGAACGATTGCTGAACCTGAGACGATAGAGGGAATCTTTTTTGAAGAGGTGACTACGATTTTTCATGCTCAAAACGAGAACTTGATTGAGATTCGAGAGGTCACAGAAAAGTATGCTAAAAATGTTGGATTGGTATATAAAAAAATGCGAATTCTCGACACGCAATGCGGTGGTGATTTAGCAATTTGTGAAGGTCAAGTTTGGGAAGAAAAAGCGGAAGAAGGATTTATTTTGGAGTATCGTGTAGTTGATTTTAATTGATTGAACCATATAATTTAATAGGGCATTTCTTAAATGAACTTAAATGCCCAATATGGTTCAAAAAAATGCGATATAGCACAAAGCTCTAACTGGTATGGTCTGCAATGATCAACCACTTCCCTTTTATCTTTTTAAAGATCAATAAAAAGTGTCCGCTTAAATCCCCCATACTTCTTTTCAATGTAAATTTTCCAACCAAACTAATCACCTTCCGGCTTTGTCGATCCACATTAATGATATCAAAGCTCAATTGCCCCATCGCATCTTTATTGGGATATCTTTTTTTGTAATTAGCCTTCGTCGCTTTCCATCCGTATGTGACTCCTTTTGAGCCAATAAATTGTAAATTTTCAGATTTCCAATAGTCTTCCATAAAGGTATCGATGTCTCCTTGATTCCAAGCATCAGCCTGCGAATGAAGAATTTGTTTGACCTTTTTCACAGCTTTACTATCTTGTGCAAAAATGGAAACGGATAAACAGACTAATGAAAAAGCCATGGTCATTTTAATAAAGGAGGAAAACATAGGATAAAGGATAAGGTTCTTAAAATAAAGTCAACTGATGAATTTAGCCTTTTTTAGTCTTTCGACAAAATTGAGGACTATAATAACGGGTTTCTTCAATATCCAATATCCAATATCCAATATCCAATATTCAATATTCAATAATGAAGAAAAACATTTCAATAGGTCATACCAAGAAAGCATTTGGAACAAAGGGCGAAATTCGACTTTTTGTGGAAACAGAATTTATAGAAGATATTTTGGCGGCTAGTGTGATGTTTGTAGAAATACAAGGGAAAGCTATTCCTTATTTCATTGAAGAAGTCAACATGTTGGATACTTTGGTGGCCAAATTAGAAGAAGTAGATTCTAAAGAAGCTGCGGCTAAAATAGCGGGTAAGACTATATTGCTACGTCCTCAAGATGTACGGCCGAAGGAAGAGCGTTTGGTTCCTCAAGAAGAGGATGGTCTTTTTTATAGTCAATATGTAGGTTTTGAAATAATTGATGAATCCATCGGTAAAATTGGAGTGATAGAACGAGTAGAAGAATTTCCACAGCAAGAAATGGCCATGCTAAAATATCAAGAGAAAGAGATTCTAATTCCTCTAAATGAGACATTGATCGTTAAAATAGACAAATCTGAAAAAATGATTTGGATGGATTTACCGGAAGGGATTTTAGAATTGTAATTTGAGGTGAAACTGATTGATTTATAAAAAAAGAAGAATGTCCTTTGCTCATAGGGATATGATTCAAAGGACATTTAACATGCTCAGGTTCGATAGTTTTATTTACTAGGCTAGTTTAAAATATACTTTCTTTTTTTTATCTACTTGAAATTCACTCAAGGTCACTCCAGTTTCTTTTAGTTGTAACTCATGACTCAACAACTCTGCTTCTGTTTGTCTAACAGAACGGAAATCACGTTCCTTCACTAATTCCTCTATTTTATGAAATAGGTTGGCAATATTTTCAGGAAAACTAAGTATTCCGGCAGTACCGATAAACCAGTTTTCTTTGCTCGTAATTGAGTGAATTTCTCCAATTAGGTTTTGCTCTTTATCGATTAAAGTATATGTTTTTGTTGAGTCAAGGACCATCCTTATGAACGTTTAAAAAAGTTTGTGAATCAGTTTTAGGACTAGGGGAATTTATTTGGGTCATTTAAAAATGAATATCATTTTAAAATTGGACATTCAAAGATAAAATTACCATTGGAATCGAAGAAGAAACATTAAAAAAAAATTGCATGTTTGGGCTATCATTTAGATAACGGTCACTTTTGAGGAAGGAACGGTAGTGACCACAATAGGTTAGCGGAGATAATTAGTCTGAAATAGATGTTTTACGAAAAATGGCCGCTTACTTTTTCTTCGAATTTTTACCACTTCGTTTGATGGGTTTTTTGTATTTGGCTTTTAAGTTTCGTCGATACGAGCCTCCTAGATTGACTTTTTTGTTTTTATCTTTCTTTTCATGGAAGGCTGCACCTGAAGCTTTTGCTTTAGGAAATTTTAAATAACTTTTATCTATAATCTTAGCTTCTTCCTCGGGCATTAATTCATCGGAAATGACCACTTCTTCAGGTAATGCTCTCATCGGAATTTCTTCGGTCATCAATACTTCAATCGCAAATTTTAAATCTTCTTCTGCTTCTTTTACGAAAGTAATCGCAATCCCATGTTCAGATGCCCGGCCAGTACGCCCAATTCGATGCATATAATTTTCTGGAATCGGAGGAACATCAAAATTGATCACATGAGTAACTGTAGAAATATCCAATCCACGAGCCAATAAATCAGTTGCTAATAAAACCCGATGCGTTCCATCTTCAAAACCAGCAACTGCTCGCATTCTATAATTTTGAGATTTATTACTGTGAATAGCGCCAATTTGTTCTGGAAATCTAAGCTCTAGTTTTTCGTGTAAACGATCTACCAGCTTTTTATTTTCAATAAAGACCAAGACTTTTGTAAACTCATTTTCTTGGTTCAGTAAAAATTCTAAGAGATTCGCCTTGGTATTGAAGTTGGGAACATTAAAGGCATACTGCTCAATTTGATCTAAAGGAGTTCCTGTAGGGGCAATTTCAATTTTGACGGGATGATTAAAAAAGGTGTCTATGATATCTTCTACCTCTGGAGTAATGGTAGCAGAAAAGAGTAAGTTTTGTCTCTTTTTTGGCAGAATATCCAGCAAATTGGTTATTTGTGGTCGAAAACCAATATTGAGCATTTCGTCCACCTCATCAATCACTAATTTTTGAATAGATTTCAAACGCAATGCTCCGGTGTAAGCCAAATCCAATAATCTTCCAGGAGTAGCCACAAGGACATCTACGCCTTCCATCACTAAATCCTTTTGAGTGTTGATGTTCGTTCCTCCATAAACGCCTACGACTCGAGTACTGGTATAAGTCGTTAATTTCTCTAAATCAGCCACCAATTGTATCACCAATTCTCGAGTAGGAACGACCATTAAAACTCTAGGAGCTTTTTGTTTTGAAAATTTTAATAAGCGAAGCAATGGGAGAGAATAGGCAAAAGTTTTTCCAGTACCCGTTTGGGCAATACCCACCACATCTCTTCCCGACATAATAACGGAAAACGACTGTTCCTGAATGGGCGTGGTTTCGGTAAAACCTAAGTCATCCAGTGCGTTAAGTAAGGCTTTATTTAAATTTAATTCTGCAAAAGTCACGGTATCAAAGTTTAATTGGCGCAAAGATACACCGATTCATCTGTTTAGACTAGAATTTATGATTTTATTCAAATTTATTCAGATAAATAGTCAATTCCTTTTGCTAAATTTGCGCCCTTATTGACTAGCTTATTTCGAAAGTTTTAAAAAATGTACTTATGCAACTTATTGATGGAAAACAATTGGCCAAAACAATTAAAGAAGAGATTGCCGTAGAAGTTCAAAAACTGATTACAGCTGGTGGGAAAAAACCACATTTAGCTGCGGTTTTGATTGGAGACGATGCCGCAAGTCAGGTGTATGTCCGAAATAAAGTTCGGTCTTGTGAGCAAGTTGGATTTGATTCGACCATGATCAGAAGAGATTCAGATATTACAGAGGTAGAAGTCCTCCAAATTGTAGAGGAACTCAATCAGAATCCAGCAATTGATGGTTTTATTGTACAATTGCCTTTGCCCAAACATATTGATGAACAAAAAGTCATCCTTGCGATTGATCCAAGAAAAGATGTAGATGGTTTTCATCCAACTAATTTTGGCCGAATGGCACAAGGTTTACCAGCTTACTTACCAGCTACTCCTTTTGGTATTATGCAAATGTTAGATCGCAATAATATTGATGTAGAAGGTAAACAATGCGTGGTTCTAGGAAGAAGTAATATTGTAGGAACACCCATTAGTATTTTGTTATCAAGAAAAGCTAGTCCAGGAAATGCAACTGTGGTACTTTGCCATAGTCGAACTAAGAATTTGATAGAGCATACCAAGCGAGCAGATATTTTGATAGTAGCCTTAGGTCGGCCTGAATTTATAACAGGAGATATGGTGAAGGAAGGGGTAGTCATCATTGATGTAGGAATCAATCGAGTAGAAGATGCCAGTAAAACAAAAGGTTATCGATTGGCTGGTGATGTAAAATTTGATGAAGTAGCGCCTAAAAGTAGTTTTATCACACCCGTACCTGGCGGTGTCGGGCCGATGACAGTGACTTCACTTTTGATGAATACTTTGAAGTCTTGTAGGGGAGAGGTATATGGAAAATGATTCTTTTTGTCTGTAATTGTGTAAGTTTAATCTTAATGCGAATAAAGAGGAGAGATATTGAATGTTCATTAAGGAATATTCAATATCCAATGAGGGGCAGTATTTCAAGCAAACTTTTATTATAAAGCGCTTATTAGCAATTACTCATATCATTGAAAACGAATAATGGATAGCAAAGAAGGTACTTTTAAAATGACTCGGCAAATTATTGATCTATTGGATAAGATAGAGGAGTCTGATTACTCCAAATCAGTTGCCATTTTTAGTGGATCTACTTTAGGCAATCACTTTCGACATATTCTTGATTTTTATAATTGCTTATTGAATGGTTTTGCTGCAGGGCTCATAGATTATAGCTGTAGAGAAAGAAATGCTACCATAGAAACACAACCTCTTGCTGCTAAAAAGGCTTTTGAGCAAGTCAATATTGCCTTAGAAAAATTAGAAGAGCAGCAGTTGATCCAAATCCGATCTGACTTTTCTGGTCATATTCGTCCTATCCTAAACTCAACTATTGGTCGAGAATTAATGTTTGCTTTTGATCATGCTTTACATCATCTGGCGATCATTAAAATGGGCTTAATGGCTAGCTTTCCGCACATTCATGTAGATGAAAATCTGGGTGTATCTCCTTCTACTCTGAAAAAACAAAATGGAGAACAAGTACATGATCAATAAAATTAGAAGTCTTTTATTTTGAGGATTTATGGTTGAAACTTGCTCAGACACTGATTATTGATTTGTTATAAAATTAGTATTTATAAAAGCAGAAAGACCTGAGTTTGGATAAGCGCTAAACTATTCCTATCTTTTATACTTCAAAAAAATATAATACTAAAACAACCTACATTATTATGAGAAAAATAACCCTCCTAATTGGATTGGCTTTTGGGCTAATCCTTCCATCTTCTGCACAAATTTCTTTTTCAGATCTAAGTTCTAGTCTTTTACAAGACCCTACGGTGTATAGCGGAGTCGCTATGGGGATAGCGGATATGAATGGAGATGGATTGGATGATATTATTCGTTTAGGAAATGCCAGTTCACTTCGTATTGAATACCAACAAGCAGATGGATCTATGTTTTCACAATCAGTAATCGGAGATATAGGAACCGGAAATCATTGGAGCATGTGTATCGCTGATATTGACGAAAATGGATTCAATGATGTGATGGTTGGCGGAGCTTTTAATGGAATCACTATTCTTAAAGCAAACAATGACGGAAGTGCCTTCACAGAATCAACGTTAAATAATCCATCCATTTTTTTACAAGGTTCTAATTTTGTAGATATTGATAACAATGGTACGATTGACATCTTTGCTTGTCATGATCTTGGTTTATCCGCTCCTTTTTCTAATAATGGATCGGGAGATTTTATTCATGATCTAGGGCTAATCAATACATCGTCTACAGTCCCTTCGGATAATTCTGGAAATTATGGTTCCATCTGGACGGATTATGATAACGATGGAGACATAGATTTATATATATCAAAATGTAGGGTAGGTGTGACAGATCCAATGGATGGACGTCGATTAAATCTTTTATTCCAAAATGATGGAAACAATAACTTTGTGGATGTTGCAGAGGAAGTAGGTCTCTTACCAATGGCGCAATCTTGGGCAACCGATTTTGCTGATATTGACAATGATGGAGATTTGGATTGTATTATTTTAAATCATGATATACCCAGTTCATTGTATTTGAATGATGGAGAAGGACAATTCACGGATATCACAGCAATTAGTGGAATCGAAAATGAACTAGCCTCTATTTTAGGAGGAATCCAATCTATTTTTGATGATTTTGACAATGATGGGTTTATCGATATATTGGTGACTACAGGATCAGGTCATCAACTTTTCCATAATAATGGAGATGTTACTTTTAGTGTAATAGAGAATCCTTTTCCAACTAATTGGGCCATCCATAGTGCCGTCACTGGAGATTTAAATAATGATGGATACTTAGATGTCTATGCGGGTTTTGCTTCGGGATATAATGGACCCGTTAGTAGTAGACCAGATAAAATATTTATGAATGCCGCAGGTGATGGAAATTATTTTAAGTTGAATTTAAAAGGAACAGATTGTAATATTAATGCAATTGGAACACGGGTTGAAATCCATGGTGATTGGGGCATGCAAGTTAGAGAAATTCGTTCGGGCGAAAGTTATGGGATCATGAATACTCTTGAACTACATTTTGGAATAGGGGAAGCTACTGAGATAGATGAAGTGGTGATTCGGTGGCCGAATGGAGTGGTAGAATCTTTGTGTGGAGTCGCCATGAATCAAACAATGCTTATAACGGAAAACAATTTACCTTCTTTACTATACAGTGAATTTACCTTCGAAGATACAGGAGGATTCTCAGTTGATTTTAAAGATGAAACAGAGGGTATAGCTAAAAAATGGGCATGGGATTTTGGAGATGGAACTACTTCTGATTTACAAAATCCAACACATACTTTTGCGGATGCTGGACCTTACACGGTCACCTTGACAGTCAGTAATGATTGCGAAACAGAAAGCAGCTCCAGGCCATGGGAATTAAGTGTTTTACCTTTAGATTTACTTTCTTTTTCTGCTAAAGAAATAGCTCAAAGCGAAGTCATCATTCAATGGACAACCGAAAATGAAGTCAACTTTGATTACTTTGAATTAGAAAGATCTGCTGATTTAAGATCCATTGAAGTATTAACAGAAGTACCTGGAAAAAATGGAAATGAGCGCAATCAATATGAATGGCTTGATTCTAAACCAAAAAATGGTAGCAACTATTATCGATTGAAAGCGATAGATCAGGATGGCACCATTGAATATTCAGATTGGGAACAGGTAAGGATTCAATCAAAAGGAAACTGGAGTGTTTTCCCAAATCCTGCAAATGAAAAAATAAGGATATCTTCTGATTTTGCTCTCATAGAATCTTTAACTATTTTCAGTACAGATGGAAAAAAAATAAGGAGTCAACAAAATTTATCAAACAACTTTGAAATAGATTTATCTCAATGGCCAAGTGGCATTTATTTTATGAAAATAGAAAGTGGAACAGAAAGTCGTTTTATTCGATTTAGTAAAATCTAAAATAAAGTGCTTGTTTTGTAGACATTTAATTTCCATTAAACACAACACCTCGTATCACAAAATGCAATATACCAAAGTTAAAATCATAACCGATCAACAAGAAATAGTTTCCGCTTTTTTACATGATTTTCCATTTGAAAGTTTTGAAGAAACCGAAGAGGGACTCAATGCCTACTTGCCAAGTGAAAAAATGAGTGAATCCATTGAACTAGGACTCAATGAATTGAAAAATCGGTTTCATTTTACTTTTAGTCAAGAAGTCATTCAACCGCAGAATTGGAATGCACTTTGGGAATCTAACTTTGACCCCATTCTTATTGATGACTTTTGTGGCATCCGAGCAGATTTTCATCCACCGATTGCGCCAATTGAACATGAAATTGTGATCAACCCAAGAATGGCTTTTGGAACTGGACATCATGAAACGACATACATGGTCATTCAAGCGATGCGAAACCTTAATTTTAAGGAAACGAAAGTCCTTGATTATGGCTGTGGAACCGGAATTTTGGCGATTTTAGCCGCCAAATTGGGAAGTCCTGAGATTGTAGGCGTCGATATTGAGGCACCAGCTGTAGAAAATACCATTGATAACTTACAAATTAACCATATTTCAGGCGTAAAGGTATTAGAAGGTACTTTGGAGGAGATTAAAGATGGTGACTACGATATCATTCTGGCAAACATTAATCGCAACGTAATTTTAGCCACACTTCCTGCGTTATATTTGAAGTTGAAACAAGGCGGTACACTTCTTGTTTCAGGGTTTATTAAAGAAGATGCTAATTTATTGCAGGAAAATGCAGAATCAGCAGGTTTCAATTGCCTCGATAAGTGGCAAAGAAACAATTGGATCTGTATGGCTTTTAGCCGATAATTTGGACTTTTTAGGGACTAGAGTAAAGTTTACACGTTATTTATCTACCTAATATTGCAACCTGCCATCCTCAAATCAGTTTATTATTAGGACTGATTTAAAACCATGAAAATCAATCCATTTTGATCTAATTCTTTTAAGAAATCATAAAATTGGCTAATAGCCATTTATATTTCTCAACGGATTTTAAAAAGGCCATCATTTTGATGCTTTCATAACAGAAACTGATAATATCATTCAGACATGCGGAATAAATTACTTACGACACTCACCTTCATTTTATTTTTTTCCATTTTTGCTCAAGCTCAACGTTTGTCAGAATTCTCTGAAGTACCAGAAGAATACCTCAAACAATTAGGTGAATTTATGACCTCCAGTAAAAGAGATGTCATGAAAGATGCCTTTAAAAAATATGAGAAAGAATTCAAAAATGGAAGTTTTAATGATGAGGAATTTCTGACCATTCTAAAAACTAGTAATGCGATGCTTCAACAAAAAATGAATGCCTCGCCCTTCTTTCTAAATTATTTGAAAGGATTGACTGTAGTCAAAAAAAGAGAAACAGGTGAACAAGTGTTTAAGGATTGGCATACCGTATTGAATGGCATGCTTGGTGATATTAAAAATAGAAGGTTGACTCCAGTTAAAAAGTATTTAGCTTTTTCTACAGGTTTCTTTACGAATAATAATCTACACAGTTCAACTTCTGGTGGGGTAGAATGGAATAGTAAAACAGAGCAGTATGAATTACAATATATTGATCAAACACCCATTGTAAAATATGACGAATTAGATTTAAAAGGTTATAGAAAAAAAGATACTATTGTGATTTCTGGTACAGCAGGTGTTTTCTATCCAGTCGATAAATTATGGAAAGGAAAAGGAGGAAAAGTGGATTGGTCTCGATTTGGTTTAAAGGATTCGATCTATGCAGAATTGAGTGAATATGAACTTCAAGTCAATAAAAGTATTTATCGAACTAACAATGTGAAATTATACTATCCTGAGATTTTTCCTAACGGAGCTATTGTTGGAAAATTTGAAGACAAAATTGTAAGTGAGAATCGAGCGACGGAAGGATCCTATCCTCGTTTTGAATCAAAAGACAGTATCCTTCGAATCGATAATCTTGGCCCAGGGATTGAATATGTCGGTGGATTTAGATTGCATGGAACGACAGTGTACGGATACGGGAGTAAGAAAAATAAAGCAAAGATTTCCATTTTTGATAAAAGTAAGAAGAAGACCTTTTCAGGGGATTCGGAATTGTTTGTAATCCGAAAAGGTGAAAAAATTGCAGCCGAACGTCTTGAGATGGTGATGTATTTTAATCAAGATTCTATTTTTCATCCTTCAGTCAATATCAAGTTTAATATCCCAAAACAAGAAATGGAATTGTACAGAGGAAAGCGAGGAAGTGATCGAAATCCTTTTTATAATTCATTGCATAAGATGAATGTTCATGTAGAGAAATTAGAATGGCACATGGATTCAGATTCTCTATTAATGGGAACTTCTGCCGTTAGTTTTTCCAATCAGAGTAAAGTGACTTTTGAGTCGCTCAACTTTTTTAAAGAAAGTGACTTCCGTCAAATTCAAAATATATCAACCAACAATCCACTGTATTCTATTCGGCATTTAGCTGATGAAGAAGGTACACGATATTTAAGTGCAAATAATGTAGCCGCTAAAATTAATCCAAGATTTGATGCGTCGAGTATTCAAAGTTTGCTTTATGATTTGGTTGCTCGAGGTTTTGTCAATTATGACAGTGATGAACAAATGGTGGAGGTAAAAGAAAAAGTTTTTCACTACACAGATGCCAGTGCGGAGAAAGTAGATTTTGATGTATTAAAAGTAGAATCAAAATCAGATAGTACCAACGCAGTGATGAATATGAAGGATAATTCTATTGAAACGATTGGAGTGACCAATGTAGAATTTAGTGAAAAACAACAAGTCGCTCTAAAACCAACTTCCGGTCGTCTAGTCGTATTAGAAAATAGAAATCTTGATTTTGATGGTCGATTATTTGCTGGGTTTTCAACCTTAGAAGGTAAACAGTTTTCCTTCCTTTATGACCAAAACCATATCGAAATGGATTCCGTTCGTTTCTTTGATCTCTTTATTCCTACTGGAGAAAAAGACGATAATGACATGCCTATTGCCATGTCCATTGCTTCTCGGATTGAACATACTAGCGGTGTTTTGTTGATAGATGCTCCAAATAATAAATCAGGAAAAGAAGAGATTGAAATGTTTCCTTCTTTTAACACGAATGGTCCCGCTTATGTTTATTATGATTACAAAGAAACACAAGCAGGTTGTTATAAAAGAGATTCTTTTTATTTTGAATTGGATAAGTTTAGTTTTAATAAGTTAGATGATTTTAGTGAAGCGAGTTTGACCTTTGATGGAACAATGGTTTCTGCGGATATTTTTCCTGAGTTTAAGGAGACGATTGTTTTGAGAGAGGAGGATGGAAGTTTAGGTTTTGTCAATACTTCTCCCGATGAAGGTTATCCTTGTTATGCTTCTAAAGGAAATTATACAGGAGAAGTTGATTTGAGTAATGCTGGTTTTTTGGGTAAAGGAAAATTGGACTATTTGACTTCCTCTCTGAATTCAGAAGATATCGTTTTTAAGCCCAAACAGATGCTTGCTACAGCAGATAGATTTGATATGACGGAGCAACGAGGCCAAGCAGTTGAGTTTCCACAAGCGGTCGGTTATAATGTTTCTATTGATTGGAAACCCTATGTGGATAGCATGTACATTCGCACTAAAGAAGAAGCTTTCGAGGTTTTTAAAGCAGAAAACTATACTGTAGTTGGTTCCTTAATTTTGACTCCTAAAGGTTTGAATGCAACGGGTTCATTTGAATGGGATCAAGGAATTCTAAATTCTAAATTAATGTCTTTTGGTGCTTTTTCTGCTCGAGCAGATACTTCGAATCTAAAAATTAAAGCTTTTGGTTCTGACGAGTTAGCATTCGATACTAGAAATGTGAATTCGGACTTAGATTTTGATACACAAATTGGTAGAATCAAAGCCAACTCTGATGATCTATCTACGACGATGCCTTACAATCAATATCAAACTTCGATGAATGAATTGTATTGGGATATGAAACAAGAAACGATTACTTTTAAAAACGAAGGAAAAGAATATGGTGATTTTTTGTCCATTGATCCTAAACAAGATTCCTTGACCTTTAAAGGAAAAACAGCACTATATGATTTGAAAACGAATGAGTTGAAAATTGGTGGCGTTCCTTATATACAAACTTGTGATGCTTATGTATATACGGAAACTGGAGACCTCGAAATTAAAAAAGGAGGGGTGATGACCACCTTAAATAATGCTCGAATTGTAGCGGATACCATAAATAAATATCATGTGATCAACCGAGCAACAGTCGACGTAATGGGAAGAAAAGATTATCGAGCAAAAGGTTATTACGAATACAATATTGGAACTCGTAAACAAGAAATTTACTTTGCAGATATTATTGGTGCGCGAGTCAAGAAAGGCAAAAGAAGTGAGAAGCCAACAGTCACAAGAGCCAACGGTTCTGTTGTTGAAAAAGATAAATTCTTCATTGATCATAAGACGGAATTTCAAGGGAAAATTGGTTTGAATGCAGATTCTAAAAACTTGACTTTTGATGGATTCGCTCGCTTGGATGCTCCTTTGATGACTTCTCGTCAATGGTTTTCTGTAAAGAGTGATGCGGATAAAAAGAATTTGATGATTGAATATGATATGCCTAAAAACTTCGCAGGGGAAAGACTTCGCAATGGATTATTTTTAAGCAAAGAGCGAGCTACGCTATATCCTAGAATCATGATGCCAACCTATCTTAGAAAAGATCGAGCAATCATTGATGCGCGTGGATTGGTCAAATATGATAAATCAAATGATGTATTTTTACTAGGTGATTCGATGAAAATCGCGACGCCAACAGTATTGAGAGGAAACATGCTTACTTACTCTAATAAGGACAATACAGTAAGAGCGGAAGGCAAATTTGATATTGGTTCTGGCTTGGATTATATTAGTGTGACTGCCTCAGGACAAGCAGAAACGGCTTTTGATGGAGAGAATACAAACACCAAATTTCAAGCAGAATTAATGGCTGGAATTTCAATGATTATTCCTGATAAATTGATGAAAATTATTGTAACGGATTTGATCTCCAGTAGTTATGATGCAAGACCTGTAGATTATTTAAAAGATGAAGCGTTTTATAAAAAGGCACTTTCTGAGTTTATCACCAAAAATAAAGATTTTGACAATGCAGTTAAAAAAATGAAAAATACTGGATTGGATTTACCTAAAAAGTATGATAAGTATTCTTTCTTTTTTAGTAAGCTACCAATGACTTGGAATTCTGAATATCAATCTTTTGTAAGTACCAAAAACGAGGTAGCGGTTTCTTCAGTAGGAGGGCAACCGATTAATCGATTGTTGACTTGTTTCGTTGAATTCAAAATGCCTTCCAATGGCGATGATCGAGTATATGTTTACATCAAATCTCCAAGTGATTTTTATTACTATTTTGGTTTTAAACAAGGCATTCTAAGTACGGTCTCTAATAATACAAAGTACAACGATGAATTACTTGGTTTAAAGAAAAAAGAATTGACGATAAAAATGGATGATGGTGAATTGTATGAGATTCAACCCGTTGCTCCTGGTCGAGCCGAAATGTTTTCTAATCGAGTAAAGAATGGCCGAAACTAATATTTAGAAAATAGATTTTTTAAAAATAAATTATAGAAAAGCAGAAATTGTGATAGACAATTTCTGCTTTTCTATTTAGAATAATTGGCTAAAGAGTTACTTTGTTTTTTTCAATTGAACGCTTAACTAAAGTGTTTGTTTTATAATTTCTTCCTGTGGCTATTTTTATTTTTTACGTCTTAAAAAGGATAGAACCCTGAAAGTTTATTATATTTTTTATATATTGCATTAATAACAATGTATTGAAGCAAGGATATTGTTTTCTTTTATTCCTATCATTTTATAATATCCTTAAAATATTTTACGACTCAATATTCATTGTAGTCAACCACACAAATAAACTTTGGATATTGACTGAATATCCACTTTCAAAAAGCATTCTTCATAACTTGTAGAGATTAAATCAACGATTAGCTGAGTCGTATGATGGTTGGATCGATGTTGTAAAGCATTGATAGCTAATTGATTAAGATTTAAGTATCTCTCACTTCTTTTTTTATTTTCCAATAATCGTAATTCCTACTTACCGATCCGAATTTGTAAAAAAATATTTTGATTCGCTGAATTAAAATTGAACAATCGAATATAAAGTATTCTAGACCAAGATTTTTTTCTCAAAAGCCGACACACTTTTGCAACCAAAACCTACAATGGGCTTACCTAGTAAGCCCCTGTTCGTGGTTGCTCTAATTGAAACACACGCAGCTAATGAACTTGGTTTTCTTCATACAAAGGAGATTATTGCTTTACCCTTATAAGCCTCGCGACTGCCCCTCGGTAAGCCGTGTAGAGGTGATCCTACGATTTTTTTATTCGTACCGATCATCTTTCTACACGGCTTTTTGCATTTCTATTAAATGCTTCTCAGCATTTATAAACTAAACTTATAACTAAAAAAATCTTATTTAAAAAACGAAAATAATTTAACCATGAAAAATTTATTTATTCTTATCACTTTACTATTATTCCTTCCCTTTTCTTCTGTTTTTGGACAAGCAGATAATAAATTTCCATCAAATACTGAAGACTTTATCAAACAATTGAAAGAGTACATGACTGCCTCTGATCAAGAAGAATTGGTCACGGTCTACAATGCCTTTGAAAGCGAATTTCGACAAGGAATTTATGAAGAACCTGACATGGAGATGATCATCAAAACTAGTAATCTTATGCTAGATCAAAAGATGAAAGCAAAACCTTATTTCAGTCATTATCTTAAGGGAGTAACGACCATTAAGAAAAATGAATGTACCGCCAATCAATTTAAAGGATGGCATCAAGTTTTAGATGGTATTCTTGAGGATATGGAAGGTCGAAAAGTGAAACCTTTTAGAGAATTTTTGGAGTTCTCTTACAGCTTTTTTGAAAACAATGCTTTGCGAGCATCCAAAACTGGGATCTCTTGGTTGGCTTTTACGGGGAATGCAACGATGGTATATAAAGACCATGAGCCACAACTAGAATTGAAAGAAGCGGACTTAGTTTGTATTCGAAAAAGGGATAGAATTAAAATCCAAGAAACAGCTGGTACTTACTATCCTTTACAGAAAAAATGGAAAGGCCAAGGAGGTGAGGTAAAATGGGCTAAAGAAGGAATGGAAAAAGTGTATTGCGAATTTTCAGAGTATGTAATTGATGTGACGAAAGGTTTGTATAAAGTGAAAAATGCCAAGTTGTATTATCCTGAATTATTTCCTTTAGGACCAGTTGAAGGAACGTTTGAAAATAAATTATTAGCAAAAAACAAAAAGACTAAAGGTTCTTATCCCAGATTTGAATCTAATCAAAAAGTGTTAGAAATTGATAAGCTTGGTGATGGGATCGAATATGTAGGAGGATTCCGTTTGCAAGGAAATAAAATGTATGGTTTTGGTGATAAAAATGAAAAAGCAACGATTAACGTTTTGAACAAACAAAATAAAGTTGCCCTTAAAGCGGCTGCTAATTTATTCAAAATAGAAAGAGGTGAAAAAATATCTGGAGAGCAAGTAGCGATGGTCATGTATGTTGGCAATGATTCGATTTATCATCCTTCAGTCAATTTAAATTTTGCTGTAGACGGAAAATCTTTATCCCTGAAAAGAGGCGATAGAGGAAGTGATAGTAATCCGTTTTTCTCTTCTCATCACCAAATGAATATTGATGCAGATAAGATCAAATGGAACATCGAAGAAAATGATATTTTAATTAATGAGAAAAAAATTAAAACAGGAAGTTTAAACAAACGAGTCACTTTTGAATCACTACACTATTTTGATGTTCAAGATTTTCGTCGCCAACAAAATGTAGCGGATTACAATCCTATTGCTACACTGAAAAATATGACTTTGAAAGAGCAAAGTAGAAATATCAAAGCTTCTTTATTGGCCAAAACTTTAAATCCAAATTTTGATGTAAGCAGTATCGAACGATTACTTTGGGACTTAGTTTCTAAAGGATATATTTTATATGATAAGCAAGAAGGAATAGTGACGGTAAAAGATAAAATCATTCATTATGCAGACGCAAGTCAAAACAAAGTAGATTACGATGTACTTAAAATAACTTCTGATTCTGAAGAAACGAATGCAATCGTAGATATGAAATCCAATAATATGCTGGTTAAGGATGTAGATATCTTAGAGTTTAGTAATGAACGAAAAGTAGCTGCTAGTCCTCATAAAGGACAGATCGTTTTGGGGACCAATCGAGCGATTGATTTTGATGGAAAATTATTTGCAGCCTTCTCTAGTTTTGAGGGAAAAGATTTCAAATTCGATTATGAAAAATTCCATTTAGATATGGATTCTATTCGTTATTTTGATCTATATGTTCAAGATGGAACAAAGGATAAAAATGGAGAATTGAATGCTTGGTCTATTGCTTCAAGAATAGAACATGCTAACGGATATTTATTAATTGATGCACCACAGAATAAATCAGGAAGAGAAGATATTCCAATGTTTCCCGCTTTTGAAAGTAAAGGAAATGCTTTTGTTTTTTATGATGTAGACGAAAAGCAAAAAGGAATTTATCCGCGAGATTCTTTTTATTTCCAATTAGATCCTTTTAGTTTTCATCATTTAGATGCCTTTGTCAATGAAGATCTTCATTTTGATGGGCAAATGATTTCTGCTGATATTTTTCCAAAATTTAAAGAGACCTTGTTGCTACAAGAGGAAGATCAATCTTTAGGATTTTCTACTTCTACTCCTGCAGAAGGTTTTGATCTTTATCAAGGAAAAGGAAAATATATTGGAGATATGGCGGTCAGCAATCAGGGAATGTTAGGAAATGGAAATGTCGCTTATTTATGGGCTTCTATCAATTCTGATGACATTATTTTCAGACCAAAGCAACTGTTGTCTTCTGCCGAAGAATTTGTGTTGACAGAGGATCGTGGAAAAGGAGTACCACAAATTGCTGGTGAAAATGTAGAGATCAATTGGTATCCATACAAGGACAGCATGTACATCAAGGCAACGGAAAAACCCTTCGAACTTTTTCAATCTGGAAAACACAATATTCATGATTTATTGATTCTAACTCCTGGTGGCTTGAAAGGTCGTGGTGTCTTCAATTGGGAATTTGGAAATATCAATTCTGACTTATTTTCTTTTGGTTCTAACTCGATGGAATCCGACACTGCTGATATGAGTATTAAAGCAAAAGGTGTGGAACATTTAGCATTAGATACCAAAAATGTTTTTGCTCGATTAGATTTTGATCAAGAAACAGGCTACGTAAAAGCCAATGATAAATCAACGATTACTACACTTCCGTACAACAAATATCAAACATCCTTGAATGAGTATGATTGGAATATTAAAGAGGAGAACATCACCTTTAAAACAGAAGAAAATAAAAAAGGAACCTTCTTATCTATTGATCCTAAACGAGACTCTTTATACTTCGAAGGCGAAACTGCTTTTTACGATTTAAAATCTAATGAATTGCAAGTAGGAGGAGTCCCATTAATTGAAGTGGCAGATGCTTATGTTTATCCAAATGAAGGCAAGGTTGAAATTCGTCCAGGTGGTTTAATTCCAACGTTGATGGATGCAAAAATCATTGCCAATACAACGAATAAATACCATGTAATCAATCGAGCTTCCGTAGATGTGATTGGGAAAAATGAATACAAAGCAAGCGGTTTTTATGAATACAATATTGGTAATAGAACACAAGAAATTAAGTTCTCCAATATTCGAGGCGGTCGAGTAGGGAAGGGAAAAAAGGAAGTGAAAAAAATCGTTACACTAGCAACAGGAGAAATAGGAGAAGACGATAATTTTTACATCGATGCCAAAACAAAATACAAAGGAAAAGTTGAATTGACTGCTGATGAAGCGAATCTTCAGTTAACAGGTTTTGCCAAATTGGATGCCATGAAATTGCCAAAGGCCAATTGGTTTTCTATCAAAAGTAAAGGAGATAAGAACAACTTGGAAATCAATTATGATGAGCCAAAAGATTTTTACGGACAGCCAGTTCGAGCAGGATTATTTGTCAGTAAAGAAACGGGAAGTTTATATACTCGTACCATGGAATCTTTGAATTTTCGAAAGGACTTACCGATTTTTGATGCACGTGGATTGTTTAAATACAACAAGGAAAATGATCAATTTCTTTTTGGTGATTCTATTAAGATTGTCTCTGGCGTTCGCCAAGGAGATTTGTTGACTTTTTCTGACAAGGATGGAAAAATTAGAATGGAAGGAAAGTTTAACGTAGGTCCAAACATTGAAGCATTAAATGTCAAAGCTTACGGTACTACCGAGACAACAGTCGATGCACCCGCTGATGAGATGGTACTCAATATGATGACTGCAATAAACATGTATTTCCCAAAAGAAATTATGTCGATCATGTCTACTGATTTTGTTGCCAATGGTTTTGATGCGAGAACAGTGTTATATCGCCCATACGATTTATACGAAAACCCTTTAGCAGAAATTATCACTGATTCTAAAGCTCTTGCAATGGAAATTGCGAACATGAAATCAACAGGTACTTTTACCCTTCCGGAAAAAGAAAATGATTATGCTTTCTTCTTTAGTAAGATGCCAATGGTATGGAATCCTGAATACAGATCTTTCTTATCTAAAGAAAATAAAATCGGTGTTGGAAGTATCAATGGAGTGATGTATCACAAAATGGTAGAGGGCTATGTAGAAATGAAAATGGCAAGAGACAGTGACCGAAGATTATACATTTATTTGAAATCTCCTGGAGGTGACTTTTACTTTTTCGATTACAAATTGGGTTTCTTAAGTGTCGTGTCTAGTAACGAAGCCTTCAATCAAGCCGTAGAGGGAATGAAGAAAAAACATAAAACTATGAAAATGAAAGATGGTGAATTGTTTGAAATCGTTCCTGGCGAAATTGGAAAAGCCAAAATGTTTGTCCAACGAGTGAAAGCTGGGAGATAATATTTTAGTGTTAAGGTGTTCGAGTGTTAAAGTGTTCACGATCGTGGGCTCCTTAACACTTTAACACCCAAATCCCTTAACACGACCAAGAATTCGTTTTTTATTTAAGTGACTGCAGGGTAACCAAAGTAAAGTAGCTTTTGTCCACTTACTTTGGTGCTCTGTAGTTTTAAGTGATTTATATTTAAAGATTTTTTGAAAAATTGGTGGTTGTAAACAATTGATTATGAGTTGTTTAAATGGTTCTTGTAGAAGGGAGTGAAGAAGGTTTTTATGTTTTAAAGTCTCTGATTTCCTTATAAAACCTTGCAAGTATTTACAAATACGATTAATTTCTTATTTCATAATTACCGTTTTCGGGGTATGTTTTTGATCAAATTTCCTCTTAAATTTGTAATTGTATAATTGATACATCGCTTAGGAAACGATAACCAATAATAAAAAAAACTTGTTGACTATATTAGGCCATAGGAAACAAGAAAAAATAAAGAGTTGCTTACAGGCATTGACCAAAACTTACACTTTTGTCTCGCTTAACAATCAATTCTAAAAATACTTTGTCAACTTATTATCTGTTTATAAAGTATCCCACTATCTAGCAGATGCTTTCCCTCCATATCCGCTTTGATGCTCCCACTCAATAAGTTTCCCTTGTTTTATCAACCCTTGATGAGTTTATCATCAGTACTAATTTTTTTGAATCAATTCGTTTATACGATCCTGATTTTTTTTGGAATGAATTCATATTTTGACAACCTACAATTGCCCTCCTTCATAATTGATGCGCTCAAATAAATGGAGAATCAATTATATAATTTTGATGACAATAAATGATATTGCCTACACCATGTAGAGCACCTTTTCCCCTTTCCCCCCCCCTTTTTTTATTTACCTCTGTTGAACTCTACCGGTTAGGTTTATAAAGAGCCGGCTGGTAGAGTCAGAGGAAAATAAAAATCTCCCTTCTTTTACAATCGATTACTTACGTGGTTTCCCTACCACTTCACCAAAACCTTAGGACATGAATAGGAGAACCATGCTTTTCTTGTTACTAACCTCCTTGATCTACAACAGCCTTTCTGCAAAAGAAATCAACCATTTTTCTGGAAACAGCGAAGAATTTATTCGTGAATTAGGAAGCTATATGAAGGATTCCAAAAATCCTAAAGTAGTCGCAATTTATGAACGCTTTGAACAAAAGTTTAAAAGTGGTGCATTTGTGGAAAGCCAGATTAATACCATTATTGAAACCAGTAATCGGATGTTAGACATGGACTTAAAACCAAGTCCTTATTTTCGAGATTATTTAAAAAGCTTGACGCTTATTCAAAAGAAATGGACCGATGACAAACAGTTTGATCAATGGCATGTCGTGTTGCATCAAATGTTGAGTAAGAGAGATAAAAAGCAGTTGAAAAATTTTAAAGTGTTTTTAGGATTTACACCTAACTTTTTTCAGCATATGGCATTCCAATATGGAAGGTCAAAAACAGTTTGGAAGGCACAAGTGGCGAAGTATCAATTTACCTATGAAAATGATTTGCCTTGTGTTCGATTTGATCAACTGCATTTGGTGGCTAAGGTGAAAACAGATTCTATTCTTATTGAAAATACAACTGGTGTATATTGTCCAGTGACTAAAGCTTGGAAAGGAAATGGAGGTAGAATAGATTGGGCGCGAAGTGAAATGAAGCATGTGTATTGTGAATTAAATGAGTATCAACTGGAGTTGAAAAAAGGTTGGTTTGAAATTGATCAAGTTGACTTTTATCATCCGCATTTATTTCCTGATGGAGCGATTAAGGGTAAAGTTGTTAATAAAATTACTACGAATAATAAAAAAATATCAAAAAGTTATCCGCGGTTTGAATCTGATGATAAAAAATTAGAAATTAAAAATATTGGGAAAAACATGAATTATATTGGAGGCTTCCGTTTATACGGAAAAACCTTATATGGTTATGGTGATACCGATGAAAAAGCAACGATTGAATTATTTGATGATAAAAATCAATTGGCTTTTCGTGGACGAGCAACTGATTTTAAAATTCAAAGAGGAGATAATATTTCTGGAGAACAAGTAGAAGCCGTTTTGTTTTTTGGAAAAGATTCGATCTATCATCCTTCCGTAAATTTGGTGTATGAAATTCTTTCTAAAGATTTAAATTTAAAAAAAGGAAATCGAGGAAGTGATCAAAGTCCTTTTTATGATTCATATCATCAGGTCAATATCGATACGGAAAAATTATCTTGGACACTGGGTACCGATTCTATTGCTATCAATCAAAAAAATGCAAAGTTTGGAAATGGAAATGAAAGAGTCAGTTTTGAATCATTGCATTATTTTGATACGCAATCTTTTCGGAAATTTCAAAACGTAGCAGATGTTAATCCAATCTCTAGTCTGAAATTATTAGTAGAAAAAGAAAAAAGTAGAAGTTTCTCTGCGGATAAATTTGCGAAAGCTTTAAATCCACGTTTCGATGTCAGTAGCATCAAAAGTTTATTGTATGATTTACTTTCTGAAGGATTCATTCATTATGATGCACATTATGAAATGCTAACCGTTCGGGAAAAATTATTACACTTTGCAGATGCTAGTCAAAACAAAGTAGACTATGACTTAATCAAATACATTTCTAAGTCAGAAGAGACCAACGCGTATTTGGATCTTCGGAATAATGACATTGTGGTTAAAGATATGTCCATTGTTGAATTCAGTGATCGCCAAAAAGTTGCAGGTTTACCTTTTCAGGGAAATGTGATTTTAAAAGAAAATAGAAACACGGCATTTGATGGTAAATTGTATGCAGGATTCTCTGCTTTTGAAGGAAAGGATTTTAATTTTGAATATAAAAAAAATTATCTTGTTTTAGACTCTATTCGATTTTTTGATCTTTTTGTTCCTTCTGGAAATAAAGACCAAAACGGAGAGGAAGAAGCGGTATCCATTGCTTCAAGAATTGAACATTTAGATGGTGTTTTATTAATTGATGCACCTGACAATAAATCCGGAAGAGAAGACATTGAACAGTTTCCTTCTTTCAATAGTAAAGGTGCGGCTTACGTTTTTTACGACAGTAAAGAAACGCAAAATGCGACCTATCAACGGGACTCTTTTTATTTTCAATTAGATAAATTTAGTTTCAATAGTTTAGATAAATTTACAGCTGATGATGTTCACTTTAAAGGACAATTATATTCAGCAGGGATCTTTCCAGACTTTAAGGAAACTTTAGTTTTACAAGAAGATTACTCTTTAGGATTTTCGACAAAAAGTCCAGAAGAAGGTTTTCCAACCTATCAAAACAAAGGCAAGTTCATCGGTCAAGTAAATTTAAGTAATGAAGGTTTTCTTGGCGAAGGCCAAGTCAATTACAAATGGGCAACGATTGATTCAGAAGACATTACTTTCAAGCCCAATCAATTGTTGACTTCTGCAAAACAATTCAACATCACAGAAGATCGATCAGGAGAAATCCAAGTACCTGAAGTAAGTGGTCAAGAAATTTTTGTGGATTGGCAGCCATACAAAGATAGTATGTACATTCGCGCAGAAAAAGAACCTTTTAAATTATTCAAAAAAGGAAATTATACTTTAAAGGATATGTTGATCCTCACTCCGGATGGACTGAAAGGACGAGGTGAATTTGATTGGGCAAAAGGAAAAATGCAATCTAATCTTTATTCTTTAGGAGCACATTCTATCAGCTCGGATACCACTCAGTTATTTATTCGTGCAACAGGAATCGATGAGTTAGCATTAGATACTAGGAACGTGGCTGCTCATTTGGATTTTGATAATCATATCGGATCAGTCAAAGCCAATTCAGATTCTGTATCTACTGTTTTACCTTACAATACCTACATTACAAGTTTGAATGAATTTGATTGGGATATGAAAAATGAGACTATCACTTTCAAAGCAGATAAAGATGGAAAAGGAAGTTTTTTGTCCTTCAATCCTGATCAAGACTCCTTACGTTTTTGGGGGAAAACGGCATTTTATGATTTGAAAACACATGACTTAAAATTAGGTGGAGTAGTGATGGTAGAAGCCGCAGATGCATTCGTTTATCCTGAAGAAGGAACCTTAGAAGTAGCTGCTGGTGGAAAAATGAAAACGATTAATAATGCTCGAATTATTGCCAATCGAAGCAATAAATATCATATTATCAATCGAGCTACCGTAGACATTCTAAGTAGAAATGAATATAGGGCGAAAGGATTTTATGAGTACAATGTCGGAGACCGAGTACAAGAATTTGAATTGAATAATATTATCGGTACAAGAGTTGGAAAGGGGAGAAAGAAGAAAAGAAAAATATTGACAAAGGCTTCTGGAGAAGTGACTGTTGCTGATGAGTTTTATATAGATCGTAAAACCAAATTTCAAGGTGATATTAGTCTGAGAGCAGATTCTTCCGCATTGCAATTCAAAGGCTTCGCTTTTCTTGATGCACCAAAAATGCCAGGACGACAATGGTTTTTCGTCAAGAGTCAAGGTGATAAAAATGATTTGAAAATTTCGTATCAAAAGACTAAAAATAAATCAGGCCAACCAATTCAAACAGGTTTGTTTCTCAACAAAATTACTGGAGAATTATATCCGAGCGTAATGATGTCACTAAAACAGCGAAAAGATAGAAAAGTATTTGGTGCGACAGGATTATTTAAATTGGATGCAGCTTCAGATGAGTTTGTATTTGGTGATTCATTAAAGATAGTTTCATCTGTTAAATATGGAAATTTATTAAACTACTCCAATGCCAACGGAAACTTAAAAGTAGAGGGGAAATTTGACATAGGCTCTGGCCTAAAATATGGACAATTAAAAGTAGCTGGAGAAGCAACAACCATTTTTTCTACAGAAGCAACAGAAGTAAAACCATTATCAATCGATGCATTAGTTGGTTGGGAAATAGACATTCCTGAAAAACTGTTGAAGATGATTTTCAATGACATTATGGCCAATGCTTATGATGCTAGAAACATCAATTATTTGGTTCGCGGAGATTTTTATTCTAAGGTTTTATCTGAGTTTATTCCTGCTGGAAAGGACTACAGCAACACCCGAGCAAAAATGCTCAACTATGGATTAGAGCTCCCTAAAAAACATGATCCTTTTGCCTTTGTATTTGGAGAAATGCAGCTGACCTGGGATGAAGAATTGCAGTCTTTTATTTCTCATAAGGAAAAAGCTGGCTTAGTAAGTTTAGGGGGAGAGCCAGTCAATAAAATGTTGGAAACTTATGTTCAATGCCGTATGCCTTATGATGAAAATGACCGATTGACGCTTTACGTCAAATCACCAAGCGGAAGTTTCTTTTATTTTGAATATCAAGACGGAGCACTGACTACTGTTTCCGATAACGTGGAATACAATGACCTGGTTGAAAACCTCAAAAAGAAAGAAAGAAGTAAAAAAATGGATGATGGTGAGTTTTTCGAAATCCAACTGGCCGATTATAGTAGAGCCAATATTTTTCTAAACCGAATAAAGAATAGAGACTAGATCCTTAGTGTTTCAAGTGTTCAAGTCTGAACAATCGTTAACACCTTAACACTTGAACACTCTAGCACCAAAACACTAAAAGAAAAAAAACTAATCGATTGTTGAAGGGTCGGGCATGATGTCTGGCCCTTTTTTAATGTGCCTACCTTTTATTGTATCCTTTTTATATTAAACCCGTTCATATATGTGTGAAAAAGGGTTAATTCCTAAAGTTTTATAAAAAATATTAATATTTGTTAAAAATATTATATGTTCGTTAAATTTGGTACGATTTTAGTCGTCACAACGAAGAGGTAGTATCGAAAATTAGTTAATTTACAATTTAAAAAAGACACGTTTTAAGTGTAAATTGCTGATAATCAATTAACTGTGAAATTACGCTTATTTGCAACGAACACGATAATAGTTTGAACAACATTCATCTTTTAACCTGAGATCCTGAAAAATAGCAAATAAGTGATCCATATATCAGGCTCTTTGGCTAAAAGGTAAACCAGAAACATTCACCTTTTATGACAAAGGTTTTATCTACATTACTTGTACTTTTCTTATTTGTTTACCCCTGTTTATTTGAGTTGCAAGCTCAAGACAACCTTCAAGTTGAGTATGAGAATCCAGCATCGGTTCCTAATTTTCTGAATATCTGCGGAGATACAGATAGTGAAACCGTCCGAATTAGTCTGAATGGCTCCTTTCCGGAAAACATTACCAATTTAAATGCGGCAGTTAACTTATTCAAAGGGGTTGAATTTGTTAACATAGATTTGGCCAATTCATCACCTGGTGTTGCGCTGATCAATGGAAATTCTTCAAGACCTGAATTTTCTATACCAACCTTGAGTTCTTCTGGGACTTCTTTTGTTTTGGTTAGTTTCACTATTCAAGCCAGTTGTGAATATATCGATACCATTAGTGCCAATGATATGGCCATCGTTCAAGATGAATGGGAATTTACCTATGATTTTGGAGGAACAACAGGGGTGACAGAATCAGATTTGAATCTGGAATATCGAGATGCATTTGCAGTGCCTTCTTTTACCATTGATATTCAAAACTCACATGGACCGGCTAGATTGGAAGATTGTTTTTCACGTGATTTGGTGGTAACCAATACAGGTCTGGATGGTTTTGTAGATTCAATAGTATATAGTAATATACAAGGACGCGGAATTTGGGTAACCGAAGTTTTGGTCAATGGTGTAGCTTTTCCCGTCACTAAAACATTGGATCTCAATGGGGATACACTTATTACCGCAATTATAGATGGAACTTATTTTGTCAACAATACTACAGGTGGTGGCAATCCTGGTGATGGAAATGCTTTTTTCGATCCAGATGAAGAGGTGACTATTACAGAAAATATTTGTGTCGTCAGTTGTGAAGATTCTAGAACGAGTGATCACAGTATTGAATGGGGATGTAATGGAAGAGCATGTACCGTAACGAGTATTCCGGATTTTATTCGAATAGGAGAAGGTGCAGCAAATATTATTGTTTTAAATGCAGGTACCACTCCAAATCAAACTGGGGGCTATTGTCAGTTAGGGGTGAGTGTTATTACGGTCATTAATGATGGAGTTGAAGTGGATCCTGGTTTTGCATCTATGATGGATGTATCTGTCGGAATTGGTTTAGGAAACAGTACAGAGTTGACACAAACAGCTTTTGAAATAACCGGAATGCAAATTGGAACAGTCAATTTACCTAGCTTTTCATTTATCAATGATTTGAATGATAATCCACTCTTTGCCACCGATCCTGATGGACCAGGAGGTTTGGATGATATAGATGGGGATGGATTTTTTGATGACTTAGGTCAAAATGATTCTTTGTTGGTGATCGCTTATTACGAGTATGATTGTTCTTTAGGACAAGGTACCGATGAGTCTTGTGCCAATGATATTTCTGCTAGCTTTACAGCAAATATTACACACTACGATCAATGTTTAGAATTACAATCTAGAAAAGAAGAAAATTATTTTGGACCAACCAATTCTCAAAGTAATGTAGAAAATTTTGCGGATGCAGATGCTTATGTTGTAGAAGATACTTTTGTGGTAGTTCATACAGCAACGAGAGGTGTTTTTGATTTTGAAAGAGATTGTGGTGACAATGAGCAAATCTTAGTTTCGGTAGTCCTTCCAACTGGAGTAACACATATGCCGAGCCATACTTCTTTGACACAAGACGATGCTTCAGCCTCTTTTCCTTTGCTCTCTGAGATGATGAGTAATGATACTTTATTATTGGTATTTGATGCATCCGTTACCAATCCAATTGGTGGAGAATTTAGATTAGAATTGGGATTTTTAGGAGATTGTACAGCGAACTTAGGAGCAATAGTTTTGCCTACTGAATTTTCTCATTATTGTCCTTCTTGTGATTGTAAACATCTTTGGTGGTGTGGTGACTTAGAAGGCCCCACACTACATGCACGATTACCGAATTGTCCTCCAGGTTGTCCAATTGGAGTTCAATCTACTATGTTTTCTGTAGACAGAACAACTTTCGGTTATACCGACAATACTTATTCAACACCATATGATCCTGCTTTGGCTAATAAGAAAATTGCTTTGTCTTGTGATTCTGTTGAAATGAGATTATTAAACGTAGTAGGAGATACACCATTGAATGATAGTATCGGAGTAGTGATTCATTATAACAATATTGATGGATCAACGACCACTGATGAAACCTTCCTATTCGACTACGGTGTTTTGAGAATTACGAATGGCGGTACAGAATATAATTGCCCTATCACAGGAGCCAGTGTGACTAGACAAACCATTGATAGTACGCAATATTTGACTTTTGATTTGCATGATTGTTTGAGTGGATTAGGCTTGACTTTAGTCCAAGATGATACCTTAGAATTCATTGGAAGTTTTTCTGTAAATCCAGAAGGACCTTTCGAAACTAAATTCAACACCGTTCCAAACTTTAGAGCATATGGTTATGGTATGGTAGATGGGGTAGAGTATGCTTGTGATAATTTTGGAGATAATTTTACAATTGGAAAATCACAAACTGCTTTTAGACCACCAACTAATAATTCTTTCCCGGAAGGTTGTGCGGAAACATTCCTAGAGTATAGATTAATCACGGTCAATAATGGATTTGCGGAACCAGAATTTTTTGGTGATGAATTTCGACAAGCGATTAGTATTGATTCTTTAAAGTTTGAATTTGATGCTTCCATTCTGGATGCATTCAGTGTTTTTGAACCTCAAGTTTCGATTCCTGGTCACCCGATTCATGGCAACACCTATTTTGATATGCCGGCCTTTGAATCTTTTGCAGATGGTACTTATATCGTCTCCTTTGATACCTTGAATCAAGTGCCTTCTTTGAATGATGTACAATCTTATTCCTTTAATTTTAGAATCAGAGTTGTTCCAAATTGTTCCTCTATTATTGGATCAGCAAATGGGGATAACTTATTTGATTTTGATTCTGATATTTTCTTTAAAGATCGTTTTTACGCAAGTGTGATTGGTGATGGAAGTTGTGTTGGAGAAGTCGTTGATTCTTCTTCAAAAGTAATTTCTTATACGGAACCACCGACCTTTTCATTCAATCCAACTTCGAATCCAAATTATAGTTTAGCCGGAGATACGGCAGTGTGGGAATTTCAACATTGTAACACTTCCTTTATTTCAGATGCTGGTTTGACTTGGATTGCCTTGGAGCAAGCAGGCGCTGTGATAGAAGTCGTTTCTATGGAAGACATTAGTATCGCGAGTTCGCCTGTAGATTTAGTTTTTGAACAATATGGATCAATCTCAGATAATTATTTTGCCTACACTCCCGGTATTGTAAAAGCAGATGGAACTAGTCCTATCAATGACATTTGTAATACTATACGTGTCAAAGCTTTAGTGAAAGAATGTGGAGTGACCAATCTAGTTGCAAGAGTTGGATGGAATTGTCAAGCATACGAAGACTCTCCTTGGAATCCAGAACTGTATCCACCATGTGAAGATATGTTAGTGCCTATTTCGGTAACGACTTTAGAGCCATTTTTGGATGCAAATATCATCACGCAACCAAGTACAGATCCAGATATTTGTGATACCAGTACAATTGAAATCTTACTGAGAAATACAAGTACAGGAATAGCTTTTGATGTGGCCAGTCAAATTATTATTCCTTTTGAGGGAATGAATTTGATTGATGGAAGCTTCGAAGTTGCTTATCCGCACAATGCACCTTTTATACCTACCTTGGCAAATCCTGATTCTATTGGGACCAGCAGTAGAGGAGTGATTTATGAATATACTGATTTCTCTCAATTACATACTTGGTTAGACCAAAATGGTTTACCTGGCTTTAGTGCTTCTAGTTTAGATTCTAATCAATTGGTTATTCGATATCAGTTTACAACAGATTGTGATTATCAAAGTGGATCCATTTCGTATTATTCTTTCCAAGGTTTGAAAGGCTGTGGCGATACCACTAATTTTGAATTAGGAGAAACTTTACCGATTGAAATCAACGGAGCTGATCCCACTGGGAACAAAAGTTTTGATGTTAATTTTACCAATAATAGTGCTTTAATACCAGGTGAATCATCGACTCTAGAAATCACTGTAGTCAATAAATCTACAGAACCAACAGGAGCTGACGATAAAGTAAATCTTTTACTTCCTCCTGGAGTAAGTTATGATCCTGGATCTACAAATGTTTTATTGCCAGGTTCTTGGACCACCAATACAGAAGCAGAGATCGATACAGTCGCTGGAGCGCAAAATTTATATTGGTGTTTGCCAACAGGCATGCTTCAAAATGATACAGCTCGTTTCCAATTCAATTTATCTTCACCTGATTTTGATTGTTCTATTCAAGATTTTGCAGTTGGTTTATTTACCGTAAACCGAACACAATTATTCTGTTCTACAACTTCAGAATTTTGCGATATTGAAGATATTACCTCCACTAATAATGGACAATTAACCGACCTGCCAGTACTTCAAAGTTTATTATCTATTGATCTAAGTGGAGTGACTAGTTTCTGTCAAAATGGAAATGCGGAGTCGGTAAATATCAGTGGTGCTTTTGGAAATCCTGGAATTGATTTTCCCGCGAGTAACTTCACTGTTCGATACTTTTATGATGTCAATGATGATGGCCTTGTTGATGCTGGAGATATCGAAATCAATAATTTTACAGATAGTGGACCAATTGCTTCTGGTGGTGCTTTACCATTCATGCATACCTTGACGGTTTCTGCTTCACAAGCATGTGGATTGATTGCACAATTGGATACGACAGGTTTAGGACTTTGTGAAATTCCTGAAACACCTTTAGGTGAACCACAATTATTAAATGCTGGGACAGATCAATTATTCTGTGAGGCTTCTCCGACAACTATCGTTACTGATTTAGGAGATCCAACATGTAATAATTTAAATGGTTACACTTATAACTGGTTGGCTATTTCACCTGCGTCAACTGGTGATTTAAGTGCAACCAATATTGTTGATCCTGTTTTAACTGTTGCCCACAACGCAGTAGTTGAAGATACCTTAATGTATATTTTAGAAACGACCCGGCCTACTTGTAATACCGTGAGTCGAGACACCATAAGTATTGTTAGAGGTTTAGCTGTCGTGATCAATCAGCCGGATACGGTTTATGTGCTTCCAGGTCAATCTACTCCAATTGGTGTTTTGATGAATAATGGAACAGCACCATTTTCCTACAATTGGTCACCAGCAGGAACATTGGATGATCCAACAGCTGCTATGCCGATTGCCACTCCAACTGGAGATACCAATTATATGGTAACTGTTACTTCGGCTACAGGTTGTTCTGAAGTAGCAACAGTAGTCGTTATAAATAGTAATGCAATTATTGGAACAATTATTCCTGGCGACACAGATATTTGTCCGAATGAAGAATTAGAAATTTTGGCAGCTGGTGGTAGCAATTATTTATGGGAGGCCGATCCAACGAATCCTCCAGGAGGCATGTTGACCCCTCTTGATTCACCGAATCCAACATTTAGCGGAGGCTTAGAAAATTCAGTTTATAACTATTACGTTTTAGTAACTGATCCAGCATTTCCGACTTTTGTAGACACCGTTACGATGGAAATTACAGTTCTAGATGCTCCAGAGATTGTGATTACTAACAATCCACCGTCGACGACTTGTTCAGATGAAACGGTTACCATGACTGCTTCTGGTGCAGAAAGTTATACATGGGTCGCTTTACCTTCTGGAAATATTCAAGGAACGGGTTCCTCTTTAGATGTATCACCAAATGTGACTACTACTTATCAAGTATATGGACCGAATGCCTTAGGATGTTATGATACTACAGAAATAACCTTAAACGTTTTTCCAACTCCAATTATCTTAACCCCTGTAACGGATTTACAAAACTGTTCAGCTGATACGATACCAGTTTCCATTGAATTGAATGAAGGTATAACGACTTATACGATCACAGGAGGACTTTTTGAAAATGATGTGGTCGTCTCCAACAATACATTGACTTTTGATGCAATTTATACCACTAATCCAACGGAGTTTGAAGTGGTACTAACGGGTGCTTCGACAGGTTGTACAGTTACAGAAACGTTCTCTATCAATTCTTGTTTATGTGAGCCTGCTCAATTGACGAGTGTCACCGTCATTGAACCAACTTGTGGAACGACCGATGGTTATGCTATGATCAAAATTGAAGGAGATGAAAGTAATTATAATTACAATTGGACGCCAGATTTAGGCATCTCAGTCGGAGCTGGAAATATTAGAGATAATCTTCCTGCTGGAGGATATACGGTAGAAATGAGTTTGGTTGGAGATCCAACTTGTACCACTGACGTGGAAATTGTAGTCAATAATAGTGATGGACCGGTCAGTACTTTTACGACGACACCAGCATCATGTGCTGCAACAGATGGAACGGCAACCTTCTTACCAGCAACCTTTGACTATGTTTGGGAAGTACCTGGAGCAAGCGGAAATATGCATGCTAATTTGGGCGCAGGCACCTACTTCGTAACGGTCACGAATCCTGGATTCCCAGATTGTCCAAGTATAGTACAGGTAGAAATTGAAGAAAGTAATACCTTAAGTGCAGAGGTCGTAGTCACGCAACAACCAGATTGTAATATGAGTAATGGGTCGGTTTCGATCACGGTTACTGGAGGTAGTGGAAGTTATAGTTTTAGTTGGTCTGGCGGTAGCAATATTCAAAATGGATTAACTTCGGGAATGCACACTGTTACCATTACAGACAACGATGGTTCTGGTTGTGAATTACCATTTAGTTTTGTCCTGACGGACAATGTACCTGCAGCAAATATGACCGTTAATATGGTGAACAATATTAGTTGTGATGGCAATCAGGATGGTGGAATTGATTTTAGTATTGCCTTTGAAGCTGGATTTGCATTTCCTGCAGATACCGTCATTATGGATGCGGATGGTGATCTATTTACGAATGGAAGTCTATCAGAAGGAGAGTACTGTGTTGTGATAACAGATGATGCTGGTTGTGTCACAGGTGGTACTTGTTTGGTCATTGAAAAACCGGATCCAATTACGTTCTTGTATATCGTAGAAGAAGCATGTGATGGTCCTGGAAGTATTGACTTGACTGTTCTTGGAGGAACGGCTCCATTCCAGGTAGATTGGCAAGATGTACCAGGCGCGGTCAATATGGAAGATAGAAATAACTTAGCTATTGGTACTTATGATTTGGTCGTAACCGATGCAAATGGTTGTACTTTAAATGATGATGTAGCCGTTGGGAATAATTGTCCATGTGAGCAACCAGATGTCAACTCCATTATTGTAGTTGAATCGGTGTGTGGTCAAGCTACAGGTTCTGCCAATATCAATTTGGATCAGAATGAAGGTGGATATGAATTTACCTGGACACCAGATGTAGGTAGTCCGCAAGGAGCTGGAAATATTCGAACCAATTTACCTTGGGGAGGATATACGGTAAGTATCCTGGATACCTTAGATAGTCAATGTTCAGATGAAGTTTTCTTTGCGATTTCTAATCTGGATGGACCTGATGCAACTTATACGACTATGCCAGCGACTTGTGCAGCCGCTGATGGTTTTGCACAATTAAATCCTACAACTTTCACCTACCTGTGGGAAAATGGTACGACAGATAACTCCCGAAATGATTTGACTGCCGGAACTCATTTTGTAACCGTTACTGATCCAGCTGATCCAAATTGTCAAAATGTAATCACCGTACTAATTGATGAAGAAAATGGATTAATGGCGGATGCAATGATTGATGTTGCAGCTAATTGTAATGTTGAAAATGGACAAGCAACGATTAATGTAACAGGTGGTAGCGGTAATTATACTTACGTTTGGAATGATGGGGTGATCACCACGACTGCTATGAGAGCCAACTTAGGTTCTGGTGTTTACACTGTTGTGGTGAGAGACAATGATCCGAGTACAACTTGTGAAACTTCAGTGGTATTTGTGATGCAAGATAATGTGCCAGGAGCTGCTATTACTTTTACCGATACGACACATGTATCTTGTTTTGGTTCTAATAATGGATCGTTTAATTTTAGTATTAATTATGATGGTGCCTTTAATGGAACACCAGATACAATCATTACCGACGGTGTGAATACTTATACTAATTTGGACTTAGCACCCGGTGAATATTGTATTTATATTCAAGATGGTGCAGGCTGTTTAGCTGGATCGAATTGTGTGACTATTGAGGAACCAGATGCATTAGAAATATTGATTACCATCACACCAGTTTGTGGAGGAAATTTAGGAAGCGCAGATGTAGAATCTTTTGGAGGAACAAGTCCTTATGATTACGATTGGGCGGATTTAGCGGAAGCGGATGATACCGAAGATCGAACAGATTTAATTATTGGTACTTATAATCTTACCGTAACCGATGCAATGGGTTGTTTGGTTATTGAAGAGGCTATTTTTGTTCCGAGTTGTAATGTGAATGAATGTGATTATTTCTTTGGAATTGATTCATTGATTGCACAGGCAGTGAACTGTGGAGAGAATTATCAAGTATGCATGGACATTCCATTAGCTACTTTACCTAACTATGTCATTACTGTTGATGGTGTCAACTTTACAGATACTTTTGATGGCTGTGCATGGGATACGATAGTGACTTATTCTTATCAAAATCTTTTTGGTCAAGGAGGATTGGGGCCATATAATATCACTTCATGGGCTGTAGGAAGTAATAACTTTACAGGAATATTTGCAGACATTGATGCTTTGGTAGACTCTATGAATACTTGGATACCCAATGCGATGTGGGAGCTCAATGCTAATGCACAAGTTATCTCGGGTATGTCGGTAGGAATGACCTTTGGCGCGATGGATGTAGAGGCGACCGACTTTGGTGCGAACTCCACTTTGACACCTGATTTTACGGGAGTACCAATGGGATTAGGCATTTTCGTTGGAACGGGAATACATGAAATTATTGTTCGAGATTCTGTGATAAATTGTTCCGATACTTTGTACACCAATATTTTGTGTACTACCCCAGATACGATTTATACTACAATCGAAATATTTGATAATGACACGATCTGTTTCAATACAACCGAACTTTTAGGTTCAGCAGATACCATATACAATGCTTGTGGAAATGTTGATAATGTAACCTATGAATTCCTCGGAGATACTTGTGTTGTATTGACAGGGATTTCATTAGGAAATGATACAACTTGTTTTGTGATTTGCGATGAATTTGGAATTTGTGATACGACTCATGTCGTGATCGAAGTAATATTACCCGATGACTTATTATTAGATACGGTTTGTTATAATGGTTCTGGTATATCTTGTATAGATACCTCCTTGCTAGAATTGACTGGAGATATAGTCAGCATGAGTAATGTTTGCACCTCAAATGCTTTGGTTGACTTTGGAATTGATTCGGATAATTTCTGTATCAGTTATCAAGGAATTAATATAGGGATGGATACGGCTTGTATCCAGCTTTGTGATGCAGCGGGTATTTGTGATACGGTTTCGATTTATATCACCGTTGATGCTTGTACGAGCACAGGGCCTAACTTTGTGGTAGATACTATATTTATCAATGAAACAGATACCTTCTGTTTGGATACTTTATCTTTACCCGGAACGATTGTTTCGATTGATAATTTCTGCGCAGATGAATCTAGTGAAGTGGTTGATTTCTTCTTAGATCCGAATACTTGGTGCGTAGAATATACTGGTTTAGAACTTGGAAAAGATACGGCCTGTATAGTACTTTGTGATGACAATGGACTTTGTGATACGACGTATTTCTGTATTTTGGTGGAACCATATTTTGATCCTCCAGTAGCAGAAGTGGATTGTGATAGTACGTTTTTAGGAACGCCAGTTGTCGTAGATGTAAAAGGCAATGATGTGTTGTTTGGTGGATTAGATACTGCTTATTTATTAACACCACCTAGCTATGGTACTGCCACGATGAACTTGGATTGTTCGGTCACGTATAATCCGGATGATGAGTTCTGTGAACGTTGGGATGAATTTACCTATGTCGTTTGTTCTCCAAATGGTTGTGATACCGCTAGAGCTAAAATTTGGATTGCCTGTGTGGACATTGTTATATTTACAGCGGTTTCTGCCAATAACGATGGAGTGAATGATGTTTTCTTTATCTCTGGAATTGAAGATTTTCCAGATTCAGAATTGTTGATTTATAATAGATGGGGGAACGTCGTTTATCGAACCATTGGTTACGACAATAAATGGAATGGGACCTGGAATGGTAATAAAGATTTACCTGATGGAACTTACTTCTACTTCTTAAAATTAAATGATGAGGAAGATCGATCCTTCAAGGGATACTTTGAATTGTATCGATAAAACCTTTTGCTCTTACCTTTTATTTTTAAAATAAAAGTAATGAATTGGGAAAAATAATGTAATATAAAAGCCTTTCAGATTTTTCTGGAAGGTTTTTATGTTTTTACGAAAGTAAGAAATATAGAAGAAGAAAAAACGTTTTAGTTAAAAGTAATTGGAGGAAAATCAATTGTGAATTATTATCAAGTATGAAAGAAAAGAATCGGAATCTAAAGTTGGTAAAAGTGTTATTGATGTCAGCTAGTCTTCTTTGTTGTAGTGGCTTGTTTGGACAAGAGGATAAAACGGAAACATCATTAGCAGAGGTTAGTATTTTTACAACATTGAATGATTTTAATCAAAAAAAATCCAATTCGAAAGACAGTTTCTTACTTAAGTATGAGCATAAGGATTTTGGTTATGGTTGGTTAAAAGAGAAGGCCAAAATTCGTTGGTGTGATTTTGACGTACCTAAGAAGACTAGGCGTAAAAAATTGAGTAAGATATTTGCATTCTTTGATGGAAAGGACTATTACATTAATCCATCTTATCCTTTTAGACTAAATATAAAGGAACATTTTGCCAGGTTAGAAGGAAAAGGAAGGTTCTTGTATTATGTCAAATATAATCCACTAGAGTATTCATTGTTCGCAACGGGCACTTCAGGAATGAAAGGACATAATGTACAAGAAATGATATTTGACACAAAAACAAATACAAAAGTAGAACTAACTAAAATGTCATTAAGAAAAGTTTTGAAACGAGATAAAGAGTTACTGGAACAGTTCAATAAGGAATCAAAGAAAGGAAAAAAACTGAAAAAATATTTCCTTGATTATTGTGAACGAAATCCAGATTAGAATCCCATAAGTTATTTATTTGGAACAATTGGTCAATGTGCTCATCTGCTGATAATGTTAGCTCAGAGTTTATTGAGTTAAGCCTTTTATTAATTCTTCTTCCAAGACTTTTGTTAAGGCTTTTTCTGTATAGCTAAGAAATTTATTTTCAGTCAGTAAATCAAATGCAGCGTGTGCATTCTCGATGCAGAGCATGGTGCGAATAACCAATAATAAACATTTTTGTTTGCTATTCACTTCGATTTGATTTAGGAAATTATCACTTTTGTTACCTTTGGAATAAAGCGGGCCGCTCTTCGCAAAAGTTGAACCACCGGTAAGAGAGCCTGTATGAATAAATGGCAGGACAGCCTGATTGGTTAAATAGTCAATATATTGGATCTTGGTATCAATGATACTATATACTTCTTCTATAATGGGTTCTCCAGTTTTATATTTATTGGAGATCTTGGTTATGTAACTTTTCATTCTACGTCGTTATATTCGTTGATATAATTTTGCTTCAGCATTAAAAAAAAATAGAAGATTTTGAATGCTTTTCTGAAGTCTAAATTATATTTGATTTGCTGTATTTTCACTAAGGTATAGACAAATTGTGTGCTGATTTCAGCCAGAAAATTATTCGGAATTTGGAATTTGTGTTTTATTAAAAGGGATGATAAGCGTTTTTATAAAATATATCTTGAAAGGTATAAACGAATAATTTTATATCATTATCTGTATCTATCTGGGCATCATTTTTTTATGATTCCTCAAAAAAGATCAAGTCAGTTTTACGATGATTAAGGACTTGAATTGTGTGACAAAAAAGCGGATGAAAAAAATTGAGGAATTACTCAGAAATGGAATCACCTCTTAGGATTATTTCTCCAATTACAGCTCTAGGATCTTCGTAAATGACTTTAATATAACGAGTTTTTAAACTTAGATTCCACCAAGATTTCCATTCTTTGTACTTTCTAGTTCGGTATCTACTCCATGTTTTCCATTGTCCTGGTTCTCCATATTCTATTCGAAGCCAACCTTCATTATTCATATCAAAAATAGAAATCCCATTGATCAAATGTGTTTGTTGTAAGTCAATAATAGTTGCCATTTCCTTTGTCGTTCGAGGCCAACTTTGGCCAGCTACTTGCATCCAAGGCGTATGAGGTTGCCCTCCCAAACCGCAAATTGGTTGGCGGGTACTTCCATTTTTTAAGAATGGTTCATCAATCAAATAAACCGGATTGCCCCAGGTTAGTTTACCTTCTTGTCGAATCATAGAAGGTGCTAAAGCAATGTTTTTGCCACAGCCATCAAGGTTTTTTACTTTTTGGTTGACCAGAATAAAAATAGGGCATTCACTTACTTCTTTTAAAAGGAATTGATTGTTTTTAGAGAACAGTGGTTTTGTGATACCATCAAGATCGCCATGCTGCAAATTAACTTGAGTCGCATTTTGGATCGGACTAGTAGATTTGAAACGAACATTTTTCGCCAAATGATTTTTACTGCTTGTCGCCCAAACGGCATAGACTTTTTGATCCGGATTTTTTCCAGATTCAAATTCATAAATATTTACGTTTTCTACATTCGATGAAAGGATTTGCTTAAAGCGAAAACCTTTTAATCTATTCTTCATAGTGTAGACATAATACCAAACAGTCCTCGGTGTAAAATCCGGAAGTGGAGTAGTTGGGTCTTGTTCTTTTGCTAATTCGACCAAACCACAAGTCGAAAACATCTGAGCTGGATTTGACTTATAACCATCCGTCATGGTAAACAATTGAGCCTTGTCGAAGCCAGCAGCAGCGATAGCCAAAAAAGATCGAATGACCCATTGCGCTTGAACCTCTTCAGAAGTGAACGGACCAATGGGAGGAGCTTTTTGCGGAGATTGAGGATGGACATCATATCCAAATTCTGACAGCCATAATTCCTTTTCGGGTAAATATTTATTTCGATAATCGACAATGGATTTAAGTTTTTGATACAATTGATCTTCCTCAGGTGAAACGCCATGCGAATTCTTTTTAGGTGGACCGGACTGTCCTCCAAAGTTGTTACTGTAATGATGGAAATTTAGAACATCAGCAGGGAATGCTTGATCTTTTCTATTCATTCTTGCCCAAAGTTGAATCCCCTTGACATAGTCTAGATTCAATCCGGTGATCCCACTCATGACGACCTTCATTCCAGGGTCTGCGTTTTTGATCCCAACAGGATAGTCATCGCTACAATTTTGATTTTGAATAGTAAATTGAAGCGTAGATTCATGCCCATCATAATCCGCACTCAACATTGCTGCATACTCGAATGGTGAAAAATAAGCTGCTTCTTGTTGTAGAGAACCTGTAGCGCCCATCCAATATTTATCCTGCTCATTCCAATCTTCTAGGTAGGTGATTAGGCCAAGACCAGTTACTGCTTTTTCACTAACTCTATTTTGTAATTGTTTTGTTGATGTTTTTTGGTGCCCATATCTAGCGGCGAATTGATAGAGATATTCCGCATGCTGAATATAAGATTTTGGATCTCTAGGATCGGCTCCCTTTTTTAATGGTTTGTCTTCATTCGTGTATTGTTGTAATGCTGGAATCGTTCCTTTTAGATTGGCAGCAATAGTGGTTCTATTATCCACAAGTTCTTGATACAATCGATCAAAATGCCATCCTTCGTAAGCATTGCATGGATTCCATTGATAGGCATGACAAGTGTCGGGTTGATGAGATCCGATATCCAATTGCCAGTCATGGTATTCTCTAACAAAACTAAATGGTGCAATCAAATAAGATGGATCTTCTGTATTGATATTGACTCCGATAAAACGATCCATAGTTGGTGAAGTCAAAGTCGAAGTAGATGTTTTGCTTTTTTTGAAAATTGTATTGTTGAGCGGTTTTTGCGTTTGTAAAAATAGCTCACCAATATTCGCACTAGGATCATTTAAAGTCAACTTTAGATATTGTCCTTTCTCTTGTAATTTATTTTTACAATACCAGGTAAAGGTTTGTTTGAGCTCTTGATGGAAAATGCTTTTCCAATTCTGCTTAGATCCGATTTCGATTTTTATTTTTCCTTCTCCATGTAAGTCTGCCAAGCAAAATTCCGTCAATACCGCAACTTCGCCTAAATCAATAATGACTTCGAGAGGATAATACAAATTTTGATTTTGATATAAATCAGGAGAATTGAAAGGACCAATAAAAGAACGATTCCATCCATTTTCTTGGAAAGATTTATCCCATGGGAAACCTCCACGAATTGCTTGATGGTGCTTGGGAGGATTTTTTAGTAGCTCATATTGTCGGTCGACAAGGCGATGACTCTCACCTTTTGCAGAAATATTAAAAACCATTCCTTCATGCAGCAAAACTGGGTATTGAGCTTTGGTTGTATAATTCGTAGAGATCAACAACACTAAGATACTAGTGATATGTTGAAGGAATATTTTAGATAAATTCATATGTAAAGATAGGAATAATCAAGCTATTCAATTGGTGGCTTACCGAGGTATACTTTAATTTCTGGAGGAATAGAAACGGTAATTCTGACAAAAAGAGGTTCAAATAACTCAGCTTCCGTTTTTTGATGTAAATCATAGGTAGTCTTGATGGCTTTAAGAACGGAGGTAACTAGCGTACTATCTTTAGATACTTCCATCATCTCGGCTAATTTATCAGGTGTAAAATCAGCAGTCAATCCTTTTAAATGAACTTCCATTGCTGGATTTAGGGTGACTGTAATGGAGAAGCATTCCATTTTTAAACCTAAAGCATCTAGTTTAGGAAAGACTTGCGCCCATTGTTCAAATAATTGATAGGACTTTTCTTTGGCGCCTTCGCCCAAATTACTAGCTTGTTCTTTGATCAAATCTCCTGCCTGTTGGAAGGTCTTTTTTACTTTATCTATCATGATTTCATTTTTAGTGCCTCGCTTATTTTAATTAGTGAAATTTTTCGACCTAAGTCGTGGGTTAGGTTATAATTTACGAAATTATTAAATCAATTGTCGATGTTTTTTTTAAAAAGTTGGCTATAGACTTTTAAGCTTTAGTTTTTTACTTACCTTGGTGAAAACAATTTAATCCTTAAATCGTTTCCTTTCTTTAGGAAAAATCGAAGTAGTTTAAAATACCCGTGTTAAACCACTTCAAAAAATCGATACATGAATAAGATAAAAACACTAGGTCAACTAAAAGCATCCGGATATCAATCCAAATCTATCAAAGAGGAACTTCGTGCGAATTTGATTCAAAAACTTCAAAATAAAGAACAAGTTTTTGAAGGCGTCATCGGTTTTGATGATACCGTGTTACCTGATATGGAGCGAGCGATTCTTTCTCGTCATAATATATTGCTATTGGGATTACGTGGTCAAGCCAAAACTCGTTTAGCTCGTTTGATGGTTCATTTGCTAGATGAACATGTGCCGGTAGTTGCGGGAAGTGAATTAAATGATGATCCCTTGGACCCGATTTCTAAGTTTGCTATGGGGCTGATTGAAGAAAAAGGTGATGATACACCAATAGAATGGATGCACCGTTCAGAGCGATATGTTGAAAAATTGGCGACTCCAGATGTAAGTATTGCGGATTTAGTAGGAGATGTGGATCCAATCAAAGCGGCTAGTTTGAAATTACCTTACTCGGATGAACGTGTGATTCATTTTGGTTTGATTCCAAGATCTCATAGATGTATTTTCGTGATCAATGAATTGCCTGATTTGCAAGCTCGGATTCAGGTTTCTCTTTTCAATATTTTACAAGAAGGAGATATGCAGATTCGAGGTTTTAAACTTAGATTACCTTTAGAAATTCAATTTGTATTTACAGCGAATCCTGAAGATTATACCAATCGAGGAAGTATTATCACACCCTTGAAAGATCGAATTGAAAGTCAAATTCTAACGCATTACCCAACTACGATTGAGATTGCTCAGCAAATCACGGCACAAGAATCTAGCTTAGTTGATGCTCAAAAAGACGCAGTCAAAGTTCCAGAAATGTTTAGCGTTTTATTAGAAAAATTAAGCTTTGTTGCTCGTGAAAGTGAATTGATTGATGAAAAAAGTGGGGTATCTGCTCGTTTGAGTATTTCCGCTTATGAAAATTTGATCAGTACTGCTGAACGCAGAATGTTGATCAATAACGAAGCTAAAACGACTACACGAATTACCGACTTTTGGGGAGTCATTCCGGCCATAACTGGTAAAGTAGAATTGGTCTATGAAGGAGAACAAGAGGGACCATATAAAGTAGCCATGTCTCTGATTAACGAAGCAGTGAAAACAGAATTTTTACAATATTTTCCTAATCCCGATAAATTACAAAAAGGACGAGAGAAAGACCCTTATGGAACAATGAGAGCCTGGTTTTCTGGTGGAAATACCATTGAATTATTGAATGATGGACCAGATAAAGATTATAAAAAGGCCTTAGATTCTGTAGCGGGCTTGCGTACCTTTGTGGAAGGATCGAAAGTCGATAAGAAAGAAATATACACCTACATGGAATTGGTGTTGCATGGTCTAGCGGTGTTTAATATAATTAACAAAGATGTCATGGGGGCGAGTTTGTCTTTCCGAGATTTACTGGCTAAAATGTGGGACGATGACGATTTTGATAATTTTGGAGAGAATTAAATTGGGTATTTAATAGTAGGGTGTTCAGGTATTAAAATGCTTTCGAACGATATTGAGGTCTGATAATCAATTGTTTATATTCTTAGCGCACCTGAACACCCTAAGACACCAATACCTTAATACTAACACAACATGCTATTAGAGATAAACTCGGACAATCCTGATCAACGGAAAATCAAAAAAGTCGTTGAAATACTCGAAAAGGGAGGAATTATAATCTATCCTACAGATACGATTTACGGTTTGGGTTGTGATATTTTTAATCAAAAAGCTGTACAGCGATTATGTCGATTGCGGCAGTTAAATCCAGTCAAAGCAAATCTGACCTTTATCTGTAAAGACATTAGCCAATTAGCGAGTTATGCGCATCAATTGGACAATTCTGTTTTTAAATTATTAAAAAGAAACCTTCCTGGCGCTTTTACTTTCATCTTAAAAGCCAGCGGACAATTACCCAAGTTATTAAAAAATAAACGGAAAACGATAGGTGTTAGAATCCCTGCCAACTCGATAGCCTTAGCGATCGTCGAAGGCTTAGATCGTCCTATTTTGTCCATTTCCCTTAAGGAAGAGGATGAAATCGTACAATATTTGACCGACCCTAGCGAAATTCATGATGAATATTTTAAGTTAGTTGATTGTGTAATCGATGGCGGTTTTGGCGGAAATGAACCGTCAACTGTTGTCAATTGTATAGGAGATCAGCCTGAGATCATTCGTCAAGGATTAGGCGATTTAGATGGGTAAACACACCAATTACTTTCCAGATAAGTTAAAAGGAATCAATGCTCATATTCCATTTAGGAGTCCTCCTCATCGATCACAAATCACTATTATCCGACATTTTTAGATGTTAAAAGCAACTTTCTCTTAAAAGATTGTCTTTATTTTTAAGGTCAACATTAGAAATGCCCTTATATTTGCACACTTATCTTTGAATACTAAAACCTCCATTGAAATGAATAAATTTGTACTAGCGTTTCTTTTTTTTCTCACCTCTCTAAGTATACAAGCTCAAACTGGTAATATCCGTGGAAATATTTATGATAAAGATACTGGTGAGCCTATTCCGTTTTGTAACATCGTGGTCAAAGGAACTACTCTAGGGACCAATACCGATCTAGAGGGGTTTTATAATATTACCGATGTACCAGAAGGAGCGCAGGAATTGGTGGCTACTTATATTGGTTACGATAGCATCGCAATGGAGGTAAAAGTAAATAAAGGAGGGATCATTTATAAGAGTCTTTACATGGTAGAATCTGGAGTGAATCTAAAAGCTGTTGATGTTTCTGCCAAAAGAGAAACGGCGAAAAGTGAAGTTAAAATATCTTCGGTTACCGTTACTGCTAAGCAAATCAAATCTCTACCTTCGATTGGAGGAGAACCAGATATTGCTCAATATCTGACTGTTTTACCGGGTGTTATTTTGACTGGAGATCAAGGTGGTCAATTATATATTAGAGGTGGTTCTCCTGTTCAGAATAAGATTTTATTGGATGGAATGACTATTTACAATCCCTTTCATTCGATCGGTTTCTTTTCTGTTTTCGAAACGGAGACGATCAGAAGTGTAGATGTATTGACAGGTGGATTTAGTGCGGATTATGGAGGAAGAGTTTCTGCGATTGTGGATATCAAAACTCGAGAGGGAAATAAAAAACGATTGGGAGGAGTAGTATCTGCGAATCCATTTTTATCTAAAGTATTGATAGAAGGACCAATCAAAAAATTAAAAGAAGGAGGTGGAAGTACTTCTTTTATCTTTACAGGAAAACATTCTTACCTAGATCGAACGTCAAAAGATCTTTATAGCTATGCGACAGATTCGGTAGGCTTGCCTTATAGTTTTACAGACCTTTACGGAAAATTATCTTTCGTAACAGGAAATGGTTCTAAGTTCAATCTTTTTGGTTTTAATTTTAAAGATAAAGTTGATTTTCAAAATTTAGCCACTTTTGATTGGGAGACTTTTGGAGCAGGGGCAAACTTTACTTTGATTCCACCCAATTCAAGTTTTATTATTGGTGGAACGGTAGCCTTTTCAAAATATGATATTGGCTTGCAAGAAGGAGTTGATGATCCACGTACTAGTGGGATCACGAGTTATTCTGCAGGCTTGGATTTTACCTATTTTGAAAGAGACAATGAGTTGAAATATGGTTTTGAATTCAGTGGTTTTAATACGGATTTTAAGTTTGTAAATCCTTTTGGGATTACTTTTCAGCAAAAAGATTTTACTTCTGAATTGTCTGCTTTTATTAAGTATAAAATGAAATTCAATAAATTGGTATTGGAACCAAGTTTTCGAATGCAATTTTATGCTTCGCAGCCTAAGTTATCTTTGGAGCCTCGTTTTGGATTGAAGTACAATATTACAGATTGGATGCGCTTTAAAGCTGCGGGAGGACTTTATTCTCAAAACTTGGTCAGTACCGTAAATGAGGAAGATATTGTGAATCTTTTTGTAGGGTTTTTAGCTGGCCCAGAAGAAACTATTTTCAAGCCCGGGACAAGAGAAAAAACAAAGGATAGATTACAAAGATCGATTCATGCGGTAGCAGGCTTTGAATTTGATTTGACCAATAGAATAGAATTCAATGTAGAACCATATTATAAGAAATTCACCCAGTTGATTAATATCAATAGAAATAAATTATCGGAAGCAGATCCTGAGTTTACTACAGAAACAGGAGATGCATACGGAATTGATTTTTTGATAAAATATACCAGTCCTCAAGTCTATGTTTGGTTGGCTTATTCTTTGGGTTATGTTGATCGATTTGATGGAGTACAGGATTATCCGACTGTTTTCGATAGAAGACACAACTTGAATTTTTTGACGACTTATTCTTTTGGATCTGATTTAGATTGGGAGCTTGGTTTGCGATGGAATATGGGATCTGGTTTTCCTTTTAGCTTGACTCAAAGCTTTTATACTAATTATAATCTACAAGATGGAATCTCCAGTGATTTCTTATCTGAAAATGCTGATCTAGGAATCATTTTTTCTGAAGATAGAAACTCAGGTCGTTTGCCTTTTTATCATAGGATGGATTTTTCTTTAAAAAAGACCTTTACATTTAGCAAATATTCTAAGCTTGAATTGACCGCTAGTGTAACCAATGTTTATGATCGAAAAAATATCTTTTTCTTCGACCGTGTTAAATATGAAAGACAAGATCAATTACCGATTCTTCCAAGTTTGGGAGCAACATTTAAATTTTAAGTATAGCGCTTTTCGAAGTTCAGATGATAGATTTTTAGAAAAAAATACAACCAACACAAAAACATTTAAGTAACATTCATTTAAAAATGGAACAAAAGATAAAAACCATTACCACCATATTGATCAATGATGAAACTCCTGCTGAAGGAATTCCATTCATGAAAGAAGAGCGAGATCCAGCGGGTAATCAAATTTCAATTGAGCAGTTTTCTTATGACGGTCAATCAGTATCTAAAACGATTCGAACATTTGATAGCGAGAATCGAGTATTGACAGAAGCACATTACAGCATGGATAAAGAACCAGATCAAAGTGTGACTTATGCTTATACACAAGAGGGAAAAATAGAAAAGAAAACGATTCTGTATCGCGATGGTTCTATTTCAAATGTAAATTATAAACGAAATGTAGCAGAGAACAGTACGGAGATTGAGACGCTTGACCCAGATGGATATTTGGAAGCTAAAGAGTTTCGAAAATTTGATATGGAAGGAAGAGTTTTGGAAGAGGGAATTTATGGAGAAGAAGGAGTTTTGGAAAGTAGAATAGTAGCGAGTTATGATGATAGTGGGCGGGCGATAGAACGGCAATTTGAATATGGAGATGGACGAGCGTTTACGCATTTTTATGATTATGAATTTGATGTAGAAGGACGCTTGACATTCATGGAGGCATACGATAAAGATGAGCAATCGATTCGAGTGGATGATGTCGTTTATGATGCCAATGGCAATCAAATCGAACACCGCATCCAAGATCATGAAAAAGGCTATTCAATTGTAGATAAAGGAGAATTTAATGAGGCCAATCAATTGGTGAAGCAAATTCGTGCTTTCGCCAATGGGCGCTTAATTCAAGAAAAAGCATACTTTAGAGATGAAAATGATTTATTGATAAAAGAAGAAACAACAGGAGAAGATGGGGTAGTGGTCAATATTTTTAAGTATGATTTTCATTAGACTTTTCCCTTATGGGAATAGATGTTTTTGTTTCATCGATCAATGTTAGTTGGTCTTTTTAAGCATCAATTTTAGTGCTTATAATTAATCAGTTAGATTAGGTTGAGTTATTAAAAATATTAAAAAAGCCAGCAGTTAATTTTAACTGCTGGCTTTTTTAATAACAAGAAGGACTGTTTTTGATTCCTAACGAATCAAGGTAACATCACCTCTAAAGTCTTGCTCTTCTCCAGTAAATTTTCGGACAACGATATGATATAAATAAACATCAGAGGGCATCAATTTATTTTTATACATTCCATCCCATCCTCGACCTTCGTTTTGATTATTATAAACCAATTCACCAAATCGATCCCAAACTCTGAAAGAAATAACTCCTTCATAAAGACCTTGAGTCACCACATTGAAATAATCGTTTTCTCCATCTGCATCAGGTGTAAAAGCATTAGGAACTGCTGCTTGAGCAGGGCATACTTCAATATTGTTGAGACTTCCAGAAGTGACACAACCATTGGCTGTCGTCACATCTACTCTATAGGTAATTGGACCTTCAATAGGTTGAACCTGTATCATTCGTCCAGTACCAATGGAGCTAGAGTTTTGAAACCATTCAACAGTCGTTCCGGAATAAGTAGTATCTGTTGCAACATTTAAAACATAGGTGTCTCCTTCGTCGAAACAGTTATTTTCAGTATTGAAATTTTCAGGTAACTGAATAGGTAAAATTTGTTCAGAAGGAAAAACAGTCAGGAATAAGGTGTCTCGCAAAGTTTGACAATTATTATTATAAGTTACATAATATAATTCTCGTCCTGGAGTATTTGGTTGAACTGCTACATCTGCTCCTATTCCAGTATTCCATTGATAAGTACCATTTATATCTGGTGTAGCTACAGCCTCAAATGATGCCCATTTATTGACACAAACAGATTGATCTGGACCAGCATCAAGAACAGCAGGTTGAATGACCGTAACCGTGATATCTTCTGTGATACTTGGACAACCATCTTTTGACATAACGACCGTATAAGTTGAGGTAAAGTCAGGAGATACATTCGGCATGGAACTAGTGAAATTCGTAAAGGTTGGATCATCATCTGAGCTCCAAAGATAAGTCGCATCAGGATCAGTAGAAGTATTTAAAATAATACTATTACTTACACAAATCGTTGGATCATCTACCAAGTTTAACGCTGGGTTTTGGATAGCAGTGATCGTAACAGAATTCATGGCCGGACAACCATAAACATCAGCGGAAACATTATAGGTTTGTGTAGCAGTTACCGTATGAGTAGGCATTGGACAATCCGCACAACTCAATCCTGATTCCGGATCCCAGGTAAACTCTGCCTCAGCATCTTCAGTCGAAGCCATTAATTGGACGACATCACCGACACATGCAGTCGTATCTTCTGTCAGTAAAATAATGGGATCCACAGTGTTGACCTGAACTTCGGTGACTTCCATACAAGCATTATTGGTGGTAAACCTTTGGTATATAATCGTATCTGGAATCGTTCTGATGACTAAGTTTAAGAAAGTAGAATCAGTTTCAAAACCAGCATTAGGTTGCCACAAATGTTGAATATCTGGATATGCCGTTGGCTCAAAAGTAGGACTGACCAATGTGACAATTTCACCTGGGCAGTAAGGGTCTTTTAAGGGGAGTAAATCAACAGTAAGATCTGGTAAGGAATCTACACGAACATAAACAGAATCGATTACGGAACAAGTTTCTGCACTTCCAACAGTTAAAGTGGCGTAATACCAAGTTGATATTGTTGGGTTAACGATAATACTTAAAGCAGAAGAATCACCGATGAGTGAATCTAATGGACTCCATTGTATACCAACTGCACCAGCGCTGGACGTTGCATTGAGTTGAGCACTATCTCCCAAACAAATATAAACAGTATCAGGTTCTAAAACTTCTATTCTTGCTTCGAGTACTTCTAGGTTAACCGTTTCGGTAGCATCACAGTTGCCGTTGGCGCTTGTTGCGGTTAGAGTATAAGTATAATTTCCTTCATCTAAAATGATAGCGGTAGGACCAGCAATGTCGTCTGCATCAAGAAAATTATCTGGTGTCCATTGATATTCTGTAGTCGTTTCATTAATGGTACTTGCCAATTGTAATGGATTCCCCGTACAAATCAAAACATCATCAATCACTTCGGGAAAATCAAATGGATCAACATTAATCGTGATTTCATCAGTAACAATACATCCAAATTGATTAACGGAAGCTACATAAGTAGTCGTTTGATTAGGTAATGCAGTAGGAGTGGAACTGGTTGGATCACTCAAACCCGCTTCGGGTGCCCAAATCAAATTGAGATTATCGACATTATTGACCGCATCCAAACGAACACTATCTCCTTGACAAATATCGGTGATATCCATGGTCATCAATTCAATACTCGGATCAATGAATTCCACAAAAATAGAATCTTCAGTAAAACAGCCTGGTAAATCACTAATGCTTCCTTCTACTCGAATCATTTCACTGGAGGTAGGACAATATACTTGTTCGTTCAATTGATTATTAAAAAACTGGTCTGAAGGAAACCAGTCGAACTCTGTCACTCCTGTTGCTGTCAAAGTAATGCAACTGTCTTGACAAACCTTAACCGAATCTACTCCTAGATTAATGAGAAGTTGAGGTTGATCTAACAAATTAATCGTCAGTGTTTGTAATTCAACTACACCACAACCAAAGTTATTGGTTAAAGTGATAGTAATGGTTTCTGAACCTTCGTTAAATCCATCGGCAATAGGTACGATATTAAATTCAAAAGAATTTTCACCGGAAGGTAAGGTAACCGTTGCAGGCATGTCTAGCGTATAATCTACATCTCTTGTGGCAGTACCACCAATGACCACATCATAGACTTGAGTTTCTTCAGCCTCATTATTCAAGCTTAATACAATTTGATCCTCATCTCCTGTACAAGATTCAACAAGACTTTCAAGCTCTAGGTTGGATACAAAATCCAAACCAGGTGTTGCACCAACTAACTCTCCAATAAAAACACCTGAATCCCAAATACCATCTCCTCTATCTGCAATTCCTAACCTTAAGGTATAGGTGTTACAAGGTTCGACTTGAGCGGTAGCGGTTAAACTTTTTTTGAATCCTTGAAAGTCACTTGTAAGGCCATCATATTGGACGCTTTGTCCATCGTCGTTATTTCTATAATATTCCCAATTGACCAAGTTATTTACAGAGTTGATTTCGACCGGATCATCTGTTCCAGGTATTAAAGCAATGTTTTTTTGCAAGCCCAAATCCGGATCGGTAATACCAGGTCCAGAAATTAAGAAGGCAAAGATGTCATTGAAACCACCTCCGTCAATATTCACAAATTCAGGATATTCCTCAGATCCAAATATGTATTCAAAGTTCAATTCATTCGTCGCAACAAAAACTTCTAACTCGACTATACAAGCATCAAAAGATTCAAGCGTATCTCCTTGAATGATAGACAGCAAATCTAATATACTATCACCTGGTGCTGCTAGGTTAGTACCTAAACCTCCTAAATTATTGGGACCTACCGAATTAACCACTTCACCAGAAGTCAATAATAAGCCTTTTTCCAAACCTAAATTAGTATCATCACCAGCCAGAAAAGTACCATATTGCCCCTCTTCACAAATGATATCACTAATGGTCACTTGTGTTTGTGGAGTCGTGATGGCATCAACTATATCTTGATCATCAATATTGGTATCAACCGTAATTGGGGCGGCTGGTTCACAAGGTTCAGTAGAGCATTCCCACATCCCAGCAAATCCCTCAAATTGCATGGCATTATCTGAAGTCATTTCTACGGTTAAACATCCACTTGATGCTTGTACTTCATAACACACAGCTCCACCAGTAAAATTACCACCTCCTACAGAACCAATAGGAAGACCGGTGTCTACATCATCTCCATCATAAAAATTGATAAAATCTCCATCGTTTAGGTTATAGTAGGTCAAGCCAAAAGTGACACAGGCGTCATTTGGTGCCGACGGGCAAATCGTAAATGAATTATTTTCATCGGGAGCATAATCTTCATCTGGTCCACCAGAATCATATAATTCTCCTGTACATGAAGTTGATCCCATTTCATCAATAACATTGATTGGGTCTTCCTCCTCAATACAAAGTTGAAACGAACCAGCATTACTTCCAGCGGTAGAAGACCAATCATTGACTCGAATAAAATATTTTGTCTCGGTATCTAGATTTGCAATATCAAACGAAAGTGCATTATCTCCATCGTTTTCTGCTCTTGCACAGTAAAACAAAGCCATTTCATCGAAGCCACAAATATCTCCACGATAAATCGCAATTTGAGGATTTGACAATGGATCCGACCCCATACCGTCAGTAATTCCAGTCAAGGTTATCGTATAGTCTTCGATCGTATCACTTGTAATAAAGGAAAACCAGACATCTCGTCCCGTAAAAGTCCAGTCACCACCTGGATTACATCCGAATGGAACATTGTCATTCCCAATATTAGATTCTGTGGCATTTAGATTAGTAAAAAAGGTATCCATTGGACAAAAAGGTACGACTCCCAAATCGATGATGCCATCACATTCATCATTAATAGGAGCTTGAGCAAATAATCCAACGACCAAAAATAGAAAAGATAGTGTCAAAAAATTCTTCATAAGTTTAATAAGGTATATTATTAGATTGAACTGCCCAAAAATACACACTTTTTACAGATTTGGGGTATTTAAACTAATTAATTTCCTGTCATATATATAGCATTAAACGCCTCACTATAAGTAGGTCATTTATTAAGCAATTAGAGTATATGTTGTTGGTAGTCAATGGTTTGAGGAAGGTGTGACCAATCTTGTTTACTAGATAAAGTTAATTGAATCGAGTTTTAAATCTCAAATTGATTTTAAGAAATAAGCTTATAGAGTACTAGAAGATTAATAAGTTCCTTTTATGATCAAGGTAATTTTGTACTAGACGAGTTAAAAAATGAAGGAATTATCGAGTTCTCAGATTTTGCCTATAGATTTGGAGTAGAGTCGTAAAATAGAAAAATGGATCATCATGGTTGAATGTTGAATAGTATTCAAATGACTATTTACACTCTTTTAATTTAGCACGAACATCTACAATATTACTTTTTCCTAAATTATTACCCCAAGCATGATTGATATAGTTGATGATATTATTGATTTCAATATCGTTTAGAGCAGTCACCCCAGCCATGGCTTGATCGTATTCTTTTCCATTGACTACTATTTTTCCACTCATACCATTAGCTATGATACAAGCTAATTGATCATGATTTTTTTCGAGATAATCAGAGTTGGCTAATGGTGGATACAAACTTCTGAGTCCCTCTCCATTATCCATATGGCAATTGGCACAAAAAGCTTGATACAAGCGTTTCCCTTGAGTATATGGTTTGTAACTACAAGTCCAAAAAGAAACCACACTTGCGATTAGAACCGAGAGTAATAGAAATGTTTTTTTATTCAAACGAACAATTTATAACAAAAAATTAGATAGAATTA